>DUUT01000009.1 GCA_012841405.1 Chloroflexota bacterium
GCCGCGCCGCTGTCGCAGGCGCCGCCGGGTCGGCGGCGTGCTCCCCCGGCGGCGGATCGAGGTACAGCGCCCCCTCCCCGCGAAAGAGGAACCGCACCCGCGCCCGACGCGGGTCCCCGGAACCCGTGGCCACCCACACGAGATCGCCATCAACGCAGAGATCATCCAGCAGCGCGGGCCGATAATCCGTCACGCGCGCCAGCAAGAGGTCGCGCTCCCACACCATACCGGGCACCGCGAGCCCGCGCAGCTGCTGCATCACCGCCACGAGCCCCTCCTTGCCGGCGCGGTGGGGCGCGCCGACCCCCTGCCATGCGGCCAGGAACTCGGCATAGCGAGGGACCGAAACGGGCTGCACCTCGCGTCGCAACAGGCTCAGCGTGCGCCGGTGAATGCGCTCCAACACGCGTCGGTCGCACCACTCGCGCTCCCGCGCCCCGGGCCGGAGGGAGCCGGTGGCCAACAACCCCTCCTCCACCAGCCGCTCGAGAGCGTCGTCGAGCCCCCCTTCGGGGAAGGCATAGCGTGCGGCGAGGGTCGCCCGCGTCCACGGGCCGCGCGTGCGCGCCCAGATCCGCAGTTGCGCCTCGCGTGCGGCGTCAGGCGTCAGGCGCGTCGCCAGCAACTCCTCCGGCAACGGCATGGGGGGCTCGTCGGGCAGGGCAAAGGCGTCGCGATACCGGAGATAGTCCTCGGCAGCGATCCAGCGCCGCTCCTGTCCCCCCGGCACAGGGATCGGCACCTCGAACGCCCGCCCGTCGGCGGCGAGGCGCTGCAGCCACGCGCGCCCCTCTCCGAGGCAGCGCGCGGCCACCTCATCGGCTGTCAGGTCGCCCAACTCGTGCATAATGACGGCCAGCTCGTCCATGCTGCGCGCCTGGTAGCCATCGGCCAGATGCTGCAGCTCTGCCTCGACGCCCGATACGGCATCGGGGCGCAGCAGGTCGGGAAGGGCGCCCTCCTCCAACAGCTGTCCGAGCAGCTCGCGGTTCAACGCCAACACCTGCATCTGGCGCTCCGTCTTGGGCAGATCGCCCTCGTACATCTGTACGTTGATGAAATCAAACAGGAGGCTGCCCGCCACGGGCGAGGGCACGATCGTCTCCGCCTCGACGACGCGGATGGCCCCTTCCTGGATGCCGGCCAACACCTCCATAAGATGCCCGAGATCGAGGACGTCGCTCAAGCAATCACGGTAGGTCTCGGCAACGATGGGAAAGTCCTCGAACTGGCGCGCCACGGCCAGCAGGTCCTTGGCGCGGAGGCGCTGCAGCCAGAAGGGGGTGCGGCGCCCCCCCGCGACCCCGGCAACAGGAGCGCCCGAGCGGCGTTCATGCGGAACTGGGCGCCAAACAGCGCTGAATCCGGCAGCTCGAGGAGGAGGCGTTCCCGCGCCTCCGCCGGCGCCATGCTGCGCACCAGGTCGATGGGCGGCTCGCGATCCGCGTCGACAAAGCGGAACAGGATACCATCGTCGTTGACCTGCGTCTCGACGCGCGTGCGCATCCGCTCGCGCAGCGCCTGCGCGAGCACCAGCGCCCAGGCACTGTTCACGCGGCTCCCAAAGCAGGAGTGGATGGCCATGCGCTGATCGCCGATGGCGTCGGTAAAGACCTCCACCAGCACGCTCCGATCGGAAGAGATGGCCCCCAGCACGTCGAGCTGCTGCCGCACGTAGAGGATGGCGTTGCGCGCCGAAGCCTCATCCATGGCATAGTCCGTCGCTAGCCAGGCGATGACCGACGCGGCCTCCTCGGGCCACGGAGCGCTCGGGTCGTCGGGAAGCGGCGGCAGGTCGACGACGCGTTCGGCGAGGAGACGCCGGAAGGCGCCCAGCCGTCGGCCCATGGCATAGTCGCGACGCACGGCGTCGCCACGCCAGGAAGGCATGCGCGGCATGTCACCGGCGGCATCGCCTACGACGAGCGCATCCTCGTCCATCTCGAGGACGCGCCACGTGCCCGTGCCCAAGGTAAAGACGTCACCGACGTGGGTCTCAAAGACAAACTCCTCATCGAGCGTGCCCAGAAGCGTCTTGCGGTCGGGCAGGTAGACACGAAAGAGGCCGCGGTCGGTGATCGTGCCGCCGTTGGTGATCGCCAGCAGCCGGCTGCCGGGGAGCGCCACCAGCGTGTCGTGCACACGATCCCAGGCGATACGCGGCCGCAGCTCGCGGAACGCGTCGCTGGGGTAGCGGCCGCTCAGCATGTCGAGCACCGACACCAGCGCGTCGCGGCTCAGGTTGTGGTAGCCGTAGGCCTGCCGCACCAGCCGGAAGAGGTCTGGCACGGCCCAGGGCTCCATGCTTACCATGGCGACGATGTGCTGCGCCAGCACATCGAGGCAGTTGTGCGGGGTATAGGTCGGCTCGATATCGCCCCGCAGCATGCCATGGGCGACGGCGCCGGCGTCGAGCAGGTCCTCTCGGTGGGTGGCATAGATGCGGCCCGCGCTCGTCTGCCCCACCAGGTGTCCCGAGCGGCCCACGCGCTGCAGGCCGCGCGCCACGCTGCGCGGCGACTGGAGCTGCACCACCAGATCGACGGTGCCAATGTCGATCCCCAGCTCCAGCGAGCTCGTGCCAATGAGGGCGGGGAGCCGCCCCGCCTTGAGCTGCTGCTCGAGCTCGAGGCGCACCTCTCGCGAGACGCTGCCATGGTGAGCGCGGAATGGCCCGCCGACGCGGCCGGTGCCAAACATCCCTCGGCCAACCGAGACGCCCTCGCGCAGCAAGCCCTCGGGGGAGCCCGGCGGGATCTCTTCCTCCTCTTCCAGGGCGTACTGCTCGTTCAGGCGATCGGCGGCGCGCTCCGCGGCGCGGCGACTGTTGGCAAAGATGAGAGTGGTGCGATGCCGCCGGACGTCATCGAGCACCCGGGGGATGAGGAAGGGCCAGATCGAGTCCGCAGGCAGGCGCCGCAGGTCGGGCACCGCGGTGATCACCCGCAGGTCCATCGGCTTTTGCGTCCCGGCGTCGACGATGGTCACCGGCCGAGGGACCAACTCGTCACCGCCGTCCGTCCGCCACCATTCCTGGCCTCCCAGGAAGCGGGCCACCTCCTCCAACGGGCGCTGCGTGGCCGACAGGCCGATACGCTGCGGGCCACTGCGCGCCGAACGGCGCGCATCCCCAGCGGCAGCAGCGGATGGGCTCGCCTCGGAGGCGGATCGTGCGGCCTCTACGCGGTGGGTCAACCGCTCGAGGCTCAGGCCGAGGTGCACGCCGCGCTTGTTGCCACAGAGCGTGTGTATCTCGTCCACAATCACCGTCTTGACGGTGTCAAGCACCTCGCAGGCGCGGGGGCTGGTGAGGATGAGGTAGAGCGACTCTGGGGTCGTGATGAGCACGTGGGGCGGCTGCTTCACCATGCGCTGCCGCGCCGACTGGGGCGTGTCGCCGGTGCGCACCGCCACCCGCAGCGGCGGCAACTCGATCCCCAGCCGTCTGGCGGTGCGCCGAATCCCCGCCAGGGGCGCGCGGAGGTTGCGCTCGATGTCGTTATTCAGCGCCTTGAGGGGCGAGACGTACAAGAGCTGGACGCCGCTCAGCTCGGGGTTCGCGGCCAAGTCCTGAAAGATGGCATTGAGACCCCAGAGAAAGGCGGCCATCGTCTTGCCCGAGCCCGTCGGCGAGAGGATGAGGGTGTGCTCGCCGCGCTGGATCGCCGGCCAGCCCAGGCGCTGCGGTGCTGTGGGCGCACCATACTCCTCGAGGAACCAGCGGCGCACCGCCGGCATGAACAGATCCAGGCCATCGGTCATGGCTGCTCCTCGCACGTTCGCAGCCCAACTTGCCGTGCGACGCGCGCAGCGTCCGGCGCCAGCCAGTCGAGCAGTAACCGATTCACACGCTCCGGATCATCGCGCTGCGTCCAGTGTCCTGCCCCCTCGATGACCTCCAGGCGACCGTTCCGCAAGTGCGCCATGGCGCGCTCGGCATCACGAACCGTCACGCCGATGTCGTGCGAGCCATGGATCAGGAGGACGGGCACGTCGATCGCGGACAGCCGAGGGACATAGTTCGTCTTGACGCCGTGCCAGCGGATCTCGTCACGCTGAAAGGTGCCAAAGGCCCTCTGCGCGTTGGGATCCTGCAACGCCTCCAGCACTTCGTCCACCAGCGCCTCGGTGCGTGAACGCGGGTTACGGACGATCTGCGCCAGGCTGTAGCGCGCCAGTGCCCGCGAGCGCCGCATGAGGGCCCACGAGAGCCGAGTAAGCCAGGGAACGCGCAGATAGAGGTAGCTCAACCGGTGGAACGGGGCCCGGTCCTGAATACCATAGGTGCCGATGAGGACGAGGCGTTCGACCTGCGCCGGCTGCCATAGGGTATAGCCGATGGCGATGGCCCCGCCCATGGACACCCCCACCAGCGCAGCGCGGTCCAGCTGCCAGGCGTCCATCAGGCCGCCCAAATAGCCGATGAGGTTCTTCATGGTCGACGGGCGCACGTCAGGGGGGCTGTCGCCATAGCCGGGCATGTCCGGCACATAGACCCGCAACCCCGCGCCGACGAGCGCAGGAATCGTGTCGCGCCAGGAGAGCATGCCGTTATCCGTGCCACCGCCGTGCAACAGAACGACAGGGCGGCCACCCTCCGGGCCACCCGTGCGAAAGACAATACGCGCTCCCTCCGGGAGCGTGACCGTGCGCTGCTCCAGGCCCATCGCTTTCGCCATGCGTGCTCCCCCCATCGCGGCCGGGGTCCGCGTCACGTGCTCTACCTATCCATTCTATAGCACGTTCGTTCTAGTCGCAAGCGGTATAGGAGCGTTCCTCGGAAGTCAGTGATCGATACCCAGCGGGTGACAGCAGCCTGTGGAGGACGTTGGCCCTTGGACGTGGCCGGTGCATGGTGCTCGGCGTCGCATCGCGGCTCTGCAAGCGCGCCTCGCGCTGAACCTAGCTCTTCATGCTCAGACCAATGCGGCCACGCTCGAGGTCGATACTGATGACGCGCACGTCGACGATATCGCCCACCGAGACGACGTCCAGCGGATCACGGACGTAGTGGTCGGCCATCTGCGAGATGTGCACCAAGCCGTCCTGCTTGACGCCGATATCGACAAAGGCGCCGAAATCCACCACGTTACGCACCGTCCCCTTGAGCATCATCCCCTCGCGCAGATCCTCCATCGTGAGCACATCGGTCCGCAGGATGGGCGCGGGGAGGTCCTCTCGCGGGTCACGCCCCGGCTTGAGCAAGTTGGCGAGCATGTCCTGCAGCGTGGGCACGCCGATCCCCAACTCCTCGGCCAGCTGCGCCTCGCGCAGCCCCGTCGCACGGAGCGCCTCCCTGCCCTCCTGCACGCGCGTCGCCAGGCCCGCCTCGCGGCCACTGAGGCCCATGCGCTCCAGCAGAGCGTAGCAGGCCGCATAGGACTCGGGATGGATAAATGTGTTGTCGAGCGGCTCCTCGCCGACCACCTTTAAAAAGCCCGCCGCCTGCTCGAACGCCTTGGCCCCCAGTCCCTTGACCTTGAGCAGGTCGCGGCGTCGCGCAAAGGGGCCGTTGGCGTCACGATGCTCGACGATATTCGCCGCCAGGCGCGGGCCGATGCCGGCCACATAGCGCAAGAGCGCCGGCGAGGCGGTGTTGACGTCTACCCCCACATAGTTGACCGCGCTCTCGACCACTGCATCCAGCGCCTCGGCCAACGCCTTCTGGTTTACGTCATGCTGATAGAGCCCCACGCCGATGCTCTTGGGGTCGATTTTGACCAACTCGGCCAGGGGGTCCTGCAGGCGCCGCGCAATGGACACTGCGCCGCGAATCGAGACGTCGAGCTGGGGCAGCTCACTCCCCGCCAGCTTGGACGCCGAGTATACCGAGGCCCCCGCCTCACTCACCATCACGTAGGACACGGGCAGCCCCTCGCCGATGGCTTCGGCCACCAGCGCCTCTGTCTCGCGGGAGGCGGTGCCGTTGCCGATGGCCACCACCCCCACACCATGCCGCGCGACGAGCCCTTCGAGGGTGCGTTTCGCCTCTGCCCAGCGCTTTTGCGGCTCGTGGGGATAGATGGTGGTGCTATCCAGATAGCGCCCCGTCTCGTCCACCACCGCCACCTTGCTGCCGGTGCGAAAGCCAGGGTCGATGGCCAGCACCCGCACACCGCGCAGCGGCGGCTGCAGGAGGAGTTGACGCAGGTTGGCACCGAACACGCGGATGGCGTGGGCCTCTGCCTCCTCCGTGCGGGCGGCGCGCACCTCGCGCTCGATGGAGGGGCGCATGAGCCGCCGATAACCGTCGGCCACCGCCGCCAGGAGCTCGTCGCGAAAGACGGACTCGGGCCTGCGGAGGACCCGCCGCTGCAGCGCCGCGATGAGGGCGTCGTCGTCCATCTCTACGCCGACCTGCAGCACGCCCTCGCGCTCCCCACGGTTCACGGCCAGCAGGCGGTGCGGCGGCATGGCCGCCAGGCGCTCGGTGTACTCGTAGTAGAGGCGATACTTGCCGCCCGGATCCTGAGCGTCCTTGGCCCGGCGACTGGCCAGCACGTCATTGGCCTGGAACGCCTGGCGCACATACCCACGCGCCTCGGCGTCCTCGGCCGTCTCTTCCGCCACGATGTCGCGGGCACCGGCGAGGGCATCCTCCACCGTGGGAACGTCGTCCGACAGAAATGCGACGGCATAGCGCTCCGGCGTGCCGGTGGTGGCCTCCTGGGCCAGGATCATCTCTGCCAGCGGCCCCAGCCCCCGCTCGCGGGCCACAGTGGCGCGGGTACGGCGCTTGGGGCGATAGGGAAGGTAGAGGTCCTCCACCTCTTGGAGGGTAGCCGCCGTCTCGATGCGCGCCCGCAAGTCGTCGGTGAGCTTGCCTTGCTCGGCGATGGAATCGAGCACCGTGCGCTTGCGGTCGGCGAGATTGCGCAGGTATGCGGCCCGCGCGGCGATGGCCCGCAGCTGCTCCTCGTCGAGCCCGCCGGTGACCTCCTTGCGGTACCGCGCGATAAAGGGAATGGTGTTCGTCGCGTCCAGCAGGGCGACGGTGCGCTCGACCTGGTCGGGCGACAGGCTCAACTCGGCGGCGATGGTGGCCGCTAGCTCACGATCCGTCTGAGGCATCAGGGTTCCTTTCCATGAGGGGGTGCAGGGGATTGTACGCGGCGGGAGGGGTGATGCCAAGCGGGGGGAGAGCTTTGGTGGGTAGTGTCGTAAATGGGAGGAAAAGGAAAGGAGTTAGGTTTTGGTTAGCCTATTATCTAGTCTACTAGGTAAGGGATTGTGCTGGGACGTTAGTTCGAGTATAATGCATCCGTGTGGAGGAGGTTTTGCCTGGGGATGGGGCTTCCGGGGTAGGGCCCATTGGGGTTGGGAGAGAACAGCTGCATGAGCAGCGAGTCAGATCGTTTGGGGAGCGAAGCGCGGACAGCACGCCGTGCTTCGCGAGCAATATGCGAAAGGGAAGACCGCTCCGTGGCACGCTACCACCCTGTACCTCTGGACCGTAGGCAGGCTGACTGATGTAGGGCTCGTAGAGCCATATGCTATTCGGCATTTTCCCCACGGACTGAGGGCAGTCATGGACGTTTTGCCCGAGCCCTCGCTCTAGCGCTGACAATGGCCGTGAGTGGCGTGAGCGCATATCGAGTACGAATCGCAGGGTGATGGCCTGGATCTGATGCGTAGGGAGAAGCCTACGCAGGGTGGCACGATGTTCACACCGGGACAGCTGTATGAGAGAGCGGCGATCCACGAGCGCCTCGGGGGTCAACAACGCGGTGGGATAAGCACACCAAGGGGCGCCCCCGTTGCACTTCTGTTCACCAGCAAGACGGGTGCGGCATACGGTTATCACGACAGGTGGATCGATGACCAGGTGTTTCTCTTCACTGGCGCAGGGCAGGTCGGTGACATGCGCTTTGTGCGCGGAAATGCCGCTATCCGCGATCACGCAAGAGACGGCAAGGACTTGCTTTTGTTTGAGCAGATGGATGGCGGGGTCTGCCGCTTCGTAGGCCAGATGGTGAGTATCGGGCATCGCTTTGAGCGACTCCCGGACCGAGATGGCAACGTACGCAGGGCGATCCTGTTCGAGTTGGCGCGTCTGGAATCGCTCGGCAGCGATAGGCCAGGGCACCGGGCCTCTGCAGACTTGGCAGAGCTACGCCGACGTGCACTAGCAGCGCCGGATGGGGAGGACCTCACAGCGCGATTGCAGACCGTCCGCGAGAGGTCACGAGACGTGCGCCGCTATGTCTTGGCTCGAGCGGGCGGGGTATGCGAGGCGTGCGATAAGCCGGCCCCGTTCGAAACAGCCGAGGGGGAGCCGTTCTTGGAGGCCCATCATATCCGCCGCTTGTCCGATGGTGGACCTGATAATCCGAGATGGGTGGCGGCCGTGTGTCCCAATTGCCATCGGCGCGCGCACTATGGGGTGGATGCGGTAGAAGTGAATGGGAAGCTGAGCAAAGTCGTGAGAGCAAAGGAGGCAGGGTTCGAGGCGTGACTGGTGGTCGCGGCGACAATGTGAGCCGGTGGCCCAGCAAGGCAGTGTAGGCCAAGCCTGAGCTCGTAGGATGGGCTCTCTGCAGGGTGTGCCGACGGCGAGACGTGCGACGATACGTGCAACAGCCAGAGCTCCATGTGCTGTCAGCCCCTTGGGTGCGCGCAATGAATAGAGCACGTTCACTGCGTTTTATGGGGGCTTGTTGGCCACTTGTACCCATGGAGTGCATACCACAGGTCGTGATCTAGTGCCTGGATCCTGAGGCCGGTGGGCGCGCCGGCGACGGCCCGCGAGTGCGGTCCGCTTTCTCCCCCATTGACACCCTCATCCCCACCCACTACCATGCCCCCAGCATCTGCGGGGGGTACACATGTCGCGCCGCGCCATCGCCTTCGTCCTGGCTACTCTGCTCGTCGTTGCCCTCGGCCTGCTCGCGGCCGACCGGGTCGCCCGCTCGACCCGC
>DUUT01000010.1 GCA_012841405.1 Chloroflexota bacterium
CCATTCATTGACGAACCGCGGCCCGCGGCTGCCGGTGATGGGCGAGCGTATCATCTTGTGGACGGGGTCCCAGTTCTGGGCCTCAGCGTCTTCGCCGATGTACATCCCCGCAAAGCGCAGCGTGCGAGCACGGTCGCGGTGCACCGTCGGATCGGCCAGGCCAAAGTAGTAGAAGTAGATCGAGCTCTCGCCGTGATGCATCCAGTCATAGTTGGCGTCGAACTCGCGATAGATCTGGCCGTATTCGGTGAACTGCTTGGTGACCGCCTCCCATAGCCAGCGGCTGCGGTCGTGCAGCTCAGCGGAGCCCCCCAGGGCGTAGAACAGCGGCCAGTTATGGTACGACTCGTAGCCGTCGTCCGAGCCATCGAATCCGGGCCACCTCTCCCGCCAGACAAAGGTGCCGTCTTGACGGGTGTAGCGCTCCTGAAAGTCGGGCGCGGCCTCGTTGATGCGGTCGATAAGGAAACGCTCCCACAGCGCCCAGGTGGGCGGCGGAGCGACGGTGCAGCCTTGTACGGCGATGCGACGCATGATGCGCGACTCCTGGTGTGGTGGTTGGCGGGTTACCCAGCGAGGGTTGGCGCAAGGGTATCGGCAAACGAGGGGGATGTCAAGGGATACGGGGAGCACGCCACGGGTCGACCTGGACCAGCACGCCGTGGACGATGTGCCTGCGGTCGTGGGGCATAGGGGGGCTCCCTGCTGCTAGGTGGTGTGGTGGCCACCGTCCATCACGATGGGATCCTGGATGGCGCGCAGTAGCTCATCGGCGTGGTACACGCGGTTGCGACGCTGTGCCCAGACAAGCCTACCACTCGGGCTATCCTTGAATGCTGCGGCGTCCATCGTCGGTTCTCCTGTGATGGCAGAGCTCGTGTCGGTGTCCTTGTTCACACACATGTGAATAGCCCAGCGCGTTATTATGCTTTCGCGCCCAAAATCATACGAACGCTTCTGCCTATCCTCATACACTCCTGCACAATGCAAGAGCCCCGCGAACGCTGTGTCGCGGGGCTCGGCCCATCACTGCAGGGCTACTGGCTCCTCGGGCTGGATTCGAACCAACAACCAACCGGTTAACAGCCGGTCGCTCTACCATTGAGCTACCGACACAACTGGTAGTAGTGGCAATGCCGCGCACCTACTACAGGTTGTGCTTTTGCCGCCGGTGCGAGAACCCCTACTCGGCGACACGGTTGGTCGTTGGCAGTCCCCCTGACCACAAAAAACCCGCCCCAGGGTTTGCACCGTGAGGCGGGTCGTGGTAGACTCCCTATGCCTTGGTGCCGCATCACCTGGGCCGGAGAGCCGGACGTTCACGCGTCGCGGCTCTTTCCTTCGCCAGCATCATAACAGAGCAGCAGCAGCGGGTCAAGGCACATTTTTGTCCAGAGGCAGTGAGTATGTGAGTTATTTCTCTAAGTGACATACTCGACTGCGTCGATATGCTGTATCTTGCGTCTAGATAGCCTGCATACCGTGTCCTTTACCGTCAATTCCACGCGAAAATAGAGCCACAGGTATCATGCATCGCATGGGCGCCCTGCAAGCCGTCCTGCGGCATTCTAGAGCCGCAACAGCTCGCGCGCCTCGCGGCACCAAGATCTATCAAGATTCCGTGGGGGTGAAACCCTACAGCGCCAGAGTCGGTACCTCGACCACCTCATGCTTACTGCCCCACGAGGGGAGCACCGTCCACGGGGTATCGCCGGCCACCTCGGCACGCGCATAGTTCACCGCCATCATCAGTCGCGGCCAGCCGTCGGCAATCTCCGCCTGTAGCTTGCGCGCCAGTTGCCCCTCGGGCGGCAGTAGCGCCGTCTCGGCCTCCTCAAGCACCTTGAGTACCGTGGCGCGCAACTGGTCGGACTGCCCATGGGCCGCCATAAAGTCGGGAAGCTCCTCCTTGAGCACTTGGAGGCTATCGAGATTGTCGCTCTCCCGTTGTACCAACTCTAGCGGGTCGAGCGCCGGGTGGGGGCCCTCGAGCAGTGGCCGGAATCTGGCCCACAGCCGCGTCGCGCGGGTCTCATAGGCCAGTTGTTCCTCGGGCGTGCGGTCCACCTTCAGCGCCTCGGCAATGGCCCGCTCCATGACGCCCTTGGCGTCCCCGGCGAATCCCTCGGCCTGGTCGAGTTCCGCGATAGCGCGCTCCTTGACCGTGGCGCGCTGTTCCTGCTTGCCCTCTTCGGAGAGGCGCCGGTCGGCGTCCACTTGCGCCAGCATGACCCGCCGCGTTTGCAGCACCTTGCCCACCTTCGACGGTGTCTCGCGCAACGTCGGCATGTGGTTCTTTGCGACGGCCTCCAACGAGAGCGGCCTACCATC
>DUUT01000136.1 GCA_012841405.1 Chloroflexota bacterium
GGCCGAGCGGCAGGCGCGACCCCTGCGCCCGGGCGCGGAGCGTATCCCGCGACGCAAGGTCCCCGGCCTGCTCACCCTGTGTGGCATCCCCGACGCCGCGCGCGCCGAGCTCGAGCGCGCCACCCACGGCGCGAACCCCATGTGGTCGCCGGTGTTGACCTTTGGCCTCTACTGGGCCGACGGGACGCTGCGCATCGGCGAGATCCAGCGCCGGGTGGAGCTCGAGTTCGGCCCGACGGAGATCGACCTTGGGGAGTATTTTCAGTTCCTCGAGCGCCTGGGCTACGTGGAGTGGGTGTGAGGGGGTGGGACCGTGAGCGCCCGTTCGGTAATCCGCCACCGCCGGCAGCAAGCGGCGATCTTGTCCGCGGGCGTCGTGAATCCGCGCGTCAGAGCGCTCCATCCTCATCCTGGGTTTAGCGCCTAGCCCCGGGGAATCACATCGGCCTTTCGGCGGACGTGGCCCCTCCCGGCGTCGGTCTACCCTCTTGGCGTCCGGCACTACCCAGGGCCCGGCAAGGGTGTCTCACTCCCGCTCCCGCGGCCGATACTGCAACGCCTCCGCGAGGTGCGGCGCCTGGATGCGCTCCTCGCCCGCCAGGTCGGCGATGGTGCGCGCCAGCTTGAGCACGCGGTGGTAGGCGCGGGCGCTGAGGTTGAGCTGGCGCATGGCGGCCCTGATGAGGCCGCGGCCTGCCTCATCGAGGTCGCAGAAGCGGCGCACCTCCGCGGGCCCCATCTCGGCGTTGGCGTGCAGCCCTGCCGCCGTCAGGCGCTCGGCCTGGCGGCGCCGTGCGCCCTCGACGCGATCACGGATGCGCGCCGAGGGCTCTCCCAGGGTGCTGCCGGCGAGCTTTTCGTACGCGACGCGGGGCACCTCCACGTGGATGTCGATGCGGTCCATCATGGGCCCCGAGATGCGCTTCTGGTAGCTCTCGATCATGCTCCGGGAGCAGGTGCACTCGCGCGTCGGGTCGCCATAGAAGCCGCAGGGGCAGGGGTTCATGGCGGCCACGAGCGTGAAATTCGCCGGAAAGCTGAGCGACCCCGAGGAGCGCGAGATGGTGACGACCTTGTCCTCCAGGGGCTGACGCATCACCTCCAGCGTGCGCATGCCAAACTCGGGGAACTCGTCGAGGAAGAGCACCCCCCGATGGGCGAGGGAGATCTCGCCGGGGCGCGGCCAGTGCCCGCCGCCCACCAGCCCCGCCTGAGAGATGGTGTGGTGCGGCGCACGGAAGGGGCGGTGGCGCATGAGGGGCTGCCCCGGCGGCAGCATGCCCGCCACGGAATAGATCTTGGTGACCTCGAGCTGTTCCTCGATGCCCATCCGCGGCAGGATCGACGGCAACGAGCGGGCCAGCAACGTCTTGCCCGAGCCGGGCGGCCCGGCCATGAGCACGTTGTGCCCCCCGGCGGCGGCCACCTCGAGGGCGCGCTTGACGTGCTCCTGCCCACGGATCTCGGCCATGTCCGTCGCGTACTCGGGCTCGGTCTCGTCCTGCTCCTCCGGGGTGGGCACGTAGGGCGGGATGAGGAGCAGGCCGTTGAGGTGCATGATGAGCTGCCCCAGACTCTGCACCGGGATGACCGTCAGATCGGGGATCAGCGCCGCCTCTGGGGCGTCCACCGCGGGGACGTAGAGGGTCTCGATGCCCTGCTCACGGGCGAAGGACGCCATGGAGATGACGCCGTTGATGTGGCGCACCGACCCATCGAGGGAGAGCTCGCCGATAAAGAGGCTGCCATCGAAATCGATGGGCGCCTGCCCGCCCCCGGCGAGGATGCCGACGGCGATGGGCAGGTCGTACGCGGGGCCCTCCTTGCGGATGTCCGCGGGGGCCAGGTTCACCGTGACGCGCTTCTGTGGAAAGGAGAGGTTCGAGTTCTGAATCGCCGAGCGCACCCGCTGGCGCGATTCCTGGATGGCCGCATCCGGGAGGCCGACGATGTCGATCATACCCACCAGACCGGGGTGGACGTCTACCTCGACGTCCACGAGACGGGTCTCAAGGCCCACCAAGGCGCAGCTTGCGATCTTGGCCAGCATAGGAGGCTCCTTGGCAGCGCACGTACGATAAGTATAGCACAAGGGGATGGTGGGAGACAAGGGGCCGCAATAGCGAGCAGCGCATGGGGGTATACTCGCCCTGGCGGAGTGAGGCCATGAGCGCAAACGCGCGGCGGTCGGCGCACACATCGAGCCGACCGCCGCGCGGGCGTCGTGCCTATGGGGATGCGATTACTGCGCTGGGCGCTTGAGCACATGCGCCCACGATGGCTGGCGCCAGGAGAACTGTCCCGCCCAGTCCTGCTCGTCGGGCAGGGCCAACAGCTCCTCGATAAAGCCCCTGGCCTGCGCGTGCGAGGTGGCCGTAGGCCCGCCATGGTCATAGGCGTTGAGCATCAGCAGGGCGTCCACCAACATCTCGGCGTCGCCCGTGACATAGGCCTCGACGCCCCACTCGATGCCTAGAATGTGGGGCTGGATCACCTCGAGCATCAGCTTGTTGGGCAGCGGGTCGAGCTGGATGCGGTGCAGCCCGGCCTTGTCAATGATCACCGGCAGCTCGGTCACCACGTGATCGGGCACGCCGGGCAGCGCACCTTGGTTGGGCACGTTGATCTGGAACAGGCCCGCCACGTCGTTCGTGAGCGCGTCGATGATGGGGATCTGCTGCTCACGCGTCTTGACGGGCGGAAAGGCCTCCAGCACCGAGCGGGAGGGGTCGCTCGTCACCTCGTGGATCTCCTCGAGGCGCTTGGCCAGCGACGCATGCCACGGTTCGCGGTGCAGCTCGGAGCCAAAGCCGCCATACGGGCCGTACCAAAAGACGCGCGTGTCGATATCCGTCTTGTACCACCAACCGCCGCCGCGCGTCGTATCGCCGATGGGCAGCAGCCCGAACTTGCGGTACTGGTCGATCACCATGCGGCTCATCTGGTCTTCGAGGCCGTACTTGTCGCGGTTCGCCTCGCGGTCGCGCCAGTAGGCCTCGGCCTCATTCTCAATCCAGCGGTCGAGGATGGGATAGGCGTCTTCGCCCTCGTAGCGGAAATCGGTCAGCCAGATGCAGTGGTTGAGGCCCGGCGCCGTCCAGCTCACCTTGTCGGGGTCCAACCCCAGCGTCTTGGCGACGTTGATGTAGCCATAGTGGCCGTGGCACAGGCCGATGATCTTGACGCCCGTCTCCCGGGTGACGAGGGGAACGCCCTCGCGCACCGGGTTGCCCGACTGGATGAGCCATGCGTCGGGGCAGACGGCCTCGACGTCGCGGGCGATGTCGAGCATGAGGGCCATGTTGTACATGTAACCGACGTGAAAGTTCCCGGCGACGCGACCATACTTCTCAAAGAGGGCGCGGCGCCCCTCGCGCGGCATGCGCTCCTTGCCTGCCGTATTGATGACAAAGTCCGCGTCTTGCAGGGCGCGGCGACGATCGGTGGTCCGATCAAAGGTGAGGGAGCCGCCCAGCTCCTTGACATAGCGCTCGGCCAGCTTGTGGATCGTCTCCAGGCGCTCCTCGTCGATGTCCATCAACGTGACGTGACTGCCGGCGAGGTTCTCGGTGAGACAGAGGTCCTTGACGACCCCGATGGAGAACTGCACGCTGCCTGCGCCGATGACTGTGACCTTGACAGGTCTGCCCATTGCACTCTACCTCCCGGGTAGCTTGGTGATGGTGGCCCGTAATGCCCTCCCATCGTAGCTTGCGCCGCCTGCGGAGGCGCACCCGACACCTACGTCCTGTCGGACGGCCGGCAGGGGTAAGGGCATTATAGGGGATTGTCCGCCCAGGCAAAGTGCGCACATCGCCAAGCGCGGCACACTCGCGGCGTGGGAGGGGCGGCATTGCCGGATACACTGCGGACGATGCCGCCCCTGGCAAGGCGTGGCCTGCCGGGCGTACAGGCCCTATGGGCGCCACCGAGCGGCGGGGCCGACGGACCGCTCAGCGCGGCCGCCGGCGGTACGTGACCGCGCGCGTCCCAAAGAGGTCGAGGTCAAAGGGCGCCTTGTCCTCGCCGATCTCGTGCTCAACCAGCGCGTGCAGCTTGGCAAGCATCCGTTCCACCAGGGCTGGATCGTACCGGGGATGGGCGGGGTGGCCCAGGTTCTCCAGCTCGCCGGGATCGTGGACGAGATCGTGTAGGGTGACATCGCTCGTGGCATAGAGCGCATCGAGGGTCGCCGGATTGCCGTACGCCGTGGGGCTGAACCAGCGCACGAGCTTGTACTGGCCATCCACGACGGCGCGGTAGAAGGTACGTTTGCCCCAATCGGGTGCTCCGTAACGTGCGCCTACCGCCTTGAGCCGCTGCTCGGCATCGACAAACGCGTTGCCCGGCGCCAGATCCATGGCGCTCAACCCGCTGAGCGCGCCGGTCTGAGCCCATTCCAGATCGAGGGACGCCAACCCGTCCCAGCACAGGAGGGCGCCATCGCCGGGCGCGTGGACACTGCCGCGGGGGCCAGCCCCCGCGGTGTGAAGGATGACCTCCTTCAGGCTGCGCCCCTTGAGGTGCGGGTAGCGCTGGTGGATGTGCTCCTCCTCCAACCCGGCGAAGGCGAGGAGCGTGGGCGCCAGATCGAGGTGGGAGCCTACGGCAGCCGTGCGCTGGCCCCGAGGGCCGCCGGGCACACACACCGTCAGGTTGACGATGGTGGCCTCGTCATAGTGGATGGCCCCCTTTTGCTGCATGCGGTGTGCCCCGTTCATCTCCCCGTGGTCGCTGGTAAAGATGACCACCGTGTTGTCCCACAGACTCTGCCGGTCGAGCGCCTCGAGGATGGTGGTGAACTGGGCATCCACCAGGCGCATGCAGTTGATGAGGTAATTGCGCCGCCGAAGCCACAGGTCCGGCCGGTCATCGGGCACCCGCCCGTAGTGATAGTCGGTGCTGTCGCGATAGGCGTGCACGCCGTAGGGCTGCAGCGCGAGATCGTCGTTCAGGTTCGGTGGCAGGCAAACGTTCCAGGTCTGGTCGAACCAGCCCAAGCGCTGCTGTGGCGTCTTGAGGGCCCGCGTGGCGCCGCCAGGCGGGGGCATCTCGACCGGATCGGGCAGGTAGTACATGATGTCATGGGGATTTACCAGGTTGCACACCATCAGCCACGGCTGGTTCAGGGTAGGGGCTTTGGTTTCCAGCCAGTCCACCGTCTCAAAGGCCACGGTGCCATCGAGCATGTGGCCCTCCAGGGGCCTGCCGTACATCTCGCCCCACTGCTGGTAGTCAGAGAAGCCGTAGGGCTCGAGGGTATCCTCGCCATAGTCCAGCCATGAGAGGTGCCACTTGCCCTTGAACGCCGTGTAGTAGCCCTGCTCGCGGAGCAGATGCCCAATGGTGGGGATCTCGCGGGAGAGCCCCTCGATCCAGGCATAGTTCGTGTTCTCATACGCCCCGGTGTGCACCGCATGCAGCCCCGTCCACATCGTTGCCCGCGAGGGGGTGCAGAGCGGTACGGTGCAATAGTGGCGCTCAAAGCTCACCCCTCGGGCCTCCAGCCGCTGCATGGCCGGGAACGTGACGCCCTCGGGAATGGCCATGTGGGTCTGCCACTGATCCATACAGAGGATGAGGATATTGGGTTGGGGCGACCGATTGCTGGTGAGGGAGGGTGTGCCCATCGGATCTCCCTTCCAGAACGACTCGTCCCGCGCATACCCGCCGATCCGTCGCGATGACGGGATCGCCGGGTGCGCCCGGGATCAGACGACGCCCGTCGGGCCGCTGGAGAGCCGTGCGCCGCGGAGGCGAAAGGCCAAGATGACCAGGATGAGACCGAAGGCGATGGTGTACACGGCGATGAGCCACAGCAGGCTCAGAGCACCCGCGCCTGGAGACACAAAAAGCAGCACGCCAAAGACGATCGATAGGAGGGCCCCGAGGATCAGGAGCCACTCCCCAGTGATGGCACGCCGTAAGCGGATGGCGGCAATGATCTCCAGGATACCGGTAACGATGGCCCACGCACCGATGAGGTAGAGCAAGATGAGCGCCGTGATGCCCGGCCAGAAAACGGTCACGAGGCCGAGGAGAACGCCCACCACTCCTTCAAGGAGCTCTCCCCACCACCGTTCGTTCCTTTCGTAGGCGGCGATCCCGGCGGCAATGGCCAGAATCCCATCGACCAGAGCATAGGCGCCAAACAGCACCACGAGGGTAAACAGCGTCAGCTGAGGCCAGATCAGCGCCGCGATCCCAAAGAGGATGGCCACCACCCCACGCAGCGCGAACACCCACCACCGCTGTGAGAGCGTGATCAACATCGCGTCGTTTCCTCCATCATCCGATCTCTGGCGATCCGCACGCGAGCAGTGCGCGGGCGCGGTGCATCTGGATGCGGCGCGTGGCGTGTGCGCCCGGCGGGGCTGGAGGGCTGGCCGCAGCGCGTAGAAGGGCGTGGCGATCAGCGGCGCCCGTTGGCGGGCCGGTTGGGTCGCGGTGTGGGGAGGGTGCACGCGCGCTGCGCCTGGCGGCACGACCGCCTGCGGATGGGGACCTGGTGGGTTGGGGAGCCCGCTACCCAGCATGCGAACGGGGGAATACGCATGGTGCGAGGCGCACACCGGGCGGGGATGGTGCTGTCCGGTTGCCGCAGTGCAGGATCACCGAGCCGGTCCTTTGCCGACACATCCCATTATACCATAAACAGCGGATGCGGGAGGCGGTGTCCGCAGCAGTGGGGAGGGGCAGGCGGACGACAGCGCACGCAAGGCTCCTCGCGCCTGGGATCAACAGCACCATCCAGAGCGCGCGGCCTCGGTGCCCCCGGCGGGGTGGATCTGCCGATATCCACCCCGCCGGCGAGGTTCCGCCCTCAGACGGGTTCGGCGAGCTCGTGCGCATAGTCGTACTGGCACCAAATGCACACCAGAGCACGGGGGTGATGCTCCAGCACCCAGCCGAAGGACTGCTCCTCGATTCCTGGCACCTCGGGTATCTCGAGCTCTTGTGCCTCTTCCAACGTCGTTAGAACGATGACCTGTCCCTGCCGGTCACGAATCAGGTACACGATGGTCTCTGGGTCCATGGTCTGCTGTCACGCCTCCATCGCATGGGGTAGCTGATGATGCTACCATAGAGAGGTCATCTCCTGGGGCCACACCGCCGTCAGATACGGAGGAACTTGGCGATGCGGCCCTCGGGGGCGCCCATCTGCCGCATAAAGGCCAACAGCGCCTCGTGCACCCGTTCGGCGACGTCGGGATGCGCGTCGATCACATTGGTGAGCTGGCCCGGATCGGCCGCGAGGTCGAACAGCAGTGACGGCCACACCTGCCTGGGACGAGCGCATGGGGTTGGGCAAGCGAGCCCTTGAGACCGCTCATCACGATTCCCTATATCGCCTCCTCTGCGCGATCGCCAGCGCCGTCGTGCCGGGGTGCAGCCCGGCCTTTGTCGTCAACCCCGGGGTGCGCGCCCAGTCCCCCAGAGAACGCCGGGCACCAAAAAAGCCAGGAGCAAAGGCTCCTGGCTTTTCCGATGGACAGCACACCAAGGCAGGCGGCTCTCGCCCTCCGGCGCTACCGGCTCAACCAGGCGCCATCGACGGCCAGGGTGGTGGCATGGCAATAGTCCGAGGCCGCCGAGGCCAGGAACACCGCCGCCCCCTGCAGGTCCTCCGGTGTGCCCCAGCGCCCCGCCGGGA
>DUUT01000011.1 GCA_012841405.1 Chloroflexota bacterium
CGGCCTCGGGGCCGCCGCCCGTGGCCAGCACGAACAGCAGCCGCGCCCGGTGCTCTGCCGCCTTGGTGGCGAGGCGCGCGATGGTGCGCTCCGGGGTGCCGTCCTCCAGGTGGCACTGCTCCACGAGGATGAGTGGCTGGTACATGGCCCACAGGGTGCCGCCGGGGGCATCGCGGTTGATCGTCAGGGCGACGTCGAGTTGCCCCGTGTCGGCGTGGAGGTCGGGGTACACGGAAAAGGCGGGCACGGTGGCGAACAGCGCGGCCGCAAAGGCCTCCCACTCTCGACCGGGGCGGTAGGCGCCGCGTGCATCCATGGCCGCGTGCCGCAGCGCCAGCAGGCGTCCATAGAGGGCGTCCGGGTCCTCCAGTTGCTCGACCTCGGCGGGCATGACGGCCGGCGGCGTGCCGGTGTTCTCCGCATGGGCGCGAAAGTAGCGGCGCAGGGCGCGGGCGTAGAGGCGATTGCGCAGCTGGCACGGCTGGGTGGGGCGGATGGCGCCGATCATCTCCAGTGAGGCCAACACCGGGTCGTTGCGGCTGAACGGCACCTGGCGCTCCTCGAGGAGGATGGCGCGCAGCCGTCGCCGCTCGATGGGGCGGCGCTCCAGCTCGTGGATGACGTGGTGGATGTTGTCGTCCTCCACGAGCATCTGCTCCGCTGCCGCCTCGATCGCCTGGCGCGTGAGTGCCTTGTGCCCGGCCTCCTCCAGCAGGGCGCAGAGGCGCATCGTCAGGTAGGGGTGGCCGCCGGTGAGGGCGTGGATGGCGCGCGGCGCCTCGGCGGGCACCGTCACCCCCAGGTGCGTGAACTGCTCGACGATGGTGGTGACATCCTCGACGTCGAAATCGTTGAGGTAGATCTTTTCGCAGACGTTGAGCGGCGAGTTCGTGCCAAAGGTCAGCGCGTAGAGGTCCACCGCGCCGCTAAAGATGAACAGGTACTTGGCGAGGTGGCTGTTGAGCCCTCGCCCCTGGGTGAACACGGTGCGCACCGTATTGAAAAAGCTGTCCGAGGCCTCTGGGGTGAGGGCGCCGACCTCATCGAGGAGCAGGATGATGCGCGGCATCGGCACGGCCTCGGCCAACTCGCGTAGGAACTCGAGAAAGTCGACCGAGCTCTCGATTGGGGGCACCTCGGGGAGGCGTACGGCACTGCCGACGGCGGCACGGAACTCGCTCACCAGCTGAAAGGCCACGAAGCGGTAGCAGGCGCGGGCATCCTGGGCGCGCAACACCGAGAGGTCGATGAACACGCACGTAGCCACGGGCTGCAGCAGCTCCATGAGGCGCAGGAGGAGCGTCGTCTTGCCCGTCTGCCGCGGGCTGAGGATGGCGATGTACTGGGTAACGGACGGCTGTTGGGCGAGACGGAGTGCTCGCCGCAGGGCGGGGCGATCGACGAGGAGCTCGCCATCCACCGCCGACTGGAGCGGCCCACGCGTCTTGAAGCGGGGGCCATCGGCGCGGCCAGAGCCGGCGGCGGTGCGCCGTGACGGGC
>DUUT01000137.1 GCA_012841405.1 Chloroflexota bacterium
GGCGTCGCCGCCGTGGGAGGCGTATCCGACGCTGGCAGCGTTGCGGTGTCGGTGCGCTCTGCCGTGGCGGCTGACGCCTCCAGGGACGCCTCTGTGGTCTGGGCCATCGCGGTGACGGCAGCGACGGACAGAGCCGTGGGTTCGGCGGTGGCCGTCGGCTCGCCGCCGGGGCCCTTACAACCCGTGAGGGCGAGGAGGGCGGCCGTGACGAGGCCGAGGGCGAACGCATGCCACGTGGATCGTCGGTGGGCGGTCATGAATGTGTGTCCTTTGGGTCTTTGCCCTGGGTCACGCTGACGCCCAAGTAGCCAGCGCGCGTTCGAGCGCGGCGATGAGGTCGTCGGGATCCTCCAGGCCGATGCTGATGCGGTAGGTGTCGTCATCCAACCCCAACGCGCGGCGCAGGGCCGGGTTGTCCTTCTGGTGGGTGATAAGGGGCAGGATGAGGCTTTCGTAGCCGCCCCAGCTGTACCCGAGGCTGAACACGTCGAGGAGGGCATCGACGAAGCGGTGCCGGGCGGCGGCATCCCGCGGTTGCAGGCGAAAGCCAAAGAGCCCCGAGTAGCCGCACAGCTGCGTCTTGGCGAGCGCGTATCCCGGGAAGGACGGCAGCCCCGGGTGGAGTACCTCGCGCACCTCGGGCCGCGTCTCCAGCCAGCGGGCCACCTTGAGGGCCGACTCCTGATGGCGCGCCATGCGCACGGGCAGCGTGCGCAGGCCGCGGATGGCGAGGTAGGCGTCATCGGGTGCGAGGATGCCGCCCAGGAGCCGCGCCGTGGCGCGCACCGGCGCCATCGCCTCGGCGCTACCCGCTACGAGGCCCAGCATGAGGTCCGAGTGGCCGCCGATGTACTTGGTGCCGGCGTGAAGCGATAGGTCGATCCCCAGAGGGATCGGCGCCTGGTAGAGGGGCGTGGCCCAGGTGTTATCGATCATGGTGATGGCGCCATGCGCGCGCGCCACCCGGGCGACGGCGCGCAGGTCCTGAACGTCGAACGTCAAGCTGCCGGGGGATTCGACATAAATGACGCGCGTGTTGGGGCGCATGTACGCCGAGAGATCCGCTGAGGCGCTGCAGGGGAAATACTCGGTCTCGACGCCGAGCTGTCGCAACATGCCGTCGCAGAGCTGGCGCACCGGACCATAGACGCAGGAAACGACGAGCAGGTGGTCGCCCGAGCGCAGGTAGGCGAGGAGGGCGGTGCTGATGGCCGCCATCCCCGAGGCGAGCGCCAAGGCGTCGTCCGTCCGTTCGAGGAAGGCGATCTTTTCCTCGAGGACGCGGGTGGTGGGGTTACCCGAGCGGCCGTACACGTAGCGCTGTGTGCGCCCCGCGGCGGTGTCCAGGTACTCCTGCAGCGACTCGAAGCAGAACAGGGACGCATGGACGACGGGGGGGTTGACGGCGCCATTCCAGTCACAGGGGGTGTCACCGATGTGCAAGAGCTCGGTATCGCGCTTCATGGCCCTCACCTAAGAATGCTGCGGCCGCAACGCCTGGCCGGTCCACCGTGATGTGGGGGATCATACCGGAGCGGCCTGGCCGTGTCAAAGGGGGCGGGGGAACCTAGTCGGCGAGGGGCCGTATCCGCTTCCCGGCGGGCGCCTGCCGGTCACCTGCACCCATCCCCAAGCGCGCTCTGATTGACCCCATCGCGGGCCGCCGCTATACTGGCCCGTATCCTAACGGTGAGAGTGATGCATGGGCCGAATCATTAATACCGCCAGCCCCGGCAGCGAACGCAACCGGCTGCGGCGGACCATCGCCGAGATCCTGCGGCACCTCATGTTCAAGCGCGGGGTCGACGATGAGGTGAAGGACATGACGGCGACCCTCGTGTACGCGTTGCGCGGGATCGCCGAGTCGGTGGAGGTGACCACCGACGCCTGGGAGAAACGGGACTACTATATCAAAGCAGATCGCTTCCGCCTCGAGTGGGAGTGGGTGACGCCGGCGGCGCGCCGCCTCGAGGCGCTGGTTCGCGAGGATCGCTGGGAGGACCTTCCGGCCGAGCTGGCCGCCCTGGCGCCCCACTTTGCCGATATCCGCATCGCCAAGATGACGCGCTCCCCCTCTACCTGGGCGTCGGGCTATGAGCGCCTCATACAAGAGGAAGCGGGGTCGTAGTGCGAGCCGGGTGGCCGAGGAAGCCCATCCTCCAGCGTCGGTGGCGCACATAGGCAAGCGTCACAACGACAGCGATGCGCATAGCGTGCGCATCCTAGCGCACCGAACGTTGCCAGCCCGCGCAGGCGGGCTTGGCAGGCTCAGCGCCGAGCTTGAGTTCGCGGCGTCTATGCCCTCGCTTGCGACGCCCTTCACCCGACACGCACACCGGGCTCCGGAGAATTCTCTCTGGAGCCCGGTGTCTGTGTCTAGGCGTCGCGCTACTCGACCGGCAGCTCGATCACGGGATTGCAGAGGGTGCCGAGGCCCTCGATGGCGATCTCGACTACATCGCCGCCCGAGAGGGTGAACGTGTCTGGCGGGACGATGCCCGTGCCGGTCATGACGAATGCCCCGTTCGGAAAGCTGTTGCAGCGCGCCAGGTAGCAGATGAGCTCGCTGATCGGGCGGTGGATGCGCGCCGTGCTCGTCTCGCCGGTGAACGCGGGCTTGCCGTCACGGTAGATGGTGCACGCTACCGGGAGTGCCAGCGGGTCAAACCCCTCGGTGGCCAGGCGCACCCAGGGACCCAGGGCGCAGCAGCGGTCGTACACCTTGGCCTGGGGCAGGTAGAGGGGGTTCTGCCCCTCGATGTCGCGGGAACTCATATCGTTGCCCACGGTATAGCCCACGATCTCCAGGGACGGGGTAACCAGCAGGGTCAGCTCCGCCTCGGGCACGTCCCACTGGGAATCGGCACGAATCGCCACCGCCGCACCGGGGCCCACCACGCGATGGGGCGTCGCCTTGAAAAAGATCTCGGGGCGCTGCGCTTCGTACACGCGGCCATAGATGGTCGGCTCGTTCGATTCGCGCATGCGCGCCTCGCGGCTCATCTCGTAGGTCACGCCACAGGCCCACACCTCTTGGGTGTCGATAGGCGCTAACACAAAGGGGGCATGTTCGGCGTCGAGGAGCGCTTCGGCGGAGGCGACAGCCTTGGCAGAGCCGGGTACCTGGGCGAGATCGGCGATCGCTCGGGTGACGCGCCCCGCCGCAGCCTTGAGCCAGGCGTCGAGGCTGGCGTACTCGGGGCGACCGAGAGCCGTGAGGTCATAGAGCCTCTCGTCGGCCACCAGGCCGAGGCGAACATCCGCCGGGCCGCGGTGCACGTCGGGCGCGGTCGTCGTGAAGCGACAAAGGGAGAGAGCGTTGGACATGGGTGCCTCCTTGAGACCGGCCCCTCCCGGGGGCGCGGGTGGTAGGTGCGCGGTACGCTGGCCATTGCGGTACGCTGGCCATTATAGCCCCGGTTCGGGAGGTACAAAAACCGGCGGTGCGGTGGCGCGCCAAC
>DUUT01000001.1 GCA_012841405.1 Chloroflexota bacterium
AGGGCATCATCGACCCGGCGAAGGTGACGCGCTCGGCGGTGGAGAACGCCGCCTCCATCGCGGCGATGATCCTGACCACCGAGGCGCTCATCACCGACATCCCCGAGCCCCCCGCACCGGCCCCGGCTTCGCCCGACGGCGGCATGGGTGGAATGTACTAAACCGCGGTTTGGGGCGCGCGTGGGTTGCGTGTGGCACCGGTCCCAGGGTTCAGGTGACAGGTTCCCCACCACCACGCGGCCTTGCCCCATCGCCGCAGCGTGGCGACCCAAGGGTCGTCCATCAGAACCAAGACGGCGGCGCCCTCAAGGGCGCCGCCGCTTTTTTGTTGCGGCAGAGTGCACGGATCGGCGCGCGTCATCGAGAGGCGTGGTCTCCCCATACGGGAATCCGCGCCTCGTTCGTTTTAGGGGCTGAGGTACGGGATGATGTAGGCCGGTAGGGCATAGAGGGTGAGGGCGGCGAGGGCGGCGTAGGTGAGGGCGATGGCGCTGCCCGGCCAGCGCGCCTCCAGGCGCGGAGCAGCCCAGAGGCCGCCGCTGGCGGTCGCGAGGAGGGCGATGCCGAACCAGGCCACATCGCCGCCGATAATGCCGTCAACCAGCAGCGCTAATGCGCCTACAGCCAGCACGATATACAGGCCGCGAGGGGGACGCCGGTACACCTCCCGCAACCCGACCGTCGCCAGGAGACCCAGGGGTACGATGGCGGGAAAGAGATAGCGCCCCTGGTGTTGAAGATAGCTCACGTTCCACCATAGGTATCCGGCGAGGGTGCCGCCGAGCCACATGGCGAGCAGCACGAGCCCGCGGATCTGATGGGACGCGGGGCGACGTACGAGCCCCACAGCCCGCACACTGGGCGAGGCGTCGGTTGCAGATGATGGGCAAGGGGCCGCCGACGGCGGTGAGATGGCACCTGCCTGGGGGCGGGGGCTCGTCGCCGGCGACGCCCTCCCTGCACCCTGCCACCATGCACGCCACGCGAATAACGCCACACCATAGGCGGCAAGAAGCGACAGGCCGCCGAGGGCCTGGTAAACGCGCGGCTGCATCGGCACGCCCATCCAGCCAAACACGCCCCAGAAAGATTGGAACGTCGTGCGCAGGAACGCCGTGCCCAGCGCTGCCCAGCCATGCTCGGCGATGTAGGCGCTGGTGGTGAGCTGGCCCTCTACGACCTGATCGTGCCGAGCGAGCCCGAGGAGGTCCGTCGCCCCGTAGAGGTCGGCGTTCCGCAGTAGCCAGGAGAGGGCCATGAGCAGCGCGGTGCCAAAGGCGATAGCCGCCAGCCCGATGGCCCTGCGCCACCCCCCGGCGGGGCGCCAGCCGCGGGTATACCCCAGATCCCACACAAGGGCTGTGGCCACCAGGGCAAAGGCGACATAACTCTGCATCTTGGTGAGGAGAGCGAGGCCCAACAGTGCGCCGATGCCGACGGCGCGCCGCGGGGTCCAATCCGCACTCGACATGGCGATGAGGCGCCAGGCGATCATCGTAACGAGCAACCCCGAGAGGGTATCGTTGTTCACTGCCGCTCGCATGGCGACGTGCATAGGCAGCACGGCAGCAAAGGCCACAGTCCCGAGGGGCAACACCGGGTCGATACCGCCACTCTGGGATCCCAGCGCCTCGACGAGCCGATGGGTGATGAGCAACGCCATGGCGCCGAGGAACACCGAGAAGGCGCGCAGCGTGATGAGCTCGGGCAGGGCCCAGGCCACGGCGAGGCGATGCACCATGGCGGCAACGACGTAGTACAGCGGCGGCTGATGCGACTCGTAGCGGATGGCGTCGATGGAGAGCTCGGGCGAAAAGCGGCGCGCCTTGATCTCTTCGAGGTAGGCGGCGGGATAGTCGCCCGGACGCAACTCGGGGAGCGTTCCGTAGGTGGCCACGTGCCGGACATAGTTATAGTGGGCCGGTTCGTCAGGTACCTGCCAAGGGGGGGTGCCCACCGCGTACATGGCGCCGAGCACGATGTAGACGATGACGATGATGCGGAGGGCAAGCCGCGTCACGGCGGGTGATGGGGCGGACGAGCGACTCTCGGGCATGGTGGCTATGGTCCTCGGCAGGGTTGACAGGCGGCTATCATGACACAGATGGGGAGCGCTGTCGAATCGGGGCATCGCCGGGTCGCCCCGCTGGCCCTTGTATCTTGTGCGCCACGCCCCGCAGGGTGCACGCTGCCTGCACGATGGGAGAGGGAATACGTCTTGTGGCATACCGTCTCGTGGCGGGGAGGAGCCCAGCGCGACGGGCGCTACATCCACCGGCAGGGAGGAGGGCCCGCGCAGGCGGGCTTGGTCATTCTAGCGCCGGGTGTCAACTCGCGGCAAACGTTCGGCGCGCCTTGGCACCACCCATCACCCAAACCGGCTGGCACCTGACAACCCTGGCCCTCTCCCAGCGTACGCTGGGAGAGGGCCAGGGGGTCGCCGTACTATTCCTCAGCGGCCTGGTGCAGGCGGGCGATCTCTTCCTCGACGATCGAGTCATCGAGCTTGCGGAAGAGGGGCTGCGGCTTGCGCAGCGCCTGCCCCGCCGGGAGCTGGCTGGGCACCCAGAGGTCACCCTCGAGGGTATGCTCGTAGGTGAGGGCGAGGTGCTTGTGGTCGTTCTCCTGGAACTCGAGCGCGTTTTGCTCACCGAGAATGTCGCCGTCGTAGCCCAGGTACTCGTGGAGCCGCTGTGACGAGAACGGGAGGAATGGCGCAAAGAGCACCTTGAGCGAATCCACGACGTTGAGGGCCACATAGGTGGCGGTAGCGGCGCGCTCGCGATCGCTCTTGAGCAGCTTCCACGGCGCGGCGGCATCCAAGTAGCGATTCGCCTCCCGTGCTACGCCCATCACCTTGCTGATGGCGGCGCGGAAGCGGCACGCCTCGAGGTCCTGGGCCACCGTCCCGAAGGCTTCCTCGGCAGTGCGCAGGATCTCTTGATCGAGATCAGTGAACGAGCCCGGGGTCGGCACGGCGCCGTCGAAATGCTTGCCCGCAAAGGTGAGCATACGGTGCGCCAGATTGCCCCAGGTGCCCACGAGCTCATTGTTGTTGCGATCCAAAAAGTCCTGCCAGGAAAAGTCCGAGTCCGACGTCTCTGGCGCGTGGACGGTCAACGTATAGCGCAACGGATCGGGATCGTAGCGCGAGAGATAGTCGGGCGCCCACACGGCCCAGTTGCGGCTGGACGAGATCTTGCGCCCCTCGAGCGTCAGGTACTCGTTGGCCGGCACGTCATGCGGCAGCTGCAGGCCACCATTCCCCATGAGCATGGCGGGCCAGATGAGCGTGTGGAAAAAGATGTTGTCTTTACCCACAAAGTAATAGCTCAGCGCCTCCGAGTCGGCATCCCACCACTCGTGCCAGGCCTCGGGGGTACCGCGGTTGCGCGCCCACTCGATGGAGGCCGACAGGTAGCCGATCACGGCGTCGAACCAGACATAGATGCGCTTATCGGCATAGCCCTCCACCGGGATGGGGATACCCCAGTCGATGTCGCGGCTAATGGCGCGGCCGTGGAGCCCCTCGCGGAGCAGGTTCATGGTAAAGTTGCGCACGTTGGGCCGCCAGTAGTCCTTGTCGGCCACCCACTCTTTCAGGGGCTCGTTGAACTGCTCCAGGTCGAGGAAAAAGTGCTCCGTCTCTCGTACCTCGGGCGTCGTGCCGCAGAACTTGCAGCGCGGCGCGATCAGCTCCAGCGCGTCGAGGGGCTTGCCACAGCGATCGCACTGATCGCCGCGGGCGTCCTCATACCCGCAGAAGGGGCAGGTGCCCTCGACGTACCTGTCGGGCAGGAAGCGCCGGTCGACGGGGCAGTACAGCGCCTTCATGGACGCCTTGTAGATATAGTCTCGCTCCAAGAGCCGCAGGAAGAGGTTGGTCGTCACCTCCCAGTGGTTCTCGGTGTTCGTGTGGGTGAATAGGTCGAACGAGACGCCCAGGCCGTGCAACGACTGGACAAAGCTCTCGTGGTAGCGCTGGACCACGTCCTCAGGGCGTACGCCGAGCTGCTCGGCCGTGATGGTGATGGGCGTGCCATGGGTATCGGACCCTGAGACCATCAACACGTCGTTGCCGCGCAGGCGATGGTAGCGCGCAAAGATGTCCGGTGGAATGTAGGCGCCTGCCAGGTGGCCTAGGTGTAGCGGTGAGTTGGCGTAGGGCCATGCCACACCGATCAGTATTTTCCGGTTCATGATACTCCTTTAGCCGGGCATAGGGCGACCGGCCGGTTGTCCCGATGAGTGCGCCGCGCGGAGCGGTGCAGCCGATAGGATGGGTTTGGCAGGTATGTCAGGCGTCATCCGCAGCGCGGACGCACGACAGATGCAGGGAACAGAGAACGCGAACTCGATGGATTCGGTCGGCGGGGTGATTTATCTGGGGGAGGGGCCCCCCATATGGCCCTTGGCCGCGGAGGCACAACGCAAGGCACCACACTGCGCGGCGGCAGTGGGTGTCCATGCCGAAATGCCAGGACGGCCTCGATCCGGCGAGGAGAATGTTGTGGATGCGTACACTGGCGAAAACACGGTGTCACCTCGGTGGGCGCGGTCATCCGCACCATTCCCTAGTATCTTATACGCCATGGGCGGATACGTCAATTGCTCGATTGCTCGCTGTGCCCGTGCGTTGCGAGGCCGCCCGGCGGCCAGGGGAGGACACGGCCCCTCAGGCTATGCGGTCGCCGCGCGCGAGCGAATCGCTGTCTCCGCCGCGCCCTTGCGGATCTCTGCATCGCGCGTCGGAGCAGCGTTAAAGCGCGTGTAGTGTTGCTCGGCAGCTAGCTCCAATCGCAGAGCGACGAGACATACTCCGCCGAACCATCCCGTAGCCAGCCGTCAAGCTGCGCCTGATCCTTCAGCTGCTGGCCGCGCAACCGCGGCACGGCGACAAAGCGGCAGTCGATCTCGGGGAGGGAGGTCATGTCGCCCCACAGCTTTTCAAACTGGGCGACGGGAAAGACGTCCTCCTGCCCATGCCCCCAGCGCTTTTTCACGTCCTTGAGGGTGATGTAGGTCGGCATGCGTGCGGCGAGGTTACGGATGGCCGTGGCCACGCGCTGGGCATCGTCCAGATCGCCGCGGGTCAGGCCCAGCGCGTCGAGCAGGCGGTCGATGTGCACCCAGCAAGTATTCGAGTTGTAGTACGAGAGGGCGAACTCGTCCTCCTCGCGGGGCATGGCCAAGCCCTCGAGGAGGCGCAGCTGCCCGTTCACGCGTGCCAAGCCGCCTCCACGGTCGTCGATGCGCCGCGTGATGACCTCAAAGGTGAGCGTCGCGCCCTGCTCAATGTGCAAGCCCAGCAGGGCGGGGTCCACATCCGCTCCGAGGGTGTCGATGTTGTGCACCATCAGGTACTGGAGGTTGGGGCGTTCCGCCAAGAGCCGGCTGAGCGCACCGCTCCGCAGGAGATTGGGCACCTCGTACCAGTGTCCCACCGGGTGGAGGCACTGTTGGGGGAGGTTGTCGGTATAGTCGCTTCCCTCTCCCGTGGTGACGGCCCAATCGATGAGCGCTGCGCGGAGGCTGTCGCGCACCTTTTGCGCCTGCTCATCCAGCAGTTGCTGCGGCATCTCTTCCCAGGCAAAGCGCAGGTCACGCGCCATGGGCACGAGGCGCAACCCGACGGCGCGTCCGAGGGACAGCATCAGGGGGCCCTCGTAGCCATAGTTCCTCGCCGCCTGCAGGTACGCGGCGATGGGGTCGTGGGTGAGATAGCTCGTGGTGATCACGTGGGGTAGCAGCGTGCCGACCATGCGCCCCGCACGGCGGCTCTTGGCGAGGTGCGTCTCGATAAAGGTACGATGCTCCCCGCACAGCCGACAGAAGGGGTGGAGTGCCTTGACGACGCCGGCGCCCTGCGTCCAGCGGCTACCGGCCCCGCCGGCCAGGGTCACCACGGCAACAGCGCCGTCCTGGAGCGCGCGCATCCCCACGTCGCGCAAGGAGGATGGTAGAGCCTCGGTGGCGTCAATGATATCGTCGGGCCCGACGTCGCGAATGTCGCTGTTGGGCGGAAGGCGGTTCTGGGCGAGCCCAATGCGCCCGGCGCGGAGGTCGGCGCGGATCTGCTCGTGCTGCAGGCGATCGAACCCATAGCGCGCCAGCAGCGCGTCGAGGCTCTGCTCGATGACCTCCTCATGGCGCGTGCGCGGCAAGAGGCGGTCGAACAGCACCTGCACCATGCCCGCGAGCTCGGGGCGGGTGCGGCAGGCGGCACCAAAGCGGTCGAGCTCGGCGCGGCGCAGCGCCGACAGCTGCCCACGCTCCTGGCGCAAGAGCGCCGGCACCGTCAGGACATAGTAGCCCGCCGGGAGGAGGGCGGCATCATCGGTGAGGAGCTCGCCCCACGTGCCGCGCTCATTGATGGCAAAGTCATAGACCACGGGGTCCATGGCGAAGGGGAGGGCGGCATCGAGAGCGGCCTTGGTCTCGGCCATGATCCCTTGGAGACGGTCGCTCGCCCGGGCGCGCTGCGTGGGCTCAAAGATAAAGCCCATCCCACCGCCCGACATGCCGCCGAGCATCCAGAAACCCCAAAAGGCATCGGCGAACTCGTCGCGCACCCGGGCGATGAGCGTCTCGGTGTAGCGGTTGCTGGCCCAAGGGATGATGGTCTGTATGGGCCCGAAAAAGTTGCGTGTGGTGAGTGCGCCAACGGCGCGGGTGTCGCCGGCGTGAAGCGCCGCCAACACCTCGTCCAAGATGCGACAGGCCTCCTCGCGCCCCTGCCACTCGGCCTCGGAGCGCAAGAGGTACTTTTCGGTGACCATCTCGAGGATCGGGCCGACGTTCTGTGCCATGCCGCCGTGAACGAGGACCAGGCTCTCTTGCAGCCGATCACGCGTCTCCTGCGTCACCTCGTCGGTGCTGAGGATACGGTGGCTGGGAAGCAGACAGCCACGGCTGATGTTGTACTCGGGGTCGCCCGGCTGTGCGAGGACGCCCTCGATGAGCTTCATCCCCGGCCACACACCGCCCGAATCCTGCCAGCCACCCCCCGAGCCCGCCAACCACTCGCCCAGGATGGCGCGTGCCGCGACGAGCCGCCGCTCGTGTTCTTCGAGGGCCCCCGTGAGCGAACGGGTCTGGCCGGTGGCGCGCATGCAGACGGTGATGAGGCAGGCGAGCAAGCTGGTCGACACCGCCAGGCGCGATCCCTTGGGAATGCCGTTGACGCAGCTGACGAGCTCGATGCCGTGCCCGGGCCCCACGATGCGCGCCAGCAGGTCAGACAGCTGCTGGCCCGAGCCCTCGATTCCTGGGGGGACGATCCCGGAGGCGATCAGCGCCGCCTTTAGCAGGCCCAAGTAGTCACGAGCATAGTCAAAGACCTCGGCGAGATCCGTGATCTCGGCGATGGTGCTCAGGTCCACGGAGGCCAGGCGGAGCAGCGGCTCATCGATGACCCGAAAGTAGGCCTCCACTGGGGGACGCGGGGCGGCATCCCGGCCGCGCACAGCGAGGTCAATGGAGACGTTCAGGACGCGGGCCCCCTCGGGATAGTCCATCCCCAGGAAAAAGATGTCGCTCCAGGCGCTGTGGGTCAGATCCATGCGCACGGGCGTGGCCTCTTTCAGCAGGGGAAAGGGTGCTTCGGGGGTGGGCCGCCGAGTCAGCTCGGGGCGTACCCGCAGCGGTTGATCGGCCGGGTGGCCGACGCGAAACATCCACTGGTTGCCCCGCACGGAACGCACGCTGCGTCGCACTTGATCCGCCAGCGTCTGAAAGCCCTGGTTGTGATAGGCGGCTGCCAGCGCGCTGGAGAGCCCATCGCTGGGGCCAGTGCGCGCCTGCACATCGAGAAAGAGATCGATTGCCTCCTCAAACCGCCGCTGCAGGAGCAGGTTATAGCCGTCAAAGGGAATGAGCCCACGCGCAGGGAGCTCGGGTCGCAGGGGCAGGTGGAAGCGATAGATGGCGTACAAAAAGAACGCGGCACGCACGCGCTCGTAGAGGTTGTCGCTGCCCCGTCGCAGGGCGTCGAGCTCGGTGCATTGATCGAGCAGAGCGCGGAGCGAAGCACCGCGACATAGCGCGTCGAGCGACAGGTTACGGATCTGGGGATCCGAGGAGGTGATGACCTCGGTCAGGCGCATCATGGTCATGCCTCACCTCTCCGGTGCGCCGAGCTGTCGCAGGGCGAGCATCTCGACGAGACGCGACAGGACCTCGTCGCGATCGCGGCCACTGAGGGCGAGCGCCAACTGGGCGATGAGCAACCCGTACTTGACGCCGACGTCGTAGCGCATGCCGGTGCTCTCCACCGCCAGGTAGCGTTCGCGGGTGGCGAGCTCTGCCAGGGCCTCTGCAAGGGTAATGCCGGGCGCAGAGGGCGCGACAGCCAAACCCCCCTGGCCCCCACTCGGCGTGCGGGGAGAGGGTTGAGCGGTGGCGACGTCGGCGACGCGCTGGGCGAGGATGTCCATGACGGTGGGCGTGAGGACGTGCATGCCAAAGAAGCAGAGGTAGTGCCCTGCGCGCAGGCCCGGCACGATGAGTCGCTGCTCCGCCTCGGTGGGCGTGGGCTTTTCGATCACGTCCTCGATGATGTACAGGTCCTGGCGGCCCGGCACGCGCCTGCCACCGATGGTGCCATAGTAGGGGAGTAGGCTCTCGCGGGAGGGCTGCACGGCAGAGACGGAGCAGGCCTCGGCCTCGGCCAGGGCGACGATCTGGCGGGCGCAGCCGTCTCGCTCTGCGCTAACGTAGAGGTGGTCGCCAACGAGGTGCAGGAACGGCTCGCCATCGACGAATGCGCGCGCGCAGTACACGGCATGGCCGTGGCCCAGGGGCTCCTCCTGCGGCAGAAAGGTCAGGCGGCCGCTATGCTCGCCGGCCGCTGCGGCATAGGCCGTCTCATCACCCGGGCACACGATGACGCAAATCTCTTCGATCCCTGCGCGTAGCGCCTCCTCGACGATGACGCAAAGGACTGACTTTTCCGTGCCGTCGCGGTCGATGAGGGTCTGCAGGGGAAGCGCACGCTGATCGCGCCCCGCCGCGGTGATCACCGCCTTGGTCACTCGCATGGACCATCCTCCATCCGGTAGAGGCCGCGCCAGGCGTTGCGTTTGATGCGCCACACCTGCTCGGCCATCTCTTTCGATTCTCTCCAATAGCTCTTCCCTTTGCCTCGGGATACGTCGCGATCGGACCATTCGACGACGACCTCGGCGATGGCCAGTCCCGCGCGTTCGGCGAGGTAGAGGAGTTCGACGTCAAAGGCCGTGACCCTCCAGCCGGAGGCCTGCGTTGGCCGGGCGATCGCCTCGAGCCGCGGGAAGAGGCACCGCGCCACATCGGTGCGCATGGCCTTGAAGCCGCACTGGGTATCCGAGATGTTGCGCAGCAGCAAGAGGCGGCGGAAGGCGCGAAACACCGCCGATCCCAGCCGGCGGTAGAGCGGAAAGTCGCGTCTGCTGTAACCCCGTGACCCGATCACTACGTCGTAACCCTCGGAAAAGCGGGGGAGGAGCCGGGCAATCTGATCGATGGGTGTGGACTGGTCCATGTCGGTGAAGAGGACGATGCTCCCCCGGGCCGCCTGAATGCCGCCCCACACGGCGGAGGGCTTGCCACCGTGGGCGTTCTCGACGAGCCGGAAGGCGGGTTTGGTGGCGATGCTCTGGCGGACGAGGTCGCGGCTATCGTCCGTGCTGTCATCGTCCGAGACCACTACCTCGTAGGCATAGTCCTGCTCACAGAGATAGCTGTGCATCTCGTCGAGAACGCCGCGACGCAGGTTCTCGCTTTCGTTGTAGCAGGGCACCACGACCGTCAGGTAAGGGGCATGCAAGGTGGTCTCCGATCTAGTCAAGAATCGATTCAAGATAGGCGCTGGACACGCGACGACCCGCCTGGATGGCGCGGCGAGTGCGCCGCCAACGCAGGGCGCTGGCCAGACCGGCGACCTG
>DUUT01000138.1 GCA_012841405.1 Chloroflexota bacterium
GCTCGCGTGCGCCGCGGCCAGGCCGTGCCGCTCACCTATGTGCGCGCTGGCAGATCCCACGAGGTGATGATCCAGTTCTGAGGCCGCCGCTCCCTCCCCCCGGCCCTCTTCCAGAGTACCGGGACAGGGAGCATGGAGCCGTCGTCCCGAGCGCAGCGAGAGACCCTGACGTACGATGCCCGTCACCCCCCGATAGCTGCCTCCCCTCAAACGACTTGAACGATCGCCCGTTTCCCGTATGCTAGGGAGCACCGCGCGTGGCGGCAGCGCGCCGCCCAGCCGCGCACACTCGGCCCCACGGGGCAGCAAGGGGCATGCCGTGATCGGCACCATCCTCAACATCGTGACCGTCCTGGTGGGCGGCGGGCTCGGCGTCCTCCTCGGGGGGCGCCTGCCCGAGCGCATGCGTGAGACCGTCATGCACGGCCTGGGCCTCGTGACCCTGGTCGTCGGCATCCATCTGACGCTCGAGACGCAGAACATCCTCCTCGTGCTGGTGAGCGTGCTCATCGGCGCCGTGTTGGGGGAGTGGTGGCGCATCGACGTCGGTCTGGAGCGCGTCAGCGGGTGGCTGCGCGACTGCGTGGCGCGGCATGCCTCGGCGCGCAGCATGGCCCACTTTACCGAGGGGTTCATCACCGCCAGCCTGGTGTTCTGCGTCGGCCCGATGACGATTCTCGGGTCGATCCAGGACGGCCTCACGGGGGACTATGCGCTGCTGGCCATCAAGTCGGTGCTCGACGGCTTTGCGGCGCTGGCCTTTGCCTCATCCCTGGGCATCGGCGTGCTCTTTTCGGCGCTCACCATTCTGGTGTACCAGGGGGGGATCACGTTGGCGGCGGGGCTGGCCCAGGACGTCCTCACTGCGCCCATGATCGCCGAGATGACGGCCAGCGGCGGCGTGATGATTCTGGCCATCGGCCTGCTGCTCCTCGACGTGCGCCGCATCCGCGTGGCCAACCTGCTGCCCGCGCTGGTGATTGCGCCGCTCGTGGTCGCCATCCTCACCTGGCTGGGCATTCGCGTGTAGAGCCCGTCGTCCCGGACGTCGTGAGAGACCTTTTCCGAGCGCGCCGTCGTCCCAAGCGTAACGGTGGATCTTGACCTGCGATGCGCGTCATCCCCCGTCGTCCCTCGCTTCGCTCGGGACCTTGAGCCACTGGTGGCAGTTGCTTTCGCTCCTGTCGTTGAGCGCGCGAGGCGCGTGTCATGAGGCAGTACTACGTCTACATCATGGCCAGCTGGTCTCGCGTCCTCTACGTCGGAACGACGAGTAACCTAGAGCGGCGGGTTCGCGAGCACAAGGAGGGGCGACTGCCGGGTTCACCCGCCGCTACCGCGTGACGCGCCTCGTGTACTATGAGGTCCATGAGCGTGCTGAGCACGCTATTGAGCGAGAGAAGCGTATCAAGGCATGGCGGCGAGAGAAAAAGGTAGCACTCGTGGAGGGGATGAACCCCCAGTGGGGCGATCTGCCGCTGGATGGCACCGCGACGAGTAACAAGGCGATTTCCGTACTCGAACGGGGACATGGTCGAGGCAGTCAAGGCCCCTCGCTACGCTGCTCTGCAAGCCCGCCGCGTCAGCCCTTGGTGGGCATGTACTGCTTGAGCTTGGCGGCCAGGTTGGCCAGGGGCATGCTCTGGAGCCAGACCTTGCCGGGCCCCTTGAGCGTGGCGAGAAAGAGCCCTTCGCCGCCAAAGAGGACGTTCGCGACCCCCTTGACGGTGGTGATGTCATAGTCCACCGAGGGCTCGTACACGGCGATGTGGCCAGGGTCGACGCGCATCACCTCGCCGGGCTCGAGGCAGTACTCCCGCACATCGCCAGCGATCTCGAGAAAGACGACCCCCGGCCCCGTGACGCGCTGCAGGATGAACCCCTCGCCGCCAAAGAGCCCTGCCCCGAGCCGCCGCCGCACGTGGATGTCGAGCTGCACCCCATCCTGCGCCACCATAAAGGCGTCCTTCTGACAGATGAGGCTCTGCCCCGCCTGCAGGTCAAAGGCCAGGACGCGGCCGGGCGCCTCGGGGGTAAAGGTTACCATGCTCGTGCCCGACTGACAGGTGTAGGTCGTCATGAACAGGGATTCCCCCGCCAGGGTGCGGCTCAGCCCCTGCAGCAATCCCCCGCGGGTGTTCGTGCTCATGCGCACGTCGCCCTTCATCCAGGCCATGCCACCGCTCTCGGTGTACACGGATTCGCCCGGCTCTAGCCAGATGTCGACCGATGGTAGAATGCTGTCCGCGATGGTGTAACGCACGATGTGCTCCTTTCGAGCCAGTCTGGGTGCGAATGTACCGCCGGGTACCGCGCGGCCACCGCCTATCGCTCCGACATGCCTGTGTCGTCCTCCACAACGTACGGCGCCGCGATCAGGGCGTGGACCGCGCGGGCGCGCTTGGGACCAATGCCGGGCACCTGCCGCAACGCCTCCTCGTCGGCGGCGAACAGCGCCGCCAGCGTACCGAACCACTCCAGAAGGGCGTGGGCCGTCTTGGGACCGATGCCGGGGAGCTGCTCCACAACGTAGCGCTGTTGCAGCGCGACGCGCGCGCTGCGGCGCACGCGATGGCTCGACGCCGCGTAGCCGAGGCCATGCTGCTCGTGGCGCGCCATGGTGGCCAGGAGCTGCGCCGAGTCCTCCGGCCCCTCCGTGCGCAGGACCGTCGCGCCGCTGAGCACGGTCAAGAATGACAGCGCCCCGCGGACGGCGTTCGGGTGGAGGTTGTGTCCCTCGTAGAGCCCCGCCCCCTCGATGAGGTAGACCACACGCTCGTAGCGCTCCCGCAGGCGCTCGGCCTGCCCAAAGAGCCGCCGATCGACGATAGAGGCGGCGAAATCGAGGCTGCTCTTGCGCTCCACCGCCAGCCGCGCGCTCAGCACATAGTCGGCAACGTCGAGTTGCTCCACGGCGACGGTCACCCCCTCCATCGTGGCCAGCAACGGGAGGACGCCGCCTACCGCCTCGCGGTGGTCGGCGAGAATCCGCACCTCCTGGTTCGCCCTCGGCACCCCCATCCCCCCTCGTCAGTGGCCGGTGCCGCCGCTCGTGCCCCGGCCGGTGCCGTTCGAGCCGTCGGGGTCCGTCCCATGGTGATGCTGGTGATCGAGCGATCGCAGCTCCGCTGGGAACGCGCGCGTGCCGGCCTCAAAGCGCTCCAGGGCCTCCCCCAGATCATCGCGCGCCATCGCCGCCGCGTCGCGCAGTGCTCCCCGGACCGCCCGCACCAGCGCGTCAAAGCGCTCCGTCCATTGGGTGGGATCCTCCCAACGAAACCCCTCGAGCGGCGCCCGTGTCAGCGAGCGGCGCAGGGCCAGGGAGAGCTCTAGCTGCACGCCACCGGCGGATGGCCAGTTCACAAAGCGCTGGGGATGGTGCGCCGCGCCGGGCCCATGCGGCGGCCGCACCGCAAAGCCCGCCTCCTCCAACCGCTCCTGCAGCGCACCGCGCAGGCGGCGGTTCGCGCCGCCCAGGTGCACCAGCGGGGTTTCGCCGGGCACCCCCAGCACGGCGACCGCCGTCTGCGAGCGCTTGAGCAGATTGCGCAGGCGCATCTCGTCGAACCGCTGCACCGGCACGCGGAGCGCCGCGTTCCCCTCGGGGCGTATGCCGCGCAGATCGTAGAGGTTGTGCTCCTCGCCGGCGACGATGGTCGCCACCTCGCTGGTCATCGGCTCGATGCCCCCGCCGTGAATGGCTACGATGGTGGCATCGGCGCCCACGTCGCGGATGACAAAGCGATAGTCACGCCCCTGCACGCAGTGGAGCACGAGCTCGGTAAAGTCATGAAAGGGTTCCGTCATCACGCCCCCCGTGTGTTCATTGGTCCCATGGATATGCCGGTACGCGCACGTCCAGGTTGTCGCCGAGCAGCCACAGGGGCACCCACACGAGGCCGAACACCGTGATGTGGATGCCCGAACGCGTCGGATGCAGTTCCGCCTCTTCCACCCGCTCGGCTGCCTCTTCCCAGCGGCGGCGCACGGCATGGAGCGCCTCCTCGTGCTCGCGCTCGCGTTCGGCGATCTGCGCTTTGAGCTTGGCGATCACCTCCTCCGACTCTTCGACGTCGGCCTTGGCGCGCTGGGTGAGGCGTCGCTTGGTGCTCGCCTGAGAGAGTCGCCGCGAGCTCCGCCGCCCCAGCAGTGTACCGATGAGCGATTCACCCGCCGAGAGCAGCTCGTCACGCTTGCGCTCCTCGTGCTCGACGATGTCGCGCGCCAACTCGCGCTCTTCGGCCTCCAGCTTGGAGCGGAGCCGCTCCACATCGCGGGAGAACCGTGTGGTGAGGGTATCCACCTCAGCGGCCATGCGGCGCGCCGCTTCCTGGCGGCAGCGCTCCCGGAAGGTCGCCTCCTCCTCATCGGCGACGGATTCGAGCCCCAGCTCGCGGTGGACCCAGATCGGCAGCGCGACGTTGTGGTAGATATAGTCGGCAAAGCTATCACGGAACCGCGTGTAGGGTGGCGAATCGCTCATGCCATCCGCCAGGGGGGCGTACAGCCCGCCCTCGGGCGCCGTCGATCGCACGTCGCCCGCCACGCGGTCATCCACCAGGTGGCGGCGCCAATCCACCACGGCATGCGCCGGGGGCAGGGGCACCAGACAGGTGACGTGCTCCCTCGCCGAGCGCTCGCGACCAGCCTTGCCGTAGCGTACGGTGGCCGAACCCAGCAGGTACGGCACGTACACTAGGGGGGGCTGCCCCGCGTGCGGGCCAAGCGAGACCCCCGCCTCCTCTGCCGCGCGCTGGGGCGCCAGCACCACGAGCAGATGATACTGGGGCACGCGGGCGTTCACGGCTGGCGGCACGGAGGCATACCCGGGCGGCACCTTGGGCGCCGGGCTCGCCGCCGGTGCCGGAGCAGGGGTCGCGACGGTGGCGCGCGTCGCCTCGGGCGCGCGCTCCTTCAGAGGCTCCATCAACGTGCGGACCTGGCTGCGGGTCAGTGGCCCGCGCAGGTACGAGAGCGCCCAGCGCGTGTAGAACAGCTCGGGTCGCTCCTCGTGCACGTTGTGCAGGATGAACACCCGCGAATCGAGGGAAGAGATGGTGCGATCCAGATAGCTCCGATCCAGCAGCGTGCCCTGCTCAGAGACGACGCCCTCCATCCCTTCGAGCACGCGCGCCTTGTCGCGATCCGTCTGCAGCTTGCCGATGAACCAGGTGCCGGCGTTCGTCAAGCTCTTGTAGTCCAGATCGACGGGGTTCTGCGTCGCCAGCACCACGCCGATGCCAAAGGCACGGGCCATCTTGAGCAGCGTCAGCAGTGGACGCTTGCTCGGTGGATCCGCCGGATGCGGCGGCAGGTAGCCGAACACCTCGTCAAAATAGAGCAGGCAGCGCAGCGAGGTGGTGCCCGAGAGGCGCCGCATCCACGTCACCACCTGCTCGAGGAGCAGGGTGACAAAGAACATGCGCTCCGCGTCGTTCAGGTGGGCAATGTAGAACACGGAGACGCGCGGGCGGCCACCGGCCGTGTGCGTGAGGGAGGCGATATCCAGCGGCGCCCCCTTGAGCCAGTTCCCAAAGCTCGGCGAGGCGGCGACGCTGTTGAGTCGCATCACCAGGTCCATGCGGTCGCGCTCGGGGTAAAAGCTGTCGATATCCAACACGCCGAGGGTGCGCATCGGTGGGCGTTGGATCGCCTCGATGAGGCGGGCCAGGTCCAGGTCCTCGCCGCGACGCCAGGCATGCTCAACGATGTGCGACAGGAGGATGTGCTCGCGACTGCGCACGGGGTCGGCCGCAACGCCCACCAGCCCCAATAGGGCGGACACGGTGCCGGCGATCAGCTCGCGCAGCGCCTCCTCCTCGTCATCCCACGAGAGATCCGGCGCGCGCAGGCTCTGCATGACGCTCACGGGGATGCCCGCATCACTCCCCGGCGTATAGATCACCCACTCTGCCGCCTCCTTCAGGCGGCGGATGCGCTCCGGCCCCTGGTCCCACTCGGCTAGCCCCTCGGCCCAGGTTTGGGCGGTCGCGGCGGCATACTCCTCCACCGTCTGCCCCTTGCGCCGGGCGTCATCCACATTGACCCATGGCTCAAAATCCGCGGGGCGTAGCTCGGGAAAGGTCAGCAGCAGGTTGGTCATATCCCCCTTGGGATCAATGACGATGGCCGGCACGCCATCCAGCGCCGCCTCCTCAATGAGGTCGACGCACAGGCCGGTCTTGCCACTGCCCGTCATCCCCACGCACACGGCGTGGGTGGTGAGGTCGCGGGCGTCATAGAGGAGCGGCTCGTCGGCGATCACGCGCCGCGTCGCGAGGTTATAGCGCCTGCCGAGGTAAAAGGCTGCCTCCCGTTCGATGGATGCCATCGCCTTCTCTCCTACGCCGGGTGGAGTACGGTGGGATTGTTCCGCTATTGTAGCGTCGCCCGGCGTTCGAGGCAACATGAGGCGACGTAGGCCCCGCTGCCGCATCGCGGTGCAACGACGCAACAGCTCCTGGTACTCTGGGCGCGGGAGGAGCGGACGCTCTGTGGCGCGGTATGATGCATCGCTCCGCGCGCCGCGAGCTAGAGCTCGTCGTTCTCATCGCCAAGCCCGCCTGCGCGGGCTAGCCCTAGGCTACTCAGGGCGTGGGCCACGACACGATACGCCAATACCACCCCCTCGCCCCGCGCACAGCGCCCTTGACAGCCTCGGCCACCTGTGCTAGAATGCCCATACCGTAGGGGGGTACCCCATCATCCCACTACCCTAGACGCCAGGGCGCACCCGGGCAGGCTTTCAGAGGCTAACCAACCCACATGGGGCCCCAACCGCCGGAAATCTCCATAGAAAGGACCGAACATGAGCGGTAACGTCAAGCACGTCACGGATGCCAGCTATCAGGAGGACGTGCTCGATTCCGACTTGCCAGTGGTCGTTGATTTCTGGGCACCCTGGTGTGGCCCTTGTCGCATGGTGGCCCCCGTCGTCGAAGAGCTGGCCGACGAGTACGCCGGCCAGATGGTGTTCGCCAAGATGAACACCGATGAGAACCCCAGCATCCCCAGCAAGCTGGGCATCCGTGGCATTCCTACCCTGGTGGTGTACATCAAGGGGCAGGAGGTCGATCGCTGGATAGGCTTTGCCACCAAGACGGTCTTGCAGCGCAAGATCAACGCCGTGCTCGCGGAAGCGGCGCTGTGAGACCGCATCCCTCGGCGCGCGCCAGGTAAGAGGTCTCCAGAGCCCCGCCGTAGTCCCGCGGTGGCCCGCCGAGCGGCCCGCCGAGGCCATACGAAGGAGGTACGGACCGTATGCCCATCTATGAGTACCACTGTGAGGAATGCGGCACCACCTTTGACAAGCTGGTGCGCTCCACCGCGACGCCGGTAGAGGTCGAGTGCCCAGAGTGCCACAGCCAGCGCTGCAAGAAGCATTTCAGTACCTTTGGAACCGTCGGGACGGGGAGCAGCTCCGTCAGCGCTGCGTCCTGTGCGCCGGGCGGTTGAGGGCTACCCCCCAGGGGCTAGGTGGCCCCTCGATGGCTACACGACCGATCAGAGCGGTGAGGAGCGAGTGATGTTGCCAGAAGCGAGTGGGCTGCCCGCGGAAGCACGGGAAGACCTGATCCGGCGACTACGCAAGATTGAGGGCCAGACCCAAGGCATCCAACGCATGCTCGCCGATGGGCGCGCCTGCCGTGAGGTGCTCAACCAGCTCGCCTCGGTACGCGCAGCCACCCACCGCGTGAGCCTGGAGCTCATGAAGCACTATGCGCTAGCCTGCCTGCAGGATCCGCATTGTATGGAGAGCGAGCAGGACCTTGCCGATCTGATCGACATGCTGCTGCGCCTCCCCACCTGATCGATAGGAGGCTCGATGGAGATTCTCGGTGTTCCGCTGCGCTCCCTCGCCCCGATCCTGGTGATCGCCGCTTGGTTCGCGCTCAGCCGCTGGGTGCTCCCCCGCCTCGGCATCCGGACATGACTGTCCGGCGCCTGCCATGTGGGGGACCCACATGAGGACCCGGACGAGAGGGACGCATAGACCGCGACCGAACGCGGCTTGAGGGGCGAGCGCATGCTCGCGTGCACCATCTGCTGCCCCTCAAGCCGCGTTCATGCGTCTCGCCTTCCCCTTCCGTTGACACGCCTCGCCCCGCCCCGTAGAATGATGCGCACCGTAACGAGGAGAAAGCAGCGTGCTCGGACCGCGTCTCGGAGCGCACATGTCAATCTCGGGGGGGCCCGCCAAGGCGCTGGAGCGCGGCCACTCCATCGGCTGTGACACCATCCAGATCTTTACCCGCAACGCCAATCGCTGGACGTCCCAAGACCTAACCGATGCCGACGTGGAGGCGTTTGCCAGCGCGCAGCAGGCCACCGGCATTCACCCCGTCATCGCGCACAGCTCCTACCTCATCAACCTCGCCAGCCCGGACGCGGACCTGTGGAGGCGATCGGTGGAGGCCCTCATCGTCGAGCTCGAGCGGTGCCAGCGCTTGGGGGTGCGCGCCTACGTGCTGCACCCCGGCGCCCACATGGGCGCGGGGGAGGAGGCGGGTATGGCGCGCGTCGTCGAGGGCCTGTGTACGGCCCTGGCAGCTAACGCCGATGCCGACGTCACCGTGCTCCTAGAGATCACCGCCGGACAGGGCTCGGCGCTGGGAACGACCTTTGAACAGCTCGCCTGGATGGCCACGCACACCACACCGACGGCGCGCGTCGGCGTGTGCTTTGACACCGCCCACGCCCTGGCGGCAGGGCACGACTTCCGTGACGCGGACAGCTACGCCGCCATGTGGTGCCGGTTTGACGCTACCATCGGCCTCGATCGCCTACGCGCCATCCACCTCAACGACGCCCTGCGTGACCTAGGGAGCCGCGTCGATCGCCACACCCATATCGGCGCAGGATACGTGGGGCTGGAGGCCTTCCGACTCCTGGTGAACGACCCCGCCCTGCGCCACGTGCCCATGCTGCTCGAAACGCCCAAGGGCAAGGATATGCACGAGGATGTGGAGAACCTGGCGCGCCTGCGTGGTCTCATTGCCGGCGGGCCCATGTAGGGACAGGCCATCGTGCGCACCCGAGGGGCTCCGCAGGGCACGCGGCGGGCTCGCCGCCCCGTAGCAGGCCGTGTCGCGCAGAAATGAGTCACCGGCAGCAGCCGGGGGAAAGGGCATCACCATGAGGGAGGCTCTCCTCTACGAGCGACTGGACGGCGCCCAGGTGCGTTGTCACCTCTGCATGCAGGGGTGTCGCATCGCTAACGGCCAACTGGGACTCTGCCAGGTGCGCCGCAACGACGGCGGCACACTCTACACGCTCGTCTATGGACGACCGATCGCCCAGGCCATCGATCCCATCGAGAAAAAGCCCCTGTTCCACGTCTACCCGGGCAGCCAGGCCTATTCCATCGCCACGCCAGGGTGCAACCTGCGCTGCACGTTTTGCCAGAACGCGGACATCTCCCAGGCCCCGCAGCAGGGGGCCATCATCCCCGAGACGGATGTACCCCCTGAGGCCGTGGTACGCGACGCCCAGCGGTACGGCTGCCGCAGCATCGCCTACACCTATACCGAGCCCACCATCTTTTTTGAATACGCCTACGCCATCGCCACCCTGGCCGCCGCGGCGGGCATGGCCAACATCTATGTCACCAATGGCTACATGACGGCGGACATGCTCGCCATGGTGACGCCGCCCACGGGCCCGCAGCTCTTGGATGCCGCCAATGTCGACCTCAAGGCCTTTCGCGATGCCTTTTACCGGCGCGAGTGCGGTGCGCGCCTCCAGCCGGTGCTCGATAACCTCGTGTCCATGAAGCAGCGCGGCGTCTGGATCGAGGTGACCACCCTCATCATCCCCGGACGGAACGACTCGGACGAGGAGCTACGCGATATCGCTCGCTTTATCGCCAGCGAGCTGGGCACCGCCACCCCCTGGCACGTCAGCCGCTTCCACCCGACGTATCGCCTCACCGACGCCCCGCCGACACCCGTGGCCGCCGTGCGCCGCGCCCGCGAGATCGGCCTCGAGGAGGGCTTGTTCTACGTGTACGAGGGCAACGTCCCCTTGGGGGATGGCGAGAACACCCTCTGCCCCACCTGCGGACGCACCGTCATCGAGCGGCGGGGGTTCCGCGTCGTGCGCAACGACGCGCGCAGCGGTGCCTGCCCCCACTGTGGCGGCACGGTGCACGGGATCGGGCTGTAGCGCTCCGAGCGTCCCCTCGCCCCTGCCCGCTCCCCGTATGCGGGGACAACAGCCCGCGGAGGCAGGCTTGGCAAGCTCAGGGGCCGTACCAGGCCGTATCCGGCGGGGCCCCTGAGCCGTTAGCGCCGAGCTTGAGCTCGCGGCGCGCCGCGCGGCACTGCTGCCCCTCACCCCGACCCTCTCCCCATGCGTGGGGAGAGGGAGCTCAACGGCGCAGCGGCGCTTGGCGCGATGGCCGCTGCGCCTCGTCGCGCCCCCTCCCTCCAACCGGATGGCTCTTGACAAGCCAGTGGCTCTCGCCACTCGCGGGGAGAGGGAGTCGTCGCGCCAGCGTAACGCCCCTTGCGCCGAACGCGGCTTTATGTTACGCTAGGATAGTATGGGCATCGCGCTTTCATGGCACCCCTGCAGTCAATTGCGCGGAGGTATGCCAGATGTACCGCAAAGTTCTCGTCAGTATCGCCCTGGCCATCGTGCTACTCGCGGGCGCAGCCGGTGTGGCCTTGGGGCAGGACACCCCCGAGACGGCGCAGCCGCTCGTGGGGGATACACCGGCCAGCGGCACCATCACCGGGAGCAACGCCGGCGCCTTTGGGTACCACATCATCGACTATCCCGGCGGTGATATCGTGGTGCGCATCGTCGCCAGCTTTGCGCCGGGGGACCCGGCCACGCTCGCAGGCGTAGGCTTTAACGTCTACGGGCCCGCCGGCTTTGACGTTGGGGAGAGCGTTCCCACCGGAGAGGAGGATGGGCGCGAGGAGCTCTCCCACAGCGAGCCGGATGCCACCCGTTGGCTGGTGCAGGTGTACAACTATATCGACGGACTGACGGTGTCGTACACCATCACCGCCGATGGCCTGCCCGCGCCGGAGGCCACGCCCACTCCACAGCCAACGCCCGAGGGCACGCCGACCCCGCCTCCGGCCGAGGTGCCGACCCCCGAGGCTCCCACCGAAGGGGGCATCATGGCGCTGGAGGCCTCAGCCTCTGGCGCGCTGACCGGCAGCTCTGCGGGGGCGTTCGATCGCTACACCCTGAGCTACCCGGGTGACAACAGTGAGGTCACCCTCACCATGACCTTCGCCCCCGATGACGCCATCATCAGCCCAGGCGTGGGGTTCACCATCTATGGCCCGGAGGGCCAAGAGTTCGTGGCCGGTGCCACCGGCGATGGGAGTGAGCGCCGTGTGACGCTGGCCTCCGAGGTGGCCGGCACCTACCTCGTGCAGGTGCACAACTATATCGGTGGGGTAACCATCAACTATACCATCACCCGCTAGCGGCGTCGGCGGAGGCTCCCACCTCCGCCACGTCCCAGGGCGCGGGGTGACACAGGGGCGACCGCTTGGTCGCCCCTGTGTGCGTGGGAGGCGCGGCGGCCTGGCGCTGATGGCCGTTTGGCCCGCGCCCTGCGGACGGCTATAATCGAGGCGATGCATCGATTCCGTAAGAAGGTGAAGGATGCCGGGCTTTCAGGAACTGGGGCGCCTGCTGCTCGTGGTGGGCGGCGTACTGCTCCTCATCGGGCTAGTGCTGACGCTGGGGGGACGCCTCCCCTTCGGGGGGAGGCTGCCGGGCGACATCCGCATTCAGCGCGACAATGTGACCTGCTTCTTCCCGCTGGCCACGTCCCTCCTGCTGAGCCTCCTCCTCACCATCCTGCTGAATATCCTTCTGCGCCTGCGCCGCTAGGGCAGCGCCGGAGGGCCGGGGCGCCCGGGCGCGGGGGCAAGTACGCTCCGTCGACCGCGGTGCGCCCAGCCTGCCCACGCCGGCAGCGCCACAAGGGGCGGCTGGCCGATGTTGTTTCCCTCCTTGATTGAACGCTAGAACGTGAACTGCTAAACGATCGTGCTGACCTCCGAGTTCGACTACCACCTGCCCACAGAACGCATCGCCCAAGCACCGGTGGAGCCCCGCGACGCCTCGCGCCTGCTCGTCGTCCACCGCGACACGGGAGCGTTCGCGCACTGCCACTTTCGTGACATCACCACCTACCTCCGCCCCGGCGACGTGCTGGTGGCCAACGAGACGCGCGTCATCCCCGCGCGGCTGCGCGCCCGAAAGCACCCCAGCGGCGGAAGCGTCGAGGTGCTGCTCCTCGCTCGGCGCGACCCGCTCCGCTGGGAGGCCCTTGTCCGCGGCCGACGCGTCCCCGTGGGGCAGCGGTTGACCTTTACCTCGCCCGGCCATGCGTCGGCGATGGGCGTGCCCGCCGCCTCCGTAGAGGCCACCGTAGAGGCCATCACGCCTTCCGGCGGACGCCTGCTGCGCTTTGACGAGCCGGTGGACGGCCGGCTGGCCTCCCTGGGTGAGGTGCCCCTGCCCCCCTACATCCACCAGGCCCTGGCCGACCCGCAGCGCTACCAGACCGTCTATGCCCGCACCGAGGGCTCGACGGCGGCGCCGACGGCGGGCCTGCACTTTACCCCCGACCTTATCGCCCGCACGCAAGCGCTGGGGGTGGAGTGGACGACGGTGCTGCTGCACATCGGGCTGGATACGTTCCGTCCCGTCACCGAGGAGCGCATCGAGGACCATCGCATCCACACGGAGTATTGCCGCCTCAGCGCCCAAGCGGCCGCCACTATCAACCGTGCCGAGAGCGAGGGGCGCCGCGTCATCGCCGTGGGCACCACCTCCGTGCGCGTGCTCGAGACGGCCGCACGGGCGGCGGAGGGTGCCGGCGTCAGGCCGTGGGACGGCCCCACCGACCTGTTCATCACCCCGGGCTACCGCTTTCGCGTCGTCGACGCCCTGGTGACCAACTTTCACCTGCCGCGCTCTTCGTTGCTCATGCTCGTCTCAGCGTTCGCCAGCCGCGACCTCATCCTGCGCGCCTACGAGGAGGCCATCCGCGAGGGCTATCGCTTCTACAGCCTCGGCGATGGGATGCTCATCCTCTAGCGCGTGGGTAAAGGCTTTCGCGCCGTTTCTCGGAATGCCGCGGTTATGGTAGAATCGGCCGCTGGTAGGGTCTGCGGGCGGCGTCACCCCGTGGCCCGGGGATCGGGGGCAAGGAGGGACGACCAGGTGGCTACCGCGCGGAAAGCGCGCGACGCGGCGTACAACGACGCCCCCCTCGACGGGATCGTGCCCTGGGGGGCCGGGAGCCGTGCCCTCGGCCCGCGGGCGGCACGGCGGGGCGCCCGCCATGGCTGATCTCCTCGCCGCCTACCCGCGCCTGGGAGAGGCCATCTCCGAGCTGTGTGCGGGGCAGTCGTGGCGCTTTACGGGCGCCTCCGTCCTCGTGCGCGACGCGACGCACCTGTACCTCGAGATCACCAAGCCGCGCCACTGGCACCGTCGCGCCGATGGGACGCTGGTGGCCGGCATCGGCGCCATCGGCGGATCACTCGAGGGGGATGAGGGCGTCCTGGCGTGCCTGCGGCGCGAGGTCGCGGAAGAGATTGACTCCTCCGTCATCCTCCGCCCGGCTACCGAGACGCACCTCGTCTACGAACAGCGCGCCATTCGGACGGTGGCGCTGCCCCCCTCTCGCCCCAGCGCAGCGGAGCGAGTCGATGAGGTGCCCGCACCGGTGCTGTGCACCGTGAGCCGCAACCTGTACCGGCGCCAGGCGCTCCCCGATGCGCAGGTGTTGGCTATCGCGACCTTTTGGGCAGAGCTCACGGGGCCACCGCGCCTCGGCGACCTCTTTGGTCTCTTGGCGCTACCCCGGGACGCCCTGGAAACGGTCTTGGCCGTACCGCCCCCGAGCGTGGCGGCGGTGCGCTCCATCCCCGGGGTGCGCCTGACGACGCGGCGCCCGATGGAGGGGGATGCGCTCCTGGCCCCCGTGTGGACGACGCGGTCCCTGCAGATCCTGCTGCAGGCGGGACGCCTGCGGTGGCCCTCAACCGGCCCTGCCGCGTTCCTCTGACGCCAGAACTGAGGCCACAACGCACCCAGGCCGGCCGCGCCGGCCGATCACAGGAGGAGAAGGCCCATGGAGAAGATCCGGCTGGGGTTCGTCCCCGCGCATCGCTACCCCTATGACGAGGAGTGGGCGGTCGAGATGCGCCGGCGCAGCATCGACGCCCTCAGCGCCGTGCCGGGGGTCGAGATCATCGTCCCGAGCGTCGGGCTCATCCACAATGGGTTGGTGCGCGATGACCTCGGCGCCCGGGCCACCATCGACCTCTTTGCCCAGCGCGGCGTGCAGGGCATCATCATCGGCACGATGACGTTTGGCGACGAGATCGCGGCTGTCGCCATCGCCGAGGCGCTCGATGTACCGGTGCTCGTCTTTGGCACCAAGGAGGGCCCCTTCGCCGCCGATGGTTGCCGGCGCTCCGACGCCTTCGGCGGCACCCTGGCCATCACCTCGGGGCTCTACCGGCGCAGGATTCCCTACCTCTTTGCCGGCATCCTCTTGCCCGAAGAGCCCATCCTCGCCCACGCCGTGCACATCTTTGCCCAGGCCTGCGCCATCGTCGACGCCTTTTATGGTGCGCGCATCGGCATGGTGGGCCTGCCCCCCGAGCGCTTTGAGAGCAGCGCCTTCAGCGAGTCGGCACTCATTCAGCGCTTTCGCCAGCGCGTCGTGCGGATTCCCGAATCCGAGGTGTATGCGGCAGCCGACGCCTGGCCCCAGGGCGACCACCGGCTGATCGCCACCCTCGAAGAGCTCGCGCGCGAGGCGGATTACGGCGCCTGCAGTCGAACGGCCGTCGCCAAGATGGCGCGCCTCGAGCTCGTGCTGCAGCACTACTTTCAGGAGCGCGAGCTGTCGGCCATGGCCATCGCGTGCTGGAGCGAGATCCAGGAGCGCTATGGCGTGTGCGCCTGCTCCACGCTGGGGCGCCTCACCGGCCGGGGGATGCTCGCCGCCTGCGAGGTCGATGTCCTCGGCGCGCTGACCATGCTGACCCAATACCAGGCGTCGCTGGAGGCCACCGTGCCCCACCTCGTCGAGTGGACCATCCAGCACCCGCAGATGGATGACGTCTTTTTGGCCTGGCATTGCGGCAACGCCCCCACCGCCCTGGCAGACGGGGCCACGCCGGTGACGGTGCGCGAGCAGGCCATCCTGAGCCCGCTGGTAGGGGCAGAGAAGGCGCAGGGCGCCGCCGAGTTCCAGCTCCACCCGGGCCCGGTGACCCTCTCCCGCCTGGCCGAGTACGACGGCGACTACAAGATGCTCATCACCTCGGGCGAGATCATCCCCTCGGAAGATCGGCTGCGCGGCACGTGGGCCTGGGTGCGGGTGAATGACCTGGCGCGCCTCTACCGCGTACTGGCGGAGCAGGGCTTTACCCACCACGCCAGCATGATCCATGGGGACGTGGCCGACGCCCTCGAGGCGTTCTGCCGCTTCACGGGGATCGAGGCGGTGCGCGTCTAGAGGCAGGAAGGGGTGGGGTACGCTGGTTCCGCTGGAGCCTGCGGAACCAGCGGAACCAGCGTACCCTCGATGGGGCCGCGCTAGATGATGCCGAACTGCTTGCCCACCGTCTCAAAGGTTTCGAGGACGCGGTCCAACTGGGCGTCGGTGTGCGTGGCCATATAGCTGGTCCGCAGCAGCGACTGGTTGGGGGGAACCGCAGGTGGCAGCACGGGGTTCACATAGATGCCGGCGTCAAAGAGCGCCCGCCAGAAGCCGAGCGTCTTTTGCTCCTCACCGACAAAGATGGGGACGATGGGCGTCTCGCTGCATCCGGTGCTGTAGCCCATGGCTTGGAACCCACGGCGCATCTTTTCGCCGATGGCCATGACGCGGTCGCAGCGCTCTGGCTCCTCCTTGATCACCTGGAGGGCGGCGGCCACGGCGGCCACGTTCGACGGCGGCATGCTGGCGCTAAAGATCAGCGAACGGGCATGGTGCTTGATATAGTCGATCACGTCGGCATCGCCCACCACGACGCCTCCGAGGGAGGCGAAGGACTTGCTAAAGGTGCCCATGGTGAGGTCTACCTCATCGATGAGGCCGAAATGCGCCGCGGTGCCGCGGCCATGCGCGAGGACGCCGAGCGCGTGGGCGTCATCGACCATGAGGCGTGCGCCGTACTCCTGGCACAGGCGCACGATCTCGGGTAATGGGGCGATATCCCCGCCCATACTGAACACCCCGTCGACGACCACCAGGCTCGCGCGCCCCGCGCACCCCTGTAGCGTCTCCTCGAGGTGCGCCATGTCGTTGTGGCGGTAGCGGCGCATCTCGCCGAAGGAGAGGCGGCAGCCATCCACAATGCTGGCGTGATCCTCGCGGTCGGTAATCACCACATCGCCGCGCCCCACGAGGGCCGAGATGGTGCCGAGGTTCACCTGCATGCCGGTGCTGAACACTAGCCCCGCCTCCTTGCCGCAGAACTCGGCGAGGTCCTGCTCGAGCTCGTTGTGCCAGGCGAGGTTGCCGTTGAGAAAGCGCGAGCCGGTGCAGCTCGTGCCGTACCGCTTGATGGCGTCGATGGCCGCCTCACGCACCTTGGGGTGCGTGGTCAACCCGAGATAGTTGTTCGAGCCGATCATGATCATGCGCTTGCCATCGATGACGACCTCGGTACCCTCGGTGTCATCCAGCGGGATAAAGTAGGGATAGTACCCCGCCGCGCGCGCCGTCGCCGCTCGGGTAAAGCCGCTGCACTTTGCGAATAGATCCATGATGTGCCTCCGGGGATTAAGGGATAAGTGCCTCCGGGAGCCAAGATAAGGGATGATAAGCGTTGGCCGCCGGACGGGGCGCATTGTAGCCCTCGGCCCGCGCCCTGTCTAGCGCGCGGACGAGGCGGCGCGCACGGCGGGAGAAGAATTCGAGTGTATACTGGTAGGGGGTACTTTGAGGGGCTGCTGTTCCGTGGGTTGGTTTCGTGTGCCTGGAGGATGTGCCGATCACTCGTCGTATGACTGCAATGCACTCCACCGTACCATACTTCCTCTAGCGCAGTGGGTGGTGGCGTTTTGAGCTTATGCAAAGTGATGGTACAATAGCCGGAGCTAGCGCCCAGTGGCATGCACAGCTGGCACGTACCTGAGAGGGAGCACGCTATGCGACACCAGATCGACGATTTTCTCAGATCACTGCAGGTGGAAAAGGGCTATTCCAACAATACGATCGTCGCCTACCGCAACGATCTGGAGCAGTTCGCAGAGTTTCTGACAGAGCGAGCAGGAGTCAATTGCTGGACCAAGGTGGATAAGGATTGCCTCGTCGCCTATGTGAACTGCCTCAGGGGTGAGCGCGAGTACGCATCGGCCACCGTAGCCCGCAAGGTTGCGGCGACCAAGTCCTTCTTCCACCACCTGGTAAGCGAAGGCAGGTTGTCCGAAGACCCCAGTGCCACCCTCGATTCACCCAAGGTCCGCAAGTACCTCCCGACCTCCATCTCAGAGGAGGACGTCGAAAAGCTCCTCAAGGCGCCCCTGAAGCATGATAATGTGCGTGCTCTACGTGATAGCGGCCTTCTGGAACTGCTCTACGCCACGGGAATGCGCGTGAGTGAGGTCGTCGACCTCGATGTCGATGATGTCGACCTGGAGAACTCGGTGGTGCACTGCACCAGCAAGAATGGGCGCGGCAAGGAACGCATCATCCCCATCTACCGTCATGCTGTCGAGCGCCTTGCCACGTACCTGAACGAGGGCCGCCCCAAACTCTTGCGCGACGATGACGAGCAGGCGCTGTTTCTGAACCATCGTGGCCGCCGCCTCACGCGCCAAGGGTTGTGGCTCATCATTCGCAAGTACGTGGAAGAGGTAGGCATCAAGACACCCGTGACGCCGCACACGCTGCGCCACTCCTTCGCCACCCACCTGCTGAACGGCGGAGCCGATGTGCGCGAGGTGCAGGGGCTCCTGGGCCACGCCAACATCTCGACGACTCAGGTGTACACACAGCTCAGCCAGGAGCGGCTGCGCGAGGTGTACGATGAGGCTCACCCCAGGGCACGCTAGTACTGCGCCGCGGCGTACCCACGGCGCGGGGCATTCCGCCCCCGGTGGAGGGGCATCAGTACCATGGGGCTAGAGAAAGGGGCTGAGCCGATGACTGGGTATGTGACCCGCGACACCATCATCGAGACGGTCGAGTACATCCGCTCCCACACGCGCCACAAGCCGAGCATCGGCATCGTGCTGGGCTCTGGATTGTCCCCCCTGGGCGAGCGGGTGGATGACGTGGACGTCATCCCCTACGACGAGATCCCCCATTTCGTGCCCTCCACCGTGCCCGGCCACAGCGGACGCCTCCTCGTCGGCACGTTGGGAGGCGCCCAGGTGCTCCTCCTGCAGGGGCGCACGCACTTTTACGAGGGCTACTCCACCGCCCAGGTAACCCTACCGATCCGCGCCATGCAGTACCTTGGTGTGAAAACGCTGCTCGTCACCAACGCGGCCGGGGGCATCCACCCAACCTTTGCTGCGGGCGACCTGATGGTCATCACGGATCACATCAACCTGGTGGGGCTCGCGGGCCACAACCCCCTGCGGGGCCCCAATGAGGCCAGCTTTGGTGAGCGCTTTCCCAGCATGGCGCCCGCCTATGACCCGGCCCTCATCACCCTCGCCGAGGAAGTAGCGCGCGGGCAGGGCGTTACCCTGCGGCGCGGCGTCTATGCGATGGTGGCCGGGCCCAGCTACGAAACCCCCGCCGAGATCCGCTTCCTGCGCACCATCGGTGCCGACGCCGTGGGCATGTCCACAGCGCCCGAGGTGGTCGTCGCGCGCCATGCCGGCATGCGGGTCCTCGGTATCTCCGTGATCAGCAACGTGGCCATCGCCTCCCTGGAGGACACCCAGGAGATGGCGACCCACGATGAGGTCCTGGAGGCGGGCCGGCGCGCCATTCCGGCCCTCGTTGCTCTGGTCGAAGGAATCCTGACGCGCCTGGCGCGTTCCTGATCAAAGGCATGCCAACGTGCTCAACGTGATAGCACTGCTGCTGACCCTCATCGAGGAACACACCATCTGGCTCTACGCGGCCTGTTTCCTGGCCATCCTGCTCTGCATGCGGTCCTATTGGGTGGCCCACCGGCAAAGGCAGAACACTGTCTTTACCATCGAGAAAGAGATCGCCGCGCACCGTGAGGGCCGCGCCATGTCGGGTGTGGGCGCCCTGCTCGGCGTCGCCGTCGTCATTACGGGCATCAAGCACTACATCGTCCCCACCCTCGACGTGGCGAGCATCGTCGAGCCGACGCCGACGTTGACCATCCCCGTGCCGCCGACGACGGTCGTGGTGGTGGCGACGCGCACACCGACGCCCGAGCCGCAGGCCACGGCGCCGGGGCCCAGCGCATCGCCCTCGCCGACGCCTTCGCCAACGGAGGACCTCCCCCCGACGGATACGCCGCCGCCTCCGCCGCCGCCGGTGCTGTGCGCTGATCCCAACATCTGCATCACGTCCCCCGGAAACGGCGCCACGGTGTCGGGGATGGTGAGCATCATCGGGACGGCCGACCACGGCCAGTTCCAGTTCTACAAGGTGGAGTACGGCCAAGGCGAGCAACCGGGCTCCTGGCACGTGATCAACGACGTGCACCGTTCACCGGTTCATGGCGGTGTGCTCGAGCAGCTGAACGCCGGTGCCCTGCCCAACGGCGTATACTGGATACGGCTGGTAGTAGTGGACCAATCGGGGAACTTTCCACCGCCGTCCCAGGTGCGCATCGTCGTCCAAAACTAGACCATTCCGGGGGCACCGATGCTTCGACGTAGCACCCTCCGCTTGCTGACCCTGCTGTGCGTGACGTTCCTGGCGGGATGCACCCCTTCCGCGGCCTACGTCGCCACACCGCCACCCGCTGCGGCGACCGAGACACCGCCGGCCACGGCGACGCCGACCAGGACGCCATCCGCGACGCCCAGCCCGGCGCCGACGGCCACGCCAACGCTCTCGCCCACCCCCCTGCCCCCCGTGCGCGTGCTGAGGAGCTATCCCATCGATGGCGATCAGGCCCTCGTGCCCGATTGGCCCATCGTCATCACCTTTGATCGCCCCATGAACCCCGAGGCGGTGGCCGCCGCCCTGACGCTCACGCCCGCCGTCGAGGGCGTCGTCGAGTGGCCCGAGCCGAACCGCATGGTGATCCACCCCGCCGAGCCGTGGGCAGAGGGTGACCACACGGTGGAGCTCGCCGCCGGACCCCTCGGACACCTCGGCGAGCGCCTGGAGGAACCCCTGACGCTCCGCGCGCGCGTCGGTGGGCGCGGCGTCCCCGTGCCCATCCTCATGTACCACGCCATTGAGGACCTCGACGAGGGCGCGAGCGCGTCGAAACGCACCTGGACCGTCTCGCCGGCGGCCTTTGCCCAGCAGATGGCCTACCTCCTCAACGAGGGCTGGACCACCGTCTCCCCCAATGCGTTGGCCGCCTACCTCACGGCTGGTGCCCCCCTGCCCCCCAAGCCGCTCATCATCTCCATGGATGACGGCTACAAGGAGGTCTACACCGTCGTGTATCCGCTGCTGAAGGATGGCCCCTTGCGCCCCGTGCTGTACGTCCCCGCCGATCACGTCGGCCTGCGTGCCTACCTCGATTGGGACCAGCTGCACGAGCTGGTGGACGCGGGGTTCTGGCTCGGATCCCACGGCTACGATCACACCCCCCTCCGCGAGGCGAGCGATGCCGACCTCCCCCACCAGGTGGGCGCATCGAAGGCGTTCTTTGAGGAGGCGTTGGGCATCACCATCGACGCCTTCTGCTACCCCTATGGTAGCTATGACCAGCGCACCCTCAGCGCCCTCACGGCCCATGGCTACACCTCGGCGATGACGCTCAACCCCCTGGGCTACCAGACGCCGGGCGAGCCCTTGCTCCTGAACCGACTTCTCGTCGATTACGATATGACGCTTGAGGAATTCACGGAACTTTTACCGTGATGTGCGCGTCTGTAGGCCACGCACGGCTTTCGTGACCTTGCGTGGCCTCGGACGCGACGTATACTCCTGGCGCGGCGCACACGTGGCGCCGCGCCCATGCGGCGTCACCGCCACCCACTCGTCCCGATTCTAGGAGAACTCGCTATGATCTGGCTTGCGGCCCGGCGCAGCGCTCTGGGGCTGTCCCTCGCCGTGTCGCTGTGCGCCTGCAGCGCCGTGGCGCCCTACCTCAGCGGCGAGACGCCGGCCTCGCCCATAGCACGCGACGCGACGCCGACCGAGAGCGCCCCCTCCGGCGTGCCCGCGGCGACCGCCTCCCCCACCACAGCGCCCGCCGCGACGGCGACCCCGCCAGACAGCTCGGTGACCGCAGAACCCCTGGAACCCACGCCGGCGGTGGCGGCATCGCCCGCCGACGCCCTAGGCCTCGTCTATGCGCGGGGCACGAGCGTCCTGCAGACGGGCTACTTGGGCGGTGAGACGCACGAGATCGCCACCATTCCCCCCTACGATTCGTGGGCCTTTGACAACGGCCGGCTCGCCCTGGCGCTGGGACCGGCGGTGGAGGTCTTGGACTTGGTGCAGGGCGACCAACGGAGCCTGCACATCGCCACGGACGCGCCCATCACCTTCTCCGAGGTGCACTGGGGTCCCGAGGAGGGCACCCTGCTCCACGTGGCCTGGGTCGACGACGCCACGGCGCCGACGCACGGGCGCCGCGTGGAGCTGCGCACCCTGGCCCCCACCGACGGCCGTGTCCTCGGAGAGGTCATCCTGCCCGACGTCGCCGGCGTCACCGTGCTGCGCTACGTCGACGTGGCGGGTGGTACAGTGGCCATCACCCCGCGGCGCGACGCCGCCCCCGCCGAGGTGTGGATCGTCGACCTGCAGCGCGGTGAGACAGTCGCCGTCCATCCCCTGGCGGGTGAGGGCACCCTGGCGGACGCCCAGCAGCCGGCGGCCATATCGCCCGATCTCAGCCAGGTCGTCGCGGTGGGCACGGTGGACGGCGCCGCCGGCCTCTGGCTGCACGCCCTTGGCGGCGACGCCCGCGCGCGCGGGTGGCGCTGCCCCCCAGGCACACGCCCCGACGCGCTGGCCTGGTCGCCCGACGGGCACCTCGTGGCCTTTGTGCTGCAGCCCGACCCCGAACGGGCGGATGGCACTAGCGACGACCTCGGCGTATGGGTATTGAACGCGGCCTCACCTGCCGATACTCTCGATGTACGGTTCGTCATGGCTGAGACGAGCGCCGCCTCCCTCGCCGGTTGGACCCCAGAGGGCTATGGCCCGGCGGACACCGCCCCGCAGGGCGCCGACCCGCAGGGCGCCGACCCGCAGGGTCGCCATATCGTCGGCTACCACCGCGGTGCGGCGAGCGACGACGCCTACCTGTTCGCCGTGCGGCCGGACGGCGGCGACCGGCGCATCCTGAACCTGGGCGCC
>DUUT01000139.1 GCA_012841405.1 Chloroflexota bacterium
AGAGGGTGGGGGCGGGGCGCTACGCAAACGGGGGTCGCACGCCTCGGGGCGTGCGACCCCCCTGTCCGTGTAGGCGCGCTACTGGAGAGCCGCGGCGCGGGGGCGCCGGCCTTTGAGTGCCGCGGAGGGGTCGGCATCGGGGTGTAGCAGATTGGTGACAAAGGCGACGCCGACGGCCAGCATAAAGGCGACGGCGCCGGCCAGGGCCACCGTCTGCACGAGCTGGCGCGAAACGGGTTCCGTGGGCAGCGCGGCGGGGGCGGCAAGACGCACCACGGTGCCCTGCACGGCGGCGCCCACATTCAGCTCGGCGACCTTGCGCGCCACGGTGGTGTACGTCTCCCAGGCCAGATCGCGCGTCTGGGTGAGCTCCTGCAGGGTGGCCTTCTCCGCTTCGAGCTGGGCCTGGAGGCTGCGGAGCTCCTCGTGGAGCGGCGCGATGACGGCGTCGAGGGCGCCTCCCCCACGGAGGGTCTGCAGGGTGGCCTCCTCGGGTTGCCTCTGTTGCCACGTGGCGATGGCCGCGTCGAGGCTGGCGATCCGCGCCTCGATGACCACGGTCACGGCGTGGACGTCCTCCGCGCGGACGGGGGCCGCGTCCGCGCTGCCGATCTGGAACTGCAGATCGATGGGCAGGGTCTCTGTCACCGTCGTGGGCTCGGGCCAGGCGTACACCTGCGCCTTGAGGAGCGTCAGCGCCACGGCGTCGGACGGTGACGCCACATTGCCTGCCGTAGCGAGCTGCGTCTCCAGGGCGCGGGCGTCCTCTAGCAGCCGAACGAGCCGCCGGCGCGTGGCGTGCAGCGCGGCGAGCGCCTCGATCCCCTCGTTGTGCTCGCCGACAACGGCGGCCAGGCGACTCTCGACTTGGGCGGCGGCGGCGGCATCGAGGATCTGCTCCGTCTCCGCGATGGCCATCTGGAGCTCGGCGATGCGGTTGGCGCCGGTAAAGGCGACGAGGGCGCTCTGGGCGGTGTCATAGTCGTCCTTGGCGCGCTCGGCCTGTTGGCGTACCGCCTCGGCGGACTCGACGACGATGCCATAGAGTTGGTTGACGTGCCGCTCGTACTCGGCGCCCCAGGCGTTGGCGATGGCCATGGCGACGGCGGGATCCTCGGTGCGCACGCTGATGGTGATGAGGTCTCCCGTGGTGGTGCCCTCGACGGCCTCGACGAGCTCGGTGGTGCTGCGCAGCGCGGGAGGCAGGCGGTCACCGAGGGTGGCAATGACCTTGTTCGCAATGGCAGGGTTCTTGACGAGGCCGATGAGGGCGTTGCGCCGCGCATCGGCGTTGGCCGGCAGGCCCTGGGACGTCGTCCTGAACTCGGGCACGAACGAGATCTCGGCGCGCGATTCGGTGATGACGACCGCCGCCGTGGCCTCGTACACCGTGGGGCGGGAGAGCGTCAGGCCGACGGCTGCCAGCACCGCCACCAGGACCATGCCCACGATCACGGGCCAAAAGCGGACCAGGACGAGGATGTAGGCGCGTAGGTCGATGACGTCATCATAGTACTGCGGCTGTTGCGTCTCGATGGTCACGAGGGTCCTCCGATGCGGATTGCTGCGACGAGCGGCAGACTTGGCCAGTATAGGTGATGGCGTGGCACCGGGCAAACGCACCACCGCACGGTGGGGTGGCACCGAGGGCTGATTGGCCCGACGGAGAGCAGCCGCCGCGGAAGAACGGCTAGGGCGCAGTGAGGGCCTCGGCGTAGGCAAAGAGGGCGGGCGCGCCGCCGGTGTGCCAAAAGAGGACCGTCTCATCATCGGCGAACGCCCCGCGGCGGATCAGGTCGATGAGCCCCGCCATGGCGCGGCCGGTGTAGACGGGGTCGAGCAGTAGACCCTCTGTTGCCGCCACCAAGCGGATCGCCTCGCGCTCGGGGGCGCCCATGTGGCCATAGCCAGCCCCCGTATAGTCGGCGTTCACGTCGATGGCCTCAGGCGTGAGGTCGAAGGGGACGCCGTGGTGCGCCGCTGTGAGGAGCGCCAGGTCAAAGACCTTGCGCCGCAGGGCGGGGGCCTCCTGGGCGATGCTCACGCCGAGAATCTGGGTGGGCAGGCCATACGCCCGAGCCCCCACGACCATGCCCGCCTGGGTGCCGCCCGAGCCGGAGGCCACGACGATGTGGTTGAGGGTCTCCCCCTGCTCCTCGAGCTGGCGCTTTAGCTCGCCCATGGCGTGGAGATAGCCGGCCGCGCCGACGGCGTTTGACCCGCCGTAGGGAATGATGTAGGGGACGCGCCCGGCGGCGCGCTCCTCGGCGGCCACCTCATCCATGACGGCAAAGGGGTCCCGTGCACCGGCCCAACGGATGCGCGCCCCAAAGAGGGTATTGAGGAGCAGGTTGCCGGTGATGGAGGTGGGGGCGATGGGGCCCAACACGAGGACGCAGCCCAGGCCACAGCGCGCGGCCGCGGCGGCGGTCTGCCGGGCATGGTTTGACTGGGGGGCGCCGGCGGTGATGAGCGTGTGCGCACCCTGGGCGCGGGCGTCGGCCACCAGGTACTCGAGCTTGCGCACCTTGTTGCCACCGAGCCCGAGCCCGGTGAGGTCGTCGCGCTTGACGAGGAGGCGAGGCCCCCCGAGGGCCTGGCGCAGACGGGCGAGCTCCTGCAGGGGCGTGGGGAGGACGGCGAGGGGGACAGGGCCAATATCTGCCATCTTGGACTCCGTAAGGGGATTTCAGGGCGGCGAGTTGCCGCCTTATTTATGAGGTGACGCTTGCGTTTTCCAGGTTTGTATTGTAAACTACGCGAGCAAGTTGAGCAACAGAAGAGGACACCATGACTTCTGATGGACGAGATAGAGCGCTAGAGACGACGGTCGCACAGATCAAGCGCCGTTTCGGCGATGGCGCGATTATGAAACTGGGCGACACGACGGGGCTGAACGTCGAAGCGATCCCGACGGGGTGCCTGGCGCTGGATATGGCCCTGGGCATCGGCGGCGTTCCGCGCGGGCGCATCACCGAGATCTATGGCCCCGAGTCGTCGGGCAAGACGACGCTGTGCCAGCACGTCATTGCCGAATGCCAAAAGCGGGGCGGCGTGGCTGCCTTTGTGGACGTGGAGCACGCTCTGGACCCCTCGTACGCCGAAAAGTGCGGCGTCAATATCGCCGACCTGTACATCTCGCAGCCGGATACCGGTGAGCAGGGGCTCGAGATCACCGAGGCGTTGGTGCGCAGTGGCGCCGTGGACGTGGTGGTCATCGATTCGGTGGCGGCCCTCGTGCCCCAAGCCGAGATCGAGGGCGACATGGGGGATTCGCACATGGGCCTGCAGGCCCGCCTCATGTCCCAGGCGCTCCGCAAACTGACGGGCGCCATCAAGCGCAGCAACACGGCGGTGATCTTTACGAACCAGCTGCGCATGAAGATCGGCGTGATGTTTGGTAACCCCGAGACGACGAGTGGTGGAAACGCGCTCAAGTTCTATGCTGCCGTCCGCCTGGATATGCGCCGCATGGAGGCGATCAAGCAGGGGGGCGAGGTCATCGGCAACCGCGTGCGCGTGCGCGTGAAGAAGAACAAGGTGGCGCCGCCGTTCAAGATGGCCGAGTTCGACATCATGTTCGACCGCGGCATCTCGAAGGAAGGCAGCATACTGGACGTAGGCGTCGATTCGGGTATCATAGAGAAGCGAGGCTCGTTCTACTCGTTCGGTGAGACGCGGCTCGGCCAAGGGCGTGAAAACGTCAAGCGGTTCCTCGAGGAGAACCCCGAGATCACCGACGAGATCGAGACGCAAATCCGTGCCAGCATCGCCATGGTGGGCGCTCACGCCTATAGTGACGACGAAGACGCGGAAGGTGACAGCGACGACTAGGGTGCCGGCCGAGTTGCGGCGCGCCCTTGTGCATGGTCCAACGCCGTAGCATAGCCCACAACGCCGTCTAGCTCCGGTTCATGGCCGGTGCCGCGTGCTTCTTTCGCTTGCCGCCAACGGTTGGGGGGTTGACCTGGGAAGGTGCCTGAATCCGTTGTTCTGTGGTCACCAGTCTTCACTGATGACGCTATCGGTACAGGAATATATGCACCTGGGGTAACCCGGTTTGGCTCTCACAGTTTGGCGCTTGTGTGAGGGGCAGTGCGAATAGCCGCACTGTAGGGCTGTGGCTGCGGCCACAGCCCTTTTTGCGTTGCGAACGGAGGGCGCATGCCCGAAATCACGGCGTTGACCGTACAGCGCCGTCGGCGCAATCGGGTCAACGTGTTCCTCGATGGGGAGTACGCCTTTAGCCTGCAGGATACGCTGGCGGCGACGCTCCGGCTGGGCCAAGAGCTCGATGAGCAGGCCATTGCCGCCTTGCAGCAGGCGGATGCCGTCGAGGATGCATACGATCGTGTGCTAAACTATCTCTCGTATCGCCCCCGCAGCACGTGGGAGGTGCGGCGGTACCTGCAAAAGCGCGCGTTGAGTGAGCCTGCGCAGCATGCGGTCCTGCAGCGCCTCACACGGGCCGGGCTAGTGAATGATCGGGAGTTTGCCCAGTTCTGGGTCGAGAACCGTATGGCGCATCGACCGCGGGGCCGTCAGGCCCTGCGCGCCGAGCTACGCCAGAAGGGGATCCCCTCGGACGTCGTCGAATCTGCGGTGGCAGATATCGATGAGGAAGCTGCAGCCCTGACCGTCGCTGAGGCCCGAGTGGCGCGCCTCGCGCACCTCGATCGGCAGACGTTCTACCAACGGCTGTACGGCTATCTGCAGCGCCGCGGCTTTTCCTACGACGTCTGTCGGCGAATCAGCGATCGCCTGTGGGAACAGGTGGCAGCGGAGCGTGCCGACCCAGAAGGCGAACCCCCGGCTCATCATAGATTCGAAGAAAGGAAATCCTAGCATGGGGCCTGGACAGGCGATTCTCTGGATTCTAGCACTGATCCTGGTCGCAGGAGGAGCCTTTGCGTTGGGCTACTTTCTGCGTTCCAGGATCATCGGAAAGGAGACGGCACGAAAGGAGGAGGAAGCGGCGCAGCGGCTGGCGGAGGCTCGGACGCGCGCCATGGAAATCGAGCTCGAGGCGCGCAACAAGGCGCTGGAGATGCTGCAGGAGGCCGAGGCGGATAACAAGCGTCGCCTGCAGGAGCTGAACCGCCAGGAGAGCCGCTTGCAGCAGCGGCGCGAGAACTTGGATCACCGCTTGGATGCCCTGGAGCTCCGTGAACGCAAGTTGGAAGAGCGGCGGCGCTCCTTGGACAAGCGCCAGAGCGAGCTGGACAAGGCCTGGGAAAAGCATGTGGCCGAGCTGGAGCGCATCGCCGGGCTGTCGCAGCAAGAAGCGAAGGACCTGCTGCTGGAGCAGGTGGAGGCCGAGGCGCGGGTAGACGCGGCGCGCATCATCCGCGAGTCGGAGGCCCGGGCACACGAGGAGGCCGAGCGCAAGGCACGCGAGATCATCACCATGGCCATCCAGCGCATCGCCTCCGATCAGGTCGCCGAGACCACGGTGTCGACGGTGGAGCTCCCCGGCGACGAGATGAAGGGCCGCATCATCGGCCGCGGTGGGCGCAACATCCGCACCATCGAGAACATCACCGGCGTTGATCTGGTGATCGACGATACCCCCGAAGCAGTCATCCTCTCGAGCTTTGACCCCGTACGCCGCGAAGTGGCGCGAATCGCTCTCACCCGGTTGATCCAGGATGGGCGCATCCATCCCGCGCGCATCGAAAAGGTCGTGGAGAAGGCGCAGGAAGAGGTTGAAACCGCGATCCGTGAAAAGGGCGAGGAGGCGGCCTACGACCTGGGCATTCACGGCCTCCGCCCCGAGATCATCAAGCTCCTGGGGCGCCTGCACTATCGGACGAGCTATGGGCAGAACGTGCTGCAGCACTCGATCGAGGCGGCGCGCCTCTGCGCCATGATGGCGGCCGAGCTCGGCGGCGACGTGGAGCTCGCCAAGATGGCGGGGTTGCTGCACGACATCGGCAAGGCGGTGGTCCACGAGGTGGACGGGCCGCACGCGGTGATCGGCGCCGAGATCGCGCGGCGCTATGCCGTCCCCGAGCTGGTGGTCAACGCCATCGGTTCCCACCACGCCGAGATGGAGCAGCTCAGCCTGGAGGCCGTGCTGGTGCAGGCGGCCGACGCGATCTCGGGGGCACGCCCTGGGGCGCGGCGTGAGTCGCTGGAGAACTATATCAAGCGCATCAAGGCGCTGGAGCAGGTGGCCAACTCCTTCGAGGGGGTGGAGACCTCTTATGCCATCCAGGCGGGGCGCGAGATTCGCATCATCGTCAAGCCCGACGAGATCGACGACCTCGCCTCCGTACGCCTCTCACGCGACATTGCGCGCAAGGTCGAGGAGAGCTTGCAGTATCCCGGACAGATCAAAGTGACGGTGATCCGCGAGACGCGGGCCACCGAGTATGCCAAGTAGCCCGCCACGAACGCGAGAGCATCGTGCGGAAACCGCGGTATCCAGGGCAGCACCCACGCCGGACGACTCCACGAGTCGTCCGGCGTTTCGATCTGCACGTGCACAGCACCGTCTCCGATGGTCTGCATTCGCCGGCGGAGGTGGTGCGCATGGCGCGCGCGAGCGGCGTCGACCTCATCGCGCTCACCGATCATGACGCCGTGGAGGGGATCGACGAGGCGATGGCCGCCGGGGCGCGCTGGGGCGTCGCCGTCCTCCCTGGGGTGGAGATCAGCGCCTACGCCGGCGAGGTGGAGGTGCACATCCTGGGGTACATGATCCGGCATCGGGACGCGCGCCTCCGGGACATGCTGCGGCACTATCGCACTGCGCGGGTGCGCCGCGCGCGCGAGATGCTCGCGCGGCTCGCGGCGCTGGGGATGCCCCTATCCTGGGAGCGCGTGCAGGCCCTCGCTGGGCGGGGCTCCACCGGGCGGCCACACGTGGCCCGGGCGCTGCTGGAGGAGGGCTATGTCTCCTCGGTGGCCGAGGCGTTCGCCCGCTACCTGCGGCCGGGGATGCCGGCCTACGTACCGCGCGACAAGGCCTCCCCCGCGGAGGTAATGGCCGCCATCCACGCGGCGGGTGGCTTGGCAGTCTTGGCCCACCCGTGGGCAGTGACCGACGAGGTTGCCCGCCTCGCGGCGCAGGGGCTCGACGGCCTGGAGGTGTTCTACGCCGGCTACGCGACGAATGTGACCGCGTACCTACGCGCCCTCGCGACGGAGCAGGGACTCATCTGCACGGGGGGCAGCGACTTTCACGGGCTGCGCCTCATGCCCGGCAACCCCCTCGGCGGTGTCGCCGTTCCCCTGGCCTGTCTGCGCGCGCTGTACCAACGCCATCGCCAGCGCGGCCGCCCGCGCTAGCCGTTGGTGGTCGACGCGTCCGTCGACGCGTCACTAGACGCCCGATCCTGAGAGGCGCTCGGCTTGCGGGAGCGGCGCCGGCGGGGGCGTCGGCGCGTGGCCTGCGTCCGCTCCTTGGTCTCCCCCTGGGATGGCGAGGGTGCGGCGGCCTCCT
>DUUT01000140.1 GCA_012841405.1 Chloroflexota bacterium
GGCGGCGCCTGCGACAGCGGCGCGGCCTGCGGATGGTGACGACGGGGCAGTCTCCGGCCCGGCGCAGGCCGTGCTCGTGTTCTTGCAGGAGGAAGGGGCCAGCTATGCCGTCGACATGCAGACGGCGCTTGGCCTCAGTGGCGCCGAGCTCGATGCCGCCCTCGTCGAGCTGGCGCTCGCGGGGCGCATTACCAACGACCGCGGCGATGCCCTGCGGGCGATACTTGGCGGTGAGGCGATGCCGCGGTCCGGGGGCCAGAGGATCACCAGCTCGCTCGACGCGCAGCTTGCCACGTGGCGCGCCGCGCGCATGCCGGTGGCGACGGTGCCCGGCCGGACTCGTCCGCCCGCCGAGCGTCTGATGCGTGCCCGACGCGACGTGGCGCGGCGTCTGCAGCGACAGCCCGCGTCTCCGGCGACGCGCTGGAGCGGCCGCTGGTCGCTGGTCCATCGCCGGGGCGTGTGGGGGCGCGACGTTTCGGACGAGGAGCGGGCGCTCCACCAGGCGCGGCAGCTCTTGCACCGCTACGGTGTGGTCACCCGCGAATGCCTGGCCAACGAGGAAGGGCCCTGGGCGTGGCCCCTCATGGTGCAGCACCTGACGGCCATGGAGATGCGCGGCGAGGTGCGCCGTGGCTATTTCGTCCGCGGGCTACCCGGGGTGCAGTTTGCCCTCCCTGAGGCGGTGGAGCGCCTACGCCAGGACGACGAGGAGGAGGGAGAGCCAGCGCTGGTGCTGCTCAATGCCTGTGACCCCGCCAACCTCTACGGCCCGGCGGTGGCTGCGGCCCGAGCTGCGGAGGAAGGCGACGCGGCCCTGACGGGGCTGTCGGAGGAGAGCAACCCTACCGTGTTTGCCCGGCTGCCGTCCAACTATGTCGTGCTCCAGCGCGGCGTGCCGATCCTGCTGTATGAGCACGGTGGCGATCGCTGGAAGGCCCTCCCCAGTGCATCGACGGGGACGCTGCGGCGGGCGGTACGCCTGTGCCTCGAGACGCTCGCCCGTGAGGGGGGGCTCTGCTCACAGCCTCGGCGGGTGATCGTCCGCACGTGGAACGGTGACCCCCCGGTGGGCAGCCCAATCCAGCCCCTCCTCGAGGGGCTCGGCTTTCGCCGCGAACCCCCCGCCATGGTCTGGGACGGGATGTGACGTCAGCCGAGGGGAGCAGACGCACCGGACATGGAGCAGGGCTACCAGGACCCCACGATGCAGCCCTCCCGGCGTCGAGGTGCTGAGGAACGGGAGCGCTGATGCGTACGCGGGACGAGGTATCGGCGGGCGGGGTGGTATGCCGGCGAGGTGCGGCGGGCGTCGAGGTGGTGCTGATCGCCACCCACGGCGCGACGCGCTGGGCGCTGCCCAAGGGGCTGGTGCAAGCCGGTGAGTCGCTTGAGGATGCCGCCCTCCGCGAGGTGCGCGAAGAGACGGGGCTCGAGGCCGCGATCGTTGCGCCCCTGGACGCCATCGACTACTGGTTCTGGTGGCCACAGGGCGGGCGCAAGGTGCGCCATCACAAGGTGGTCCACTACTACCTCATGGTCTGTCGCTCCGGGAACCTGGCTGACCACAACGAGGAGGTGGACGACGCCCGTTGGTTCCCGCTGCAGGAGGCCATGGCGCGCGCCAGCTATGCGAACGAGCGCGGCGTCCTCCGCCAGGCCGCCAGCCTCGCCGATGCAATGGTCTAGGGCGTGTGTGAAACACGCCCGCAGCAACGCTGGCGCCCCGAGCAGGGCTGCGCGCTGAACCGCGGTTGACGACCGCTTGCGCCTTGGGCATACTGACGCGCGGTGGCCACGGATGGCCGTGGCCCGACAGCATTCCCCAGGAGGACAGCGGTGGTCAGCGATGCCAATGTTGGGCTCAAGCGCTACAGCGCCGTGCCCCTCTTTGATCCGCAGGACGGTGTGACCGTCATCGAGCCCCCCGCCGCTGGGAACGGCTATTGGGCCGGCGCCCCCAGCGCGTGCTATGACGCCGATACCGAACGCTTCTACCTCTACTACCGCCTGCGCAAGCCACGCCCCATCCGCGGTGGCGAATGCTTTATTGCCGCCTCGGAGGATGGGCGCACGTTTCGCCCCATCTGGTCGGCCACCCGGGAGGCGTTCGGCTCGGACTCGGTGGAGCGCTCCTGCCTCACCAAGGCGCTGGACGGCCGCTGGTTGCTGTACGTGTCCTACGTCGACCCCGCCGACGGACGTTGGCGCATCGATGTGCTCGAGGCGGATGATCCGGCGGCGTTCGACCCGGGGCAGCGTCTCCCCGTCCTCACGGCTGTCGACGTCGGCGGTGAGGGGGTCAAGGACCCCTGGGTGATGGTCGTCAATGGGCTGTACATCATGCTGGTGAGCTATGCCGTAGCCGTGCCCGTGGCCCCTGAAGAGCGCGAGCGCATGCATGCCAGCGGTGACATCTATAATACGGGCCTCACCCTCTCGAGTTCGGGGCTGGCCACGAGCGGTGACGGTCGGCGTTTTGCGTGGCAGGGGGATGTCCTGGCTCGGCGGCCTGGCCAATGGGACGCCTACGCGGCGCGCCTGGGGTGTCTCGTGCCCACAGCGCAGGGCTGGTTCGGGTTCTACGACGGTAGCTCTGCCGTGACCGAGAACTATGAAGAGCGCACCGGCCTGGCCCAAAGCTGGGACCTACGCCACTTTTTCCGGTTGAGCGCTGACGGGCCGAGCCTCGTGGCGCCTCATGGCAGCGGTAGCCTACGTTACCTGGACGCCGTCGTGCGCGACGACGCCATCTACTACTACTATGAGTATGCCCGCCCCGATGGCTCGCACGAGCTGCGCATGAACCGCGTCCTTTGGTAGACGAGAGCGCGGGTGCGCTGTTCCCTGCGGCGCGCGCCCCGCGTCGTGTCGGTCCGCTGAATCCGTGTGCCATTCTATCAGGAGGAGCAGTTGATGGTCACGTTGAGGGACAAGATTCGTGGCTGTATTGCGGCGTCGTGGGTAGGGTCGGCCATGGGGGCAGCGGTCGAGGGGTGGTCGCCGCAGCGCATCGACGAGACCTATGGCTTTGTTCAGGAGCTCATGACGTACAAGCACTACCAGGCCTATACGGACTGGCAGCGCCCGCCGGGCACCACCGAGGACGGGATCGAGCGGCAAAAGCTCATGAACACGGCCGTGATTCGCAAGAAGGATCGCATCACTGCGGACGACCTCGTGCAGGTGTGGATCGAAAAGCTCCAGCCGGAGCGCATGATCTACAAGCAGGAGCGCTTTGACAAGAGCCTGCTCGAGATGGCCGTGGCCGGGGTGCCGCCGCGCGAGCTGGGGCGGTTGTGGCCGTTCAACAACGTGGTAAGCGTGGCCCGCGCCAGCCATACCCTGGGGATCATCAACGCAGGGGATCCGCGCTCTGCCGCCATGGACGTCTATGACGTGGGGCTGGTCTACTCGGGCGAGATGACCTTTGCCCTGCGCTGGGCGGCGCTCTACGACGCGGCCATCGCCGCGGCGCTCGCTCCGGGGGCGACCGTCGAGTCGGTGCTGGCCACGGCGCGCGAGTACGCGCTCTTCCGGGGGCAAAAGGGGACGCCCTACGCGGGCTATGATACGATCCTCGCCGAGATCGACCGTGCCCTAGCCATCGCCGCCAAGCACGCCGATGCGCGTGCCACGGAGGACGGCTGGCGCGCGATGCGCGACGAGTTCTACGCGATCTATTTCGGGGGCAATCATTTCGTCTACTCCATGTCCCAGGCGAACGAGGTGGTGGCCAAGGGGCTGGCGATCTTTGCCTTCTGCCAGGGGGATGCGCGCCAGGCGGTGCTGACGGCCGTCAACTTTGGGCGCGATACGGATTGCCTCGCGGCGGTGGCCGGTGGGCTGGCGGGGGCGCTGACCGGCGCGTCCAGCCTTGAGCAGCAGTGGATCGACCAGGTGAACGCGGCCACCAAGGCGGATCCGTACACCAACAGCCAGATGGACATCGACGAGACCGCCGAGGGGCTGTACGAGGCCGTCCTCGCCAAGCTGGACAAGGAGCGCGCCTACCTCACCAAGATGGAGAGCGTGCCGGGGTACTTGATGTAAGGAAGAGCGACACAGGTAGCGACTACCTGGAAAGGACGAGACCACAGAGGTCTTTCTCTGTGGTCTCGGGTTTCTAGCCTATCGCAGGTGCCCCTTTTGCTGGTACTCGGCAAAGAGCTTGCCCCAGGGGGCCTCGCGGCGCCAGCGCTCATAGATGCGGCGCTCCTTGAGCGGCCACCGGTAGTAATCGTGATAGATCTCGGACACCGGGTAGGTGAGGGCGGCCAGGGGGGTGCGGAAGATGAGCTTTTGGAGGACGCGCGTGGGGCCGTACCAGGCGAGCCACCCCATGGCGCGGTGAAAGTTCATGCCCACCTCAAAGTGCCAGTTCTCCCCCGAGATGTCATCGCCCACTACCTCGATCTCTCGCGGGTCGCCCACGCCGAGCTCCTGCTCGTGCGCCATGCGGATGTAGCCGATGGACATGGGGTCAAAGCCCATCATCTTGGCCGCGATGGCATCGATGGCCACCTGGTCGCCGCTCGCCAGGATGACATTCTTTTCCTCGGGCTGCATGATGCGTGGGCCGGTGCCATTGCCCGCCGTGGTGCCATCCATCACCGCAAAGATGCCGCTGTGGATCTCTTTTTGGATGTGTAGCAGATCTACCAGCGTCTCGTGGATCCAGGTGTGCGTGTAGTGGCGGTTGGTGGAGAGCAGTCCCCCAAAGGCGTTCTTCATGGCGCCGGTGGTGGTGGTATAGATGTGGCACTTGACCGTCGGCAGGTGCACGATGCTCTTGCCCAAGAAATAGTCGGGCACCCGTATCCCCTTGGGGTAGATGCGGTGCAGGACGTTCATCGTGGCCTGGGGCTCGTAGGGCACCCATTCCATGTCACCGTGCTTGAAATTGTAGAGCACGGGCACGTTGTGGCGCCGGAACACGGGGACATAGTTGTTCAGATCCTCGCCCTTGAAGGCGTTGGTGACCACCGTCTTGTTCTGTACGCAGACGAGCTTGTCATAACCCCGCCCCCGCAGCCCGAGGATCGTCCCCTCCAGTTGCCAGGGCGTGGTGTTGGCGCTGGGAAAGGGATAGTGCCAGGAGATATTGTCCTTGAGGATGACGGTGCTGTCTTTGGGGAGAAAGGCCTCGACATCGGCGAGCGACAGCAGTCGATCATAGTCATCCAGGACGGTGGCGGGGGTGGTGCGGAGGACCGCAACCTTGGCACACGACGTCACGTTCTGCTCCTGTAGGCGTTCTGGGTGAGGCGGCACGGCCGTTCGTGCACCGCCGCCGGAGCGATGCTCCACCCTCATTCTACCGTCACCACCATGGAGGGTCAAAAGCCACACACCTCCGCGTTGCGCGCCTCCGAGCGGGTGAGTAGAATGGACCGGACGTTGCTGCCAGTGAGGAGGAATCCGTGGTTTGGTGGAGTCGCGTTGGCCTGAGCGTGGCAGCGGCAGGTGTGGGGGGATGGGCCGCTCTACGCTACGGCTGGTTTGGCTGCACGGCGCTTCCCGAGCCGGTGGAGCACATCGCCCTGCGGGCGCCCGGCGCGCCCGATCTCGCCGTGGCGCAGTTGCGTCGTGGACATCGGCGCCTGCTCATCATGGCCCATGGATTCCTAAAGGCGATGCACTGGTGGCCGCAGGTGAGCATGGCGCGCGACGCGGCGCGATGCTTTGACGTGTTGTGTTTCGACTTTCCCGGGCACGGGAAGAGTGGGGGGCTGGCGAATATCAGCTATACGCGCGCAGCTGCCGCGCTGCGGTGCGTCATCGATTTCGCCGCGACCCTGGGGTACGACGCCATCGGCGTGGTAGGGTTTTCCATGGGCGCCGCGGCGGCCGTCATTGCCGCTGCCGACGGTGCACCGGTGGACGCCGTGGCGAGTGTGGCGTGCCCCGGCGACCCGCCGTCGGCGTTGGCCGGCGGTCGGCAGCCGTCGGCAGCATGGCGCTGGTTTGCGCGCCGCCTCGGCACCCGGCTCGATGTCGAGCAGCATCTGGAGCAGGGACCGGTCGCCGTGGCGGCCGGCGTGGCGCCGCGCCCCTTGCTCGTGGTGCACTGCGGGCTCGATACCATCGTGCGCGCGGAGGATTCGCGCGCGCTCTATGCGGCTGCCGCGGCGCCCAAGGATTACCTAGAGCTGCCCCGATCGACCCATGCCTGGCCACCGGCGGCGTCGCGACCGGTGCTACGCTGGATCAATGCGTGCCTCGGGGCGGCGTGCGACAGCTGAGGGAGGGACGGGCATGGCGTTGAGCGACAGAGTGGTGGTGATTACGGGCGCCACGGGCGCCCTGGGGCGCGTGGTAAGCCGCTCCTTTGCCGCGGCCGGCGCGCGGCTGGCCCTGACGGGCACCCAGCTCGAGGCGCTCGAGGCGCTAGCCGACGAGCTCGGGCTGCCGGAGGGACAGGTGCTTCTGCGGGCTGCGAACCTAACGCGGCCCGATGAGGCGCGAGCCGTCGTTGAAGCGGTGGTCGCCCGCTGGGGGCGTGTCGACGTGCTGCTGAACCTCGCCGGAGGATGGAAAAAGTCGGGCCGGCTCGCCGAGGTGACGGATGCAGAGTGGGATGCCGTGCTCGACCTGAACCTCCGGACGTGCCTCAACATGTGCCGCGCCGTGTTGCCGTCCATGGAGGCGCAGGGCTGGGGCCGCATCGTGAACGTGGGGGCACGGGCCGCGCTCGAGCCCGGTACACGCCAGCCGCCGTACAACGTGGCCAAGGCGGCGGTGGTAGCGCTGACGCGCTCTATCGCCGCGGACTATCGCCGGCTGGGCGTGGCCGCGAACGTCATCCTGCCCAGCACCATCGATACCCCTGCGAACCGTGCCGTCATGGGCAACGCGGATCCATCGAACTGGGTCAAGCCGGAAGAGCTCGCCGCGACGATGCTTTTCCTGTGCAGTGAGGAGGGCGGCGGCCTGAACGGGGCCGTCATCCCCGTCTTTGGGCGCGTCTGACGCGGTCGCCTGCGCATCGCGGCGTGGATGCGGCGCTGCGTGAGCGCGGCACCCTATGCATACCATTCACAAGGAGGAACTATGCGCAAGCAGATCATCGCCGAAAAGGCTGGCAAGTCTCCGGGGCCTTTCTCCCATGCCATCAGTTGCAGTGGCGCGCTGCTCTTTGTTTCGGGGCAGGGGCCGGTGAACCCCGCCACGGGTGTGGCCCCTGAGGGGTTCAAGGAGGCCGCCGAGCAGACGTTGGCGAACGTGCAGACCATCGTCGAGGCGGCGGGCGCGACGATGCGCGATGTCGTCAAGGTGAACGCCTACCTCCGCGACATGGCCAATTTCCCCACCTTTAACGAGGTCTACAAGCAGTTCTTCGTCGAGCCGTACCCGGCGCGGACGACGGTGCAATCGGATCTGACGATCCCCATCGAGATCGACGTGATCGCCGTCTTGCCAGAGTAGGAATCGCGGGGCGTAGGCACGGCCTCAGCCGATAGGACCATATCGTAACGGCTTTGGTCGTTTCTTTCTCCATGATAGGGAGAACGACCAAAGTCGTTACGACAAAGGGCAATCTCGGCAGAAGCCGTACTCTGCGTGGGACGGTTGTGGTACGAGGTAGTGCTTGGAAAACGGGCCACAGGGGCGTTCTGAGCGTGGCAAGAAACCCTGTCGATGGACGTCACGGCCCCTCGCTGACGCTCGGGGCGACATCGTTTCTCCGTCGGGTGCATTATAGAACCGCGGCCTAGTCCTCGGTATCGAGGAGATCCTCCTCGGTGAAGGAGGCCTCCATATCGAGGGCCAAGTCGCCGGGTTTGGATCCCTGAAGCACAAAGCGCTGCGGGGCCCGTTGCTGGCCGCGTGCGTAGGCGGCGATGAGAGCGGCAATGTCCTCGTCCATGATCTCGTGGCGCACCTGGGCGTCGACGAGGCGCGACGTCATCGTGCGGATCGCGTTCACCGTCTCCTCAAGCCACGCATCGGTGAGGGCGTACCCGGGGAGGAACGACAGGCCGAGGTTCTGGAACCCCGCGTCTTGGAGGGCGGCGGCCGCCGCGGGCAGATCCACGGATAATGCCGTGGGGCGCGCGAGCGAGTCGGCCAGCTTGCGCACGATGCGGTTGCGCTCGGTCCAGGCGCGCTCTTCTTCGATCTCGCTCGGCTCGATGATGTCCGAGATGCGCAGCCGGCCGCCAGGCACCAGCACCCGCCACATCTCCTCGGCGACGGTGTGCAGCCGCTTGGGGGGCACCTCCCTCAGCATCCCGTTCACCACCAGCAGGTCGACCGTCTCGGAGAGGACGGGGATGTGGCGCGTGCGCCCCACGATGGGCGTCAGGGGCCCCTCACTGCGCAGGGGCAGTATGGTGCCGAGCTGGGCCCGGTCGGGCGTCAGCACGACGAGATTGCCGCCCGAGGAGGCGATCTGTCGCGTGAGCAACGCGATCTGGCGACCCGTGCCGATCCCGAGCACCACGGTGATGCCCGAGAGATCGATCCCTCTCCAGGGCGACGCATTGCCGCGCCCGTTGTTCATCTCGGAAGCGTTCATTGCACCTCTCTGCTTTCACCCTCAGTCTAGCCGTGGGCTCAGGGCGTGTCAAGATGGTGGGTGGCGCCCTGTACGGCGATCCGGAGCTCCACCCCTTGACGCTCGCGCGGGATGGCGCTACGATTCCTATAGATGCGGCGGGTCGGACCCTACCCGATCCGCCGTCAACTTACTGTGGAGGCTTGGTCATGGCCATCTTGCGTTCGCACCACATTGCCCTCAAGGCGACGGATTTTGCTCGATCCAAGGCGTTCTACAGCGAGGTGCTGGGCTTTCCCATCGTGGGACAGATCCCTGGTAAGGATGTGGTCTTTATCGACATCGGTGGCACCACCATCGAGCTGTCAGAGGGGCCCGCGGACGATGCTCCGCGCCCGGCGTGTGGGTTGATGCATCTGGCCTTTGAAGTGGATGACGTGGATGCCACCTATGCTGACCTGGTGATGAAGGGCGTCGAGTTTATCGTCGAGCCCAAGAACGTGGGCGATATTCGTCTGGCCTTTTTCCGTGACCCCGATGGCAACGAGTTGGAGCTGTTCAAGAGCCCCACGCTGACATGGAATCGGTCCTAGGCGAGGACGATAGACCGACCGGGGCCTACCGCGCCTCGCTCGTGCCGGGGCGCGGTAGGGAAAAACGGTGATGCGCCATGAAGATTCTGATGGCGAGTCATGGGTACCCGCCCACGGTGAGCGGCGTGACGCTGGTCGTGCAAAAGCTGGCGCGGGCGATGGTGGCGCGTGGCCACGGGGTCACCGTCGTCACAGCAAGCGACCGGGGCGAGCCGTATGAGGCGGAAGACGAGGGGGTGCGCCTGGTGCGCGTGAGCTCGCACGACAACCCCTTTTGGAGCGAGGCGCCGATCCCCGTGGTAAGCCGCAAGACGCTGGATGGCATCGTGGAAACGTTCGAGCCCGACGTGCTACACATCCATGATGCCGCACTCCTCGCTCTCCAGTTCCTGCGCCTCTCCCGGCGCATCGAGGCTCCCCTGGTGGCGAGCTGCTACTATGTGCCCCGCTTTGTGACGCGCTACCTTGGCGGAGAGATCACGGAAGATGTGGTCGAGGCGGCGATCTGGGCCTACTCGGTGTGGTTGCTGAACCAATGTGACCGGGTGGTGTTTGCGACCCGCGCTCACCGCGACTTTTTCCAGGATCAGGGGCTCAAGGCGCCTACGGCTCTCATCTCGAATGGTCTGGACATCCATCGCTACCGTCCGGCGGATGGCGCCGACGAGGGCATCGAGGCGCGCTATGCGCTTCCGGCGGGGCCCCGCATCCTCTTTGTGAGTCGCTTGGCACGCGACAAGGCCATCGATGTGCTGATTCGCGCCATGCCCGCAGTGCGTGCCGAGGTGCCTACGGCCTGCCTCTTGCTGGTTGGGCGCGGCGACTACCGCCCCGCCCTGGAGCAACTGGTGGAGGCGTTGGGCCTCGAGGAGGCGGTGCGGTTCCTGGGGTTCGTGCCTGAGGACGACATGCCCGCCCTGTACCGTGCCTGTGCCTGCTTTGCCATCGCGTCGACCTACGAGGTGCAGAGCCTGCCAACCCTCCAAGCACTGGCCACGGGGCTGCCCGTGGTGGCGGCCGATGCCGTCGCGCTTCCCGAGATCGTCAAGGATGGGGTGAACGGTTACCTGACCCCCCCCGGCGATCACGAGGCGGTGGCCGAGGCGATCGTGCGCATCCTCACGGATCCGGAACGGGCGGCAGCGATGGCTCGCGAGGGGTTGGCCATCGTGCAGCCCCATGCGGAGGAGCATACGTTCGACCTCTACGAAGAGCTCTACTGTTCCTTGTTCTAACACCTCCTCCTTCATTCCTCATTACACTGATCCGCCTCTCTTCCATCACGATGCTTCTCTGATCATGTGGGCGCTGATGCTTTGCGGTATGGCTCTGCACTCATGATAATGGATTGATTTGCTCAAGAATGTGTGTTATAATGATTGCAGTGAGCCAGGCCCACAGGGCCGACGCTAGCGTTGCAGGGCCCGTGGTCGCTATGATGCATGCGGGCATCGCGCAGTCATGGGCGCCGTGGGTGGTCCAGGGCGTGGGCCGCCGGAACTTTCTAGCCATGGCGTCAGGCGCTTGTCGGTTGCACGTTTCGGTCCCGGCTGCGATCCGGGGCTTTGCCATCACGATGTTGGTTCGGTTGGGCGGCGCCAGGAGCGCGCACGAGTGGGTACCCGTACGGGGCACACCGCGTCAGCGAGCCCACCGTTCCCATCGCTGTTCCTACCTTGGCTGCCCACCGTGCGGCCCACGAGCGCTGCACCTGTCGCCACCGACCCTCCCCGTCCGGCGACCTGTACGGGTTCCCCCGACCCCCCACGCAGTGCGACAACGCGTTCTACGAAAACGCGTCTTACGACGCCCGTCGATTCGTGATCCATCGATGCCCGGCGTCGAGCGCCCATGAACCCCAGCGTGATCCTGGAGGCGTGCCCGTTGGGGCATGGTGCAATCGAGTGGTGAAACGGAGGCACAAGATGTCACTGATTCGTTGGGACCCGTACCGTCAGATGCGTTCATTCCGCAATGCGATGGATCGGTTTTTTGAAGAGTCCATCCGCCGCATGCGTGGCGAGGAGCAAGAGATGGAGGCGGGCCTGTACATCCCCGTGGACGTCTTTGAGAGCGGCGACCACCTCGTCATCACTGCGGTGGCTCCGGGCGCCAAGCCGGAGGACCTGGATGTGAGCGTCAGCGGCAATACGCTGACCGTCCGGGGCGAGATCAAGCAAGACCCCGAGTCTGAGGGCAAGGACGTCTACTTCCAGGAGCGGATGTACGGCCCCTTTAGCCGATCCATCACGCTGTCGTCCGAGTATGACCTGGACAAGGTCGAGGCGACCTGTAGCAACGGCATCATCCGTATTACCGTTCCCAAGTCGGAGGAAGCCAAGCCCAAGCAGATCAAGGTCAAGGCGGGGCAGGCCTGATTGCCGGCCCCCTGAGACCGGTTGCGAATGGAGGAGCTGTCATGTCCTTGATTCGATGGGATCCCTACCGGGAGATGCTTTCCCTACGGGACACGATGAACCGCCTTTTTGAGGAGACGCTGGCCCCGTCGTGGGAAGGCGGCGAGGCGTTCGGCGCGCTGAGCGTACCGATCGATATGTGGGAGTCCGAGGGGAACGTGATGATCACGGCATCCCTGCCCGGCGTCAAGCCGGAAGAGGTGGACATCCAGGTGACGGGTGACACCTTGACGATCCGCGGCGAGGTGCGGCACGAGGAGGAGCGGGAGCGCGGCAACGTGCGCATTCAGGAGCGGCGCTATGGCACGTTCCGCCGCTCGCTACGGTTGCCGCCCAACGTGAATACCGATGCCATCGATGCCACCTTTGAGAACGGTGTGCTCAAGCTGCGGATCCCGCAAACGGAGGAATCCAAACCGAAGCAGATCAAGGTCAAGGCCGGCTAGAGGATGTGGGCCACGGCAAAGTGGTGCGGACAACCGGGGATGGGGAGTCCCTCTCCATCCCCGGATTGCTAATAGCCCGAACCAGCGACACGGATGACGGAGGAGGGTAACGTGGCAGGGAACCGCGGCGAGCTTTCGGTAGAGGAACTGAGGTGGACGCTGGACCCGGAGAGCCTCGGCTTCTCGAGCACGGAGGATTTGGGCACGCTGGATGGCGTCATCGGACAGGACCGTGCCGTGCGCGCGGTGTCGTTCGGCGTCGATATAGAGGGGCCGGGGTACCACGTGTTTGCCCTCGGGCCATCAGGGACCGGCAAGACCACGATGGTGCGCAAGTTCCTGGAGCGCTTGGCCCCCGACCGGCCCGTGCCCGATGACTGGTTGTACGTGAACAACTTTGAGGATGCGGACAAGCCCATCGCCCTGCGCATGCCCGCGGGGATGGGGTGCCAATTCCGTCAGGACATGGACCGCGTGGTCGACGAGCTGAACACCGAGATTCCACGCACGTTCGAGAGCGAAGAGTACGAGCGCGAGCAGCAACAGATCCAAGAAGAGTTCCAGCGGCGGCGACAGGCCCTCTTTGAGGAGCTCGAGCGGGAGGCGCAGGCGCGTGGGTTTGCCATCCTTCAAGGGGCCGGCGGGGTGATGATGGCCCCCGTCATCCAGGGGAACGTGGTGACGCCGGAGCAGTTCGGGCAGCTCTCGGAGGAGCAGCGCCAGCGCATCGAGAATGGGCGGGGTGAACTGCAGGACCGTCTGCGTGACACGATGCGCCAGGTGCAGCAGCTGCAGCGCGAGGCGCGTGACCGCACGCGCGACCTCGATCGCCAGGCGATGCGCAACACCATCGAGCACCTCATCGACGAGCTCGAGGCCAAGTATGCCGAGTTTGAGCCGGTGATGGCCTTTCTGTCTCGGGTGACGGCTGACCTGCTGGACAAGGTACAGGATTTCAAGCAGCAGCGCCAGATCGAGCAGATGCAGCAGCAGAACCCCTTGGCGGTGGCCATGGCGGGGCAGCAGGCGCCGTCGTTCGATCGCTATCGCGTCAACCTGATCGTCGACAACTGTGATGCCCAGGGCGCGCCGGTCGTCATCGAGGACAACCCCACCTACTACAACCTGGTGGGCCGTGTCGAGCACCAGGTGCAGCTCGGTGCCCTGGTGACCAACTTTACCATGATCCGCGCCGGTGCCCTGCAGCGCGCCAACGGTGGCTACCTCATTCTCGACGCGCGCGATGTGCTGACCAGCCCCTTCGCCTGGGAAGCGCTCAAGCGTTCGCTGCGCAGCAACCAGATCAAGATCGAGGCCATGGGCGAGGCGTACCGCGCCATCACGACGCGCACCCTCGAGCCGGAGCCGATTCCCCTGGACGTCAAGGTTGTCCTCATCGGGGAGCCGCTGCTCTACTACTTGCTGCTGAACCTCGATCCCGATTTCCGCGAGCTGTTCAAGGTCAAGGCGGACTTTGCCTCCGACATGAGGCGCGATGGCGACGGCGTGCAGGAGTACGCGACGTTCATCGCCAGCATTGTCCGCGAGGAGAACCTGCGGCACTTTGCCGCCTCGGGCGTGGCCAAGGTGGTGGAGCATGGCGCCCGCATGGTGAGCCACAAGAACAAGCTGGCGGTCCGCTTTGGCGACGTCGTCGATCTGCTCCGGCAGTCGAGCTACTGGGCCGGTAAGAACGGCCACGATCTGGTGCAGGCGGAGGACGTGCAGCGGGCGATCGATGAGGACATCTATCGCTCCAGCCAGATCGAAGAGCGCATGCAGGAGATGATCGAGGAGGGCACCATCCTCATCGACACCGAGGGGATGGTGGGCGGCCAGGTGAACGGCATCTCGGTCCTCTCGCTGGGTGACTATGTCTTTGGCAAGCCCTCGCGCATTACGGCGCGCACCTATGTGGGCAATGCCGGTGTGGTGAACATTGACCGTGAGACCGAGCTGGGCGGCCGTATTCACAACAAGGGGGTGCTGATCCTCTCCGGCTATCTCGGTGGGCGCTACGCTCTCGACGTTCCCCTGGCGCTCTCGGCGAGCCTCACCTTTGAGCAGCTCTACGAGGAGGTTGAGGGTGACAGCGCCTCATCGGCCGAGCTCTATGCCCTGCTTTCGAGCCTGTCGGGTTACCCCATCAACCAAGAGCTGGCGGTAACGGGCTCGGTGAATCAGCGTGGCCAGGTGCAGGCCATCGGCGGGGTGAACCAAAAGATCGAGGGCTACTATCTCACCTGCAAGCTCAAGAGGCTGACGGGCAATCAGGGCGTGGTGATTCCCAGGGACAACGTCAAGCACCTCATGCTGCGGGAGGAGGTCGTCGACGCCGTGCGCGAGGGGCGCTTCCACGTCTATGCCGTGTCGACCATCGACGAGGGGATAGAGATCCTTACGGGGAAGGAGGCGGGCCAGCAGCAGGAGGACGGCTCCTACCCCGAGGGCACGGTGAACTGGGCGGTGCAGAACAAGCTGCGCGAGCTGGCGGAAAAGGTCAAGGGCTTTGCCCGGCCCGAGGCGGAGGGCGAGCGCAAGGAAACGGAGCCCGTCGCCGTAGCGGATGGGCGAGCAGACTAGGTGCGACGCAGAGGGGCCAGATGACGGCACACGAACCACACCATCACGACACCGGCCCTCCCGAGACTCACCAGGGTGAGCAGCAGGTAGGTGTCCGGTCGCGCCCGAAAGGGAGCGGGCGCGACCACGATGCGCCACACGCCGGCGCCACGGCGGACGATGCGGCGCTGCACCACGAGGCCATGGATCACTCGGGGCACGGGCACGACATGGCCCACGCCTCGCAGGACGCTACGGAAGCGTCGGGTGAGACGATGGACCACGCCGCCCATGGCCATCGCGAGGGGGGCGAGCACGCCCACGAGGGCCATGGCGTCAGCCACGCCGGCCACGAGGAGATGTTCCGTCGACGGTTCTGGGTCAGCCTTGTGCTGTCGATTCCCGTGCTGCTCTACAGCGAGGCGGTCCAGGGGTGGTTGGGGTTCACCATGCCGGCGTTCCCCGGCAGCCAGTGGATCAGCCCCATCTTTTCGGCGATCGTGTTTGCGTACGGCGGTGTCCCCTTCCTGCAGATGGCCGTGCCGGAGGTGCGCCAGCGCCAGCCGGGGATGATGACCCTCATCTCGCTGGCCATCAGCGTGGCCCTGGTCTACAGCGTGGCCACCCTGTTCATCGCCGGTACCGAGCCCTTTTTCTGGGAACTGGTGACGCTGATCGTCATCATGCTCCTGGGCCACTGGATCGAGATGCGCAGCGTCCGGCAGGCCTCCGGTGCGCTCGACGAGCTGGCCCGGCTGATGCCCGCCACGGCGGAGCGCATCGGCCCGGGCGGGTCCGTCCAGGAGGTGCGCGTCGAGGAGCTGGCGGTGGGCGACATCGTCCTCGTACGGCCGGCGACGAGCCTGCCCGCCGATGGTGAAGTGGTGGAAGGCGAGTCGGACGTCGTCGAGTCGATGCTCACGGGCGAGTCGCGGCCGGTGCCCAAGGAACCTGGGGCGCGCGTCATCGGGGGAACCATCAATGGCCAGGGAAGCCTGCGGGTGCGGGTGACGGCCACCGGCGAGGGAACGACCCTCTCGGGCATCATGCGCCTCGTCGCTGAGGCCCAGCGCAGCAAGTCGCGCACGCAGATCCTGGCGGATCGGGCGGCGGCTTGGCTCTTCTATATCGCGCTGGGCACCGCAATGGTGACGGCTGTGGCCTGGATCATCGCCGTCGGGTTTGACGTGACGGTGGTAGAGCGCGTGGCGACCGTGTTGGTCATCGCCTGCCCGCATGCCCTCGGGCTGGCGATCCCCCTGGTGGTGGCCATCACCACGGCCATCGGGGCGCGCAATGGGGTGCTGGTGCGCGATCGGCTGGCGCTCGAGGAAGCACGGCAGATCGACACCGTGGTGTTTGACAAGACGGGGACCCTTACCACGGCAGAGTTTGGGGTGGTGGGCATCGCGACGGCGAATGGCGTCTCGGAGGATGAGGCTCTGGCCTTGGCGGCGGGCATCGAGGGCGATTCCGAGCACACCATCGCGCGCGGTATTCGTCAGGCGGCGGCGGAGCGTGGCCTGCGCCCCGAGCCGGTGGAGGCATTCGAGGCCATTCGCGGGCAGGGCGTGCAGGCACGCCTCGACGGTGGGACGGCCTACGTCGGGGGGCCGCGCCTTCTCGAGGAGCTGGGCGTCGAGGCTGTCGGACCCCTCGGGACGTTCCGCGATCAGGCCGATGCCCGGGGGCAGACGGTGGTCTATCTCTTGCGTGAGGACGCCATTGTGGCGGCCTTTGCTCTGGCCGATGTGGTGCGGCCAGAGAGCGCTCAAGCCGTGCGGCGCCTCCACGACATGGGCGTCGAGGTGGCCATGCTCACCGGGGATAGCGAGGCGGTGGCGCGCTCGGTGGCTGATGAGCTGGGCATCGATCACTACTTTGCCGAGGTCCTACCGGAACACAAGGCGGAACAGATCGCGCAGCTCCAGGCGCAGGGGCGGCGGGTGGCCATGGTGGGGGACGGCGTGAACGACGCCCCTGCTCTTGCTCGCGCGGATGTGGGCATCGCCATCGGCAGCGGCACGGACGTGGCCATCGAGTCGGCGGGCATCATCCTGGTGAAGAACAACCCCCTCGACGTGGTGGGGGTGATCGCCCTGAGCCGCGCCTCCTATCGCAAGATGGTCCAGAACCTGTGGTGGGCGGCGGGCTATAACATCGTGGCGCTGCCCGTGGCGGCGGGGGTACTCGCACCGTTGGGGATCGTCCTCTCTCCGGCGGTGGGTGCGCTGCTCATGTCGCTGAGCACGGTCATCGCCGCGCTGAACGCGCAGCTCTTGCGGCGCCAGAGCATTGCGGCGCCATAGCAACGCGGCGGCTGAGGCCACGGGGCGCTTGAGAGCGCAACGTGGCCTCAGCC
>DUUT01000141.1 GCA_012841405.1 Chloroflexota bacterium
CCTTCCTGCTCGCTGCTGGGCTGATGACTCTGCCTTCAATGGTAGCACAGATGGCGACTGAGCGCGGCGTAGATGCACGCCGCGCAGTGCAAACTGTGTACCTGGAAAGCCGCTGGAATCCAGAAGCGGTCGGGGACAACGGCTTAGCCGTGGGACTATGGCAGTTCCACGGCGCGGAAAGCGTAGGCACATGGGCATGGGCGTGCGAGCTGACAGGGCATGCGGAGTGGGCTGATGATGCTAACCGCGCGGATCCGGTCCGCAGCACGATTGTGGCACTGGACATGATAGAGCGTGGATACGGCTGGTTGTGGACCGGGTGGCGGATGCTTGGTGATGTGGAGTGATCTGCCTGCTAGCGCTACAGCCTCGCTGTAGTGTGCCGCGCAGGTGGTCAGACGGTGCATGTACGCTGAACCAGCTAGCAAGAGCCCAGGTCTTGCGATATATAAATGTAAGAGACTCTCCAGCCGAGGATGAGGATGTTCTAAATTCGCTCTTCGATGTTGAGAGTTTTGTGGTATAATATATGCGAAAAGGCATTAGCAATTGAGGAAGGAACGGGAACACAGGAGGACACGATCATGGCAGCAATCAAGGATGTGCGGGTCTGGTCACGAGGCAGGGAGGTCCGCATCTACGTCCACACAGAGGATGGACGGGAAGGCGTCAAGTATCTCACCAACACCCGCTGGCACAAGCGCGGCGAGATCGGGGGTAATCTGACGGCAGATGAGTGGAAAGAGGCCAAGGCCGTCGCCACGCGTGACAACAAATGGTTCACCTACGTTGCCGCGCTTGATCCCGCCAGACGTGCAGCTCGCAAGATCAAAACGACCAAGCCTGCCCACGAACTCACGGCCAACGGCTTCCCGAAGGCCAAACGGGGCGGTTACTGCCCCCGATGTGGCCACTTTGCTGAAGCGGGCAACGATCTTGTGCTGGTATGGAACGATGCCGAGGACCGCAACGAGTACAAGGTCTACCACACTGACCGCTCGATCTGCGAGGCCAACATCGCCACCGCCAAGGCCAAGCGGGAGCGGCGGGAGGCTTTCGAGAGCCACCTGCGGGCGTTCCGGGCGCGGTTCCAGGACGCCGAGTATCCGCCCGAGGCCGAGGTCGAGGGGGAGACGGTCTACGATACCTACTCGATCTACGGCACCGGCTCCCGCATCGTGATCGGCGACACATGGGTGTGGTGGGTAGACAACAACGGCATGGACGGCGATGACTGGTCGCGCAACAACTGCCGCCTTGGGATCGCCCGCCGCCTGCCCCGCACCGATGAATTGGTTGAGGACGCCCACGCGCTGGTCGCTGAGTACGCGCTAATCAAGGCAGACAAGTAACCTCCTCTTCTATCAAGCCCCGCCGGCCGGGCGATAGGCCGGCACACAGGAGGTATCATGGAGTACACGAGAGAGGACGCCGAGGCCCGTGTGGACGCGACGCCAGAGCTGGACGCGCACCGTCAGGTCATCCTGTGCAACTGGCCTGAAGGCGAAGAGCATTGGAAATGGGTATGTACCGCACCCGTCCATGAAATCGTGGACTGGGCGGAGGCTGTCGAGCGTGCATATACCACCGCTGAGGAGGACACGATGAACGAGCAGAGAATGGAGCAGCTGGCGTTTGATATCTAGGACGAGGAGGACACGATGAACGAGAGCAGCTGGCATCACTGCGTTGATTGCGACACCGAGCTGGGTCCCGCGCCAGGCGCAGACGGGAGTGGGCCCCAGTGGGGTGTCACGTTCTGCCCGGGCTGCGGTGCGATGTATCGCTGGGATTTCTGGCGCCTGAATCGCTACCGTGGCGACACTGGTTCAATCTATGAGCCGCGACTGGAGCGCCACGGTAGCGCAGCGCACACGCGCCCCTCAGGGGCCGCATCATCCATCGAGGCATACAGCAATGACAAAGAACGTTGATGTGCGTATGCTGCTCAACGCGCTGCTTGACCGCTCCGGCATGAGCATCGAGGAGCTATCCGCTGCCCTGGGGCCAGACATTACGCTCAAGTCGCTGGAGTGCTACCTGTGCGGCTCAGTCGTGCCAAGCGCCAAGAACATGCGGCGCCTCGCCGAGTTTTTTGGCTTCGACGTCGAGCAGGCCATGGCACTACGCGACCGGGAGGCGAACGAACGACGGGCGCCGTACAACGGCTGCGACATACCGATGCGGAATCACAACACGGAGAACGACGAGGGAGGGGATGACCCCTGGACGGGGACGATGTTCTGCGCCAACGCCTGTCCCGACGCCGCGAACATCCCCGACCGATGCAAGGGCATCTGTGAACCAGCGGAGGGCACACTACACAACTGTCGCAGCGCCCGCGCCTGTCCATGCGCGAAGCCGCCAGCACGAGAGCGCGAACGCGCTTTCCGGACATGGTTGGCCGAACGCAAGCGCCGTATCACGGTGGCCAAGAGGCAGGATACGGCCGTGGCCGACGCGCGGGCGACATGGGAGGCGATGGACCGTGACGACACTCCCGGCAGTCTTTGGTGACCTAGGGCGGAGGGTAGACCATGTCCGGCGCATCAATACTAGGGAGTACAGCTCCGAGTGTCCCCGCTGTGGCGCCACCGCTACGCCGTCAGAGAGGGTAACGATCTAGTTCTGCCGCTTGAACCACCGCAAATTGCCCCAGTCCCCCACCTTGCAGTAGACGATGTGCTGCCACGTGCGTTCGCCAGGGCTCCGGTACGCCTGCGCCCGATAGCTCTGACCATCAAGGACCACATCATACTCCCGCGATGCTGGCAACAGCCCCAACGCTGCCCCCGCTTTTTCGAAAGCAGCTGCCGGATTCAGCGGAATGATGTGCTTCTGCGCCTCAGCGCCAATCGCCGCCTCCAGTGCTGTGTCCACCTGCACACCTCCATAGTACAGTGCGAGAATCTCCCGATAGCTGGCGCCCTGATCGGCCATGTAACGCGCGCCCCACTGGCAGAGCCGCCCCGTCCAGGTCTGACCGTTGTGGCCGCCAGCGCCCTTGCAGTACGGGCAATCTGGCCGTCCACAACGGCTCACATACTGACACGGATCGTCCCACGTCTCGCCCGCCGTCTCGCGGATGGCCACATCGCTCCGCGCGCTGAACGTCCCCCGATAGACCTGGCACTGCGCCGTATCGCACAGGTCGGCGC
>DUUT01000142.1 GCA_012841405.1 Chloroflexota bacterium
CGCCGCTCTGCGCCGCGCCGCGGTCGGGCGTCCTCCCCTACTCCACGCGACAGATGAACCCCTTGAGATAGGCTCCCTCGGGAAAGGTGAACAACACGGGGTGATCGCCACCCGGCCCCAGGCGCTCGAGGATGCGCGCCTCGCGGCGAACATCCACGCTGGCCCCAAAGAGCACCTTCTGGAACAGGTCTTCGCTCACCAGCCCAGAGCACGAAAAGGTGGCGAGCACCCCACCCGGCCGGAGCAGGCGCATCCCCAGCATGTTGATGTCCTTGTAGCCCCGGGTGGCGGCGTTCAGCTGCCCCTTGGAGAAGGCAAACTTGGGCGGATCCAGCACGACCAGGTCATACTGCCGGCCCTCCGCCACCAGCCGACGCAGCACCTGGAAGGCATCCCCCTGGATGCTCTCGACGGGTGTGGCGAGATCGTTCCGTCGAAGGTTCGCCTCCGCCTCGCGCAGCGCATCCGCCGAGCTATCCAGGTTGGTTACCCGCGCCGCCCCGGCCGCCCCGGCCGTGACGGCGAACCCACCGGTGTAGGCAAAGGCGTTCAGCATCTGCGCCCCAGCGGCATAGGCCGCCACCTTGCGCCGATTCTCCCGCTGATCGAGGTAGAACCCCGTCTTGTGGCCCGTGAGGAGATCGACGGCATAGCGCAGCCCATTCTCGCGCACGATGACGGTGCCATCTGGCGCCTCGCCAAAGAGCACGCCGGCGTGTTGGGGGAGCCCCTCCTGCGCGCGCACGTCCACGTCGCTCCGCTCAATGATGCCCCGCGGCGCCAATACCTCTCGTAGCAGCGCCGTCAACGCCTCCTTGCGCGTCTCGATCCCCAGGGTCAACGCCTGCACGACGACCCAATCCTCGTAGAGGTCCACCACGAGCCCCGGCATGCCGTCGGATTCCGCATAGACGAGGCGAAAGGCTGTCGTGGCGGGATCCTCACCCAGCCCCTCCCGGCGCGCCATGGCAGCGCCCAGCCGCATGTACCAGAACGCGTCGTCGATGGCCTCGTCGGGGTTCCACGTGAGCAGGCGCACCACGATCTGCGAGCGAGGGTTGTAGTAGCCTCGCGCCAAAAAGCGGCCGCCGTCGTCGAGCACGTCCACCACGTCACCCGGGCGCGGCGCGCCCTCGCGTAGTGCGATGGCGCCGCTGAACACCCAGGGGTGCCGGTTGATGACCGACTTGCCGCGGCCCGCCTTGAGCCGCACCGCCCCCCGCACCGCACCATCAGTCATCTTCCATCCTCACATCTCCAGCCCTATTGGCGGCTGGCGGCATTCCTTCGACAACCCGAACGACCAGCACGGTGGTGGTGCCTGCCGTGACGGCAAAACGCTCATCGATGCGCAGCCCCACCACCCAGGCAATGTCCGCTCCGCAGAGGAGGAGCGGCAGGGTATCGCGCACATCGCGCGGCACCTTGGCATTGATCATCAGCTCGCGCACTCGCTGGCGGTGTCCCAGCCCCAGCGGGATGAACCAGTCCCCCTCGCGCCGAGGGCGAAGCTCCAGCGGCCCGGCGCAGCGCGCGGCATCCAGATAGGCCACGTAGGGATCCGGGTTCGTCCGCCAGTCGGCGGGCAGCGCCTCCCGCGGGAGGCGCTCGATGGTGAGCGCCCAGCCGCCTTCCAGGGGTATCGTGCCGGACGCCGGGAGCGCGATCCGCCGCGTGATCCGGGGCACGTTCGCCCGCGGCGGCGTGTACCCTGCGGGCGCCAGCGTGGCCACATCGTAGTCGATGGTGAGCAGCAGACCCCGCGGCAGAGTGGCCGCTGCCCCCGTAGAACCATCATTCAGTACGCGCACGGCGTCGTCGATGTGCACCCAGTTGATGTTCCGCAGCGACCGCCGGAGGCGGTGCACCGCCTCACGCAGCACCGAGCGCTGCAACCCGATGGACAGGTCGCGCAGCGCGGCCAGGTCAAAGGTAATCGCCTCATCGGAGGCATGGCGGACGACGTGTGGCCACACCTCCAGGAGCTGCTGCCGGAGCAGCTCATAGTCCCCCGCGAGCGCCTCCGCCATACGCTGAATCACCTGGCGGACGTTCGGGTTGTAGGTCTCGAGGTAGGGCACGAGCTCGTAACGCAGCCGGTTGCGATAGTAGGTGCGGTCGAGGTTGGACAGATCATAGCGGGGCTCCAGGCCGTGGGCGCGGCAGTAGGCCTCAATCGCGGCGCGGGGGACCTCGAGCAGGGGGCGGATAAGGCGGATAGAGCCCTCCGCCACATCGTGAGATGCCGGATCGCCCAGCCGCAGCTCCTCAAGGCGGCTGAGGGGGCGCATGCCGCGCAGCCCGGCGAGCCCGGCGCCGCGCAGCAGATGCATGAGCACCGTCTCCACCTGATCGTCGGCATTGTGGGCCACGGCCACGGTGCGCGCGCCCAGTGCGCGAGCGAGGCGCGCCAGGAAGGCATAGCGCACCTGGCGCGCCGTCTCCTCAATGGCCAATCCCCGTTCCCCCGCGACGGCGGCCACGTCCGCCGACTCGACGGTGTAGGGGATGCCCCACTCGGCGCACATCGCCGCCACAAAGGCGGCGTCGGCCTCCGCCTCGGCCCCGCGTAGGCGATGGTTCAGGTGCCCCACATGGAGCGTCACGTCGTACGCGGGCGCCAGGCGGCTGAGCAGGTGCAGCATGGCGAGCGAGTCCGCCCCGCCCGACACCCCGAGGATCACCGTCTCGCCCACGGGCAGCAGGCTGTGCCGTTCGATCGTCTCCCGTACCGCGCGCTCCAGCGCCATGAAAGGCGGCCTCCAGCCCGAACTGCGCGGCGCCGGCGCGAGGGAACCGCCCGGCCGGCGCCACGAACAACCCACCTCTCCATTGTACTCCGCGGCCCGGCGGGCTCCAATCCTCGGGCTTTTCCACGCCGTCGTCCTCGCCCGCCCTCCCGATTCCAACCCGCAGGTAGCGCGACGATGGCGCCTATCTGCGCGGGTACACCGCGTCGTACGGCGTCCTGTTCAGCAACACCTCCACGGCCCTCCAGATGGCGACCTGATCGGGGTCGTTTCGATCCACCCGGGAGGGCTCCAGCTCTTCCCCGGCGGCCGTGGCGTCGTACAGGGCCAGCAGCAGGCTGTCCGCGGGGGTGCGGGCGGTGCGCTGCGCGATGCGCCGCACCGTCGCCATCAGGTGGCCGTCCAAGGGGTCGGCGATGACGGCGCCGAGCCCGGCCGCCATGAGCATCACCAGGTAGACGCGGTTCAGCAGGGAGCGGTGCTCCCTGGCAACGCTGTGCGAGACGTTGCTCAGCCCGCAGATGGTCTTTGGCGGTGGATCGATGGCACGCTTGACGGCGCGCACCGCCTCGATGGCCTCGCGGCAGTACGGCTGGCAACCCGCCACGGTGAGCACCAGCGGATCAAGGTAGAGGTTCTCCATGGGGATGCCCACCGCGACGGCGCGGGGCACCAAGCGCTCGCTGGCGATGGCCACCCGCTCCTCCGCCGTGACGGGGACGCCCTCCGGGCCCATCATCAGGGCGATGAGCTTGGCGCCGTAGCGCGCCGCCATCGCGGGTACCTCCTGGAGGCGTTCCGCCTCGGCCGATGTCGCATTGACCATCGCCGGACGTCGCGCGCGACGCAGGCCCGCCTCCATGGCCGCCAGGTTTGTCGTATCGAGGGACAACCCGACGTCAGCCGCCTCCTGGACGGCATCCACCATCCAGGCCATCACTTCGGGGCCGTTGCGCCGTTGCGGACCGATGCCGAGATCGAGGAACGTGGCGCCCCGGGCCGCCTGGGCGCGGGCGATGCGCTGGATCGTCGCCACGTCGCGCGCAGCGATCGCCCTCTGGATCGTGGGCGCCGTGATATGGATCCGTTCACCGACGATCAGCATGGCCATTCCTCCGCGTGGTGCCATCGCCGCTGGCCTGAAGGAACCCCGCCGGGGATCGCGGGGCGCTTCATCAGGCCCGTCGAGCCGACAAGAAACCCCCATTCCCCGGGCGGCCCGGGCGAATGGGGGTGCTCCACGCATCGCGCCGCTTACGACAGCCCGCGAATGCTTCCGTCGCTATCGAGGTCGATATCCATAAAGACGGGACGCCGCGGCAGGCCGGGCATGGTGCGCATGTCGCCGCACAGGGGGTAGAGGAAGCCCGCGCCCACACTCGCACGGACATCGCGGATCGGCAGCCGCCACCCCTTGGGCACGCCCTTCAGGCCGGGATCATGGCTGAGCGACAGGTGCGTCTTGGCCATGCAGATGGGCAGGCCGTCGTACCCCAGGCGGTTGTAGAGCTTGATCTTGGCCTCGGCCTCGGGCAAATAGTCGACGCCGTCGGCACCATAGACCTGCGTGGCGATCGCCTCGATCTTGTCCTTGATGGAAATATCCAACGGATAGAGGAACTGGAATGCGCTCGGCTTTTCGCACGCCGCCATCACGGCGTGGGCCAGGTCGACGGCGCCGGCACCCCCCTTGGCCCAATGCTCGCAAGGCACAGCATCCTCGGCCCCGGCGTCCACGGCGATCTTGCGCACCAGCTCGATCTCGCGATCGGTATCCTCGGTGAAGCGGTTGATGGAAACCACCACGGGAATGCCAAAGCGGCGGGCGATGCTGATGTGGGCCACCATGTTGGCGGCGCCCTTCTCGAGGTACTCGAGGTTCTCCTCGGTGAGCTCCTTGGGCAGCGGCTTGCCAGCTACGACCCGGCCGAGCCCGCCGTGCATCTTGAGCGCGCGCACCGTCGCCACGAGTACCACGCAGTTGGGGATAAGCCCACTGACGCGGCACTTGATGTTAAAGAACTTTTCCATGCCAATGTCGGCACCAAAGCCGGATTCGGTGACCACATAATCCGCCAGCTTGACCGCCACCTGGTCGGCCACGACCGACGAGTTGCCATGGGCGATGTTGGCGAACGGCCCGGCATGGACGAACGCCGGCGTGTTCTGCAGCGTCTGCATGAGGTTGGGCATCAGCGCGTCGCGCATCAGGACGGCCATCGCCCCGGCCACCCCCAGGTCCTCCGTCGTGATGGGCTCCCCCTTGGCGCTCATCGCCAGCACGATGCGCCCGAGCCGCTCGCGCATATCCTGCACGCTCGTCGCCAGGGCCAAGATAGCCATCACCTCGCTGGCGACGGTGATATCAAACCCTGTCTGGCGCGGGCTGCCGTTGTTCGGCCCGCCCAGGCCGATGATGATCTGGCGCGCCGCCGCATCCTCCACATCGACGACGCGGTTCCACAGGATCGAGAAGGGGTCGATATCGAGGCGCGTGAGGCCGATGCGCTCCAACGCCTTGTCCCGCAGGCGACGCTCATGCAGCATACGGCTATCGATGGCCGCCGCCGCCAGGTTGTGCGCCACCCCCACGGCGTGGATATCGCCAGTGAGGTGGAGGTTGAAATCCTCCATCGGCACGACTTGGGAGTACCCGCCGCCGGCAGCGCCGCCCTTGATGCCAAAGGTGGGGCCCATGGATGGCTGGCGGATGCAGGTGAACACCCGCTTGCCCAGCTCTGCGCCCAGCGCCTGGCTCAAGCCCACCGTGGTCGTCGTCTTGCCCTCGCCCAGCGGTGTGGGGGTGATGGCCGTCACATCGATATACTTGGCGTTCGGGCGATCCTTCATGCGCTCGATGACGTCGAGGTGCACCTTGGCCTTGTACCAGCCGTACGGTTCAAGGTCCGTCGGCTCGAGGCCGATGCACTTGGCGATCTCGAGGATTGGCCGGAGTTTGGCTGCTTGGGCGATTTCCAGGTCACTGAGCATGGATGCTCCTCCTTCGCTCGCTGGATCGGGGAGGTTCCTCCCCGGACACCCACCGACGCCCCTCGCGCAGTGCGCGCTGGGATCAGGGGGTATGGGCCTGTGTGGCTTGCCGCTTGGCGGCCGTAAGGGTGTTCTCCATCAACATGACGTTCGTCATCGGCCCCGTACCACCGGGCACCGGCGTCACGTAACCCGCCACCTCCATGGCGGCCTCTGTGTCGACGTCACCGGCGAGCGCACCCTCCACGACATTCACCCCGAAATCGATGACCACGGCGCCGGGGCGAATCATGTCACCGGTAATGATCTTGGGCCGCCCCACGGCGGCCACCAAAATATCGGCCTGACGCGTCATGGCGCCGAGATCGGGGGTACGCGAATGGCAGATGGTCACCGTAGCGTGCTGATGGAGCATGAGCAGCGCCATGGGGCGACCGACGATGTTGCTGCGCCCCACCATCACCGCATGCCTGCCGCGCAGCGCGATGCCATAGCGCGCGAGGATCTCCATGCCGCCTGCCGGCGTCGCCGGCACCAGAGCCTCGCCACTCTGCTGCATGAGTCGACCGGCGTTAAGGGGGTGGATGCCGTCCACGTCCTTGGCCGGGTCGAGGAGATCCGTCACCAGGGTAGAAGGCAGGTGATCGGGCAGCGGCATCTGCACGATGACGCCATTCGTGCGGGGATCGGCGTTCAGCGTGCGCAGGAGCGCAGCGAGGTCATCGGCCGAGGCATCCGCGGGGAGCGTGTGCTGTGTACAGCGCATTCCCACCGCGCCAAAGCTCCTGGCGATCTGCTTCACGTACCACGACGAGGCCGGATCCTCGCCGACCTGCACGACGGCGATGCCCGGCACCCAGCCATGCTCACCGTGAAAGCGCTCCACCTCCTGGGCAATCTCGCCCCGCATGGTCTTGGCGAGGGCCCGCCCATCGAGTATCTGCGCCGTCATGACACCCCCTGTCATCGATGATGGTTCCACCGGATGCGTCACGCACGATCGCTCGTAGAGACGCGCGCCTGCCCCGCGCAAGGCCCTCTGGAATGGGGCCGTCGAGGGTGCAATCCGCCGCGCCTCTACCCCTGGATCTTGTCGTTCACCGCCGCCATGACGCGCTCCTTCATCTCGGCCTTGTTGGCCGTGAGCGTCGCCATGCGCGCCTCTGCCTCGCGGACGAAATCGGCATCGGTGATGGACGCCAGATTGATGGTGACGTTCAGCAGCGCCCCGCGCATGGCGGCTTCGGCCAGGAGCACGCCGACGCCGGCGTCGCTCACCGCCCAGGCGTTGCCCATCTCGGCAGCGGGCATGGCCAAATCCACCACTTCCGCGCAGCGCTCGGCGATGGCCAGCGGCACCTCGGCCGCTTCCTTGAGCGCTCGCTGCATGGCGGCCTCGCGTGCGGCCTCTTGCTCGGCCGTCTTGCGCGGCAGGCGATAGGCGGCCATCACCTGCGTATACACCTGGGTATCCGCCTCCAGGAGCCGCAGGAGCTCCTGGCGCAGCGCTTCGCTCTTGGCGAGGAGGTCGCGCATCCGCGCCTCGACGTCCGCATACCCCTTCTTGCCGATGGTCAGGTTACACACCATGCTCACCAGCGCCGCGCCCAGGGCACCGCCCAACGCCGCGCCACTGCCGCCCCCCGGCACCGACTCTTTTGACGACAAGGCGTCCAGGAACTCGGTGACGCGCATCTCGGTGAACATGGGCGACCTCCTCTGTGCGGGTGGATGATGGCATATGGGCTGTGGGCTAGGCGGTGTTTCGAAAATGCATCCGACGTCGTAACGATGTCGCCCCGAGCGTAAGCGAGGGGCCTTGACGCAATACCTTTCAAATAAGCCTCAGCGCCTCGCGATACGGCCCACGGGGCTGAGGCAAATGGGCATGCTCCGGCCGCTTGCGCTTGTAGTTCGACAGCTTGCGCTTCACC
>DUUT01000012.1 GCA_012841405.1 Chloroflexota bacterium
GGCGCCCGCGCCGCGGCCTCAGGCGCCGGCCGTCTCGCGGCCGGTGGTACGGGCCGCCGATGCTACCAGAGCGACCCTCATCCATCAGATCGTGCGCTCGGGGCAAGTGATTCGCAGCACCGGGCACGTGGTGGTTGTGGGTGACGTGAACCCTGGCGGCGAAATTGTCGCCGGCGGTGACGTGATCATCTGGGGGCGGTTGCGTGGCATCGTGCACGCTGGCGCCATGGGCAACGCCTCAGCCATGGTGTGCGCCCTCGATTTTGCGCCGATGCAGCTGCGCATCGGCGTGTATATCGCCCGATCGGCTGATGACGAGAAGCGGAAGGAACCCTTCCCCGAGATGGCCACGGTGCGAGATGACGCCATCATCGTTGAGCCGTGGAATCGCGGCACGAGGGGGAGAGCGACGGCATGACGCGGGTCATTACCGTGACGTCGGGCAAGGGTGGTGTGGGCAAGACGACGACGACGGCCAACCTGGGCACCGCCCTGGCCAGACTCGGGCAGCGCGTGGTGATTATCGATACCGATATCGGCCTGCGCAACCTCGACGTCGTGATGGGGCTCCAGAATCGCATCGTCTATGACGTCGTCGATCTGGTCGAGGGGCGGTGTCGGTTGCGGCAGGCGCTCATCCGCGACCGAACGCTGGAGAACCTCTACTTGCTGCCGGCGGCGCAGAGCCGTGACAAGACGGCGGTGAGCCCCGCGGACATGATGCGCGTCATCCAGCAGCTCCATGGCGACTGCGACATCGTGCTCATTGATTCGCCCGCGGGGATCGAATCCGGCTTTCGCAACGCCGTGGCGCCGGCCGAGGCGTTCATCCTGGTGACAACGCCGGACGTCTCGTCGGTGCAGGACGTGGACCGGGTGCTGGGCATCCTCGAGGCGGAGGGGCGGGGAGAGACGCGTCTAGTGATCAACCGCATCCGCCCCGAGTTGGTGCGCCGCAGCGAGATGATGAGCCCCGACGAGATCCTGGACCGCCTGAACGTGTCGCTCCTTGGCTTGGTTCCGGATAACGAAGGCGTGCTGATCTCGAATAGCAAGGGCATGCCCATCGCCCACGATGCCCGGTCGTTGCCGGGCAGGGCATACCACAACATGGCGCGTCGCCTCCTGGGGGAGGACGTGGCGTTCATCCCGCTGCTGGCGCGGCGCAAGAGCCTGTGGGAGCGGATCGGCCTGGGTAAGCGGTCGAAGGATTAGCGTGCGGAACGGTGGAGTGAGGTGCACGCGGGTGCGCGAGGATGGCTAGGCGATGGAGAGACCGGTTTGGCGCCACTTTGATCTGCCCCTGTTCGTGGCGACGCTGTGCCTAATCGCCATCGGGGCGCTGATGATCTATAGCTCGTACGAGGCGACGTTGCCCCAAGAGGACAAGCCCTGGATCGACAACGCCGTCTACCGGCAGCTCCTCTTTGGCGGTGTCGGTCTGGTGCTGTATATGGCCCTGGCCATATTGGACTATCGCCTCTTTGTCTCCCTGTACCGGTGGGTGTACCTCGGCGCTTTGGCCTCCCTCGTGCTGGTGTTGGCCATCGGCAGCACCGCCTTTGGTGCGCAGAGCTGGTTGGGGGTGGGGGGCTTTGGCGTACAGCTCTCCGAGCTGGCCAAGATGCTCATGATCATCGTGCTGTCGCGGGTGCTGGGCGGCGACGATGAGCAGATGGAGAGTCTACGCCCGTTCTTGCTCTCGGGGATCATGGTGGTGCTGCCGGCGCTGCTCATCTTCCGCCAGCCGGACTTTGGCACGGCGCTTGTCCTGGTGGCTATCTGGGGGGGCATGGTGTTCCTCTCGGGCGTGCGCTGGCGACACCTGCTGCTGGCAGGGGGCGCGGCGGCCGTCGTGGCGCCGGTGGCCTGGTTCCAGCTTGAGGACTATATGCGGCTCCGGGTGTTGGGGTTCTTTTACCCCGACAAGGCCGCCGTCGTCGCGGCGATGCAGGAACTCAGCATGGATGCCTACAATGTGAACCAGGCCCTCATCAGCATCGGCTCCGGTGGATGGTGGGGCAAGGGGTTCTTGCATGGTACCCAGAGTCGACTATACTTTCTTCGTGTACGGCACACCGATTTCATCTTTTCGGTGCTGGCCGAGGAATTTGGCTTTGTTGGCTCGGTCCTGTTTCTGGCACTCTTTGCCTTTGTCATCATTCGTCTGATGCGCATCGCCGCCAAGGCACCGGATCCGGCGGGACGCCTCATCGCCGGGGGAACGGCGACGATGCTGTTCGTCCAGGCGTTCATCAATCTGGGGATGAACGCCAATCTGCTGCCCGTCACCGGCCTACCGCTGCCCCTCGTGAGCTATGGCGGGAGCTCGCTCATGGCGACGCTGATGGCGCTGGGGCTCGTGCAGAGCGTGGCCATGCGCCAGCGGGAGCCCCGCGTTGGCCTGCTAGGACCGGATACTACGCTACGGCGTACCCAATGACGCCGATTTGTCGTGTGGCTGAGGAGAACTGGCTGTATGGCTTCTGATACCGTTCGTGTGCGCATGGCGCCTAGCCCTACGGGGTACTTCCACCTGGGCAGCGCCCGCACGGCGCTCTATAACTGGTTGTTCGCGCGGCACCATGGGGGCAAGTTCATCCTGCGCATCGAGGATACCGATCGCACGCGCTACCACCCCGAGGCGCTCCCCGATATGCTCGAATCGCTGCGCTGGCTCGGGCTGTGTTGGGATGAGGGCCCGGAGGTGGGGGGCGACTATGGCCCCTACTATCAGTCGGACCGCCTGCACCTCTATACCGAGTACGCCGAGCAGCTCATCAAGGAGGGCAAGGCCTACCGCTGCTATTGCACTCCCGAGCGCCTGGAGCGCATGCGTGCGGAGCAGCGCGCCGCTGGCCAGCCGCCAGGTTATGATCGGCGCTGTCGCTATCTGACGCGAGAGCAGATCGCTGCATGTGAGGCGCAGGGGTTGCACCCCGTCGTGCGCCAGGCGGTGCCGCTCGAGGGAACCACCGAGTTTGACGACGTGCTGCGCGGCCACATCGTGGTGAACAACAGCCAGCTCGACGATCAGGTGTTGCTCAAGTCGGACGGCTACCCCACCTACAGCCTGGCGGTGGTCGTCGATGACCATCTGATGGCCATCACCCACATCCTGCGGGGGGACGAGTGGCTGGCCACAGTGCCCAAGCTCAAGCTCCTCTTTGACGCCTTTGGCTGGGAGATGCCGGTGCAGGCCCACCTGCCCACCATCCTGGACCCCAGCGGCAAGGGCAAGCTGAGCAAGCGCAAGAAGCGGCTGCCCGATGGTCGGCAGATGCTCACCTATATCCACGAGTTCCGCCAAGGCGGCTACCTGCCCGAGGCGATGGTCAACTTTTTGGCGCTCGTCGGCTGGTCGTACGACGGGCAGACCGAGTTCTTTACCCGCGACGCCCTGGTGCGCCTGTTTACCATCGAGCGCGTCAGCAAGTCTCCCAGCGCCTTTTCCTATGACAAACTGGACTATATGAACGCCGCCTACATTCGCAGCCTGGGGCAGAACGACCTGGCGGGGCGGCTGCTCACGGTGCTGCGGCAAGCCGACGTTCCGGCGGACATTGAGACGACGCTCCGACTGACGCCGCTGGTGCAGGAGCGCATCACCACGCTCAACGATGTGCTGAGCACCGCCGAGTTTGTGTTCGGCGCCGATCCCGAGTACGACGCACAGCTCCTCATCCCGAAAAAGATGGACGCCGCCGGGGCACTGACGGCACTGCGCGCCTCTCGCGAGGCGCTGGCCGAGATGGATGCTTGGAACGAGGGGGCCCTTGAGGAGCGCCTGCGTGCTCTGGCCACGCGGCTGGGCCTCAAGACGGGCCAGCTCTTTGGGACGCTGCGCGTCGCCGCTACCGGGCGAACGGTGGCGCCACCGCTCTTTGGGACCCTGGACGTGCTCGGGCGAGACACGGTGTTGCGGCGCATCGCTCGCGCTGAGGAGATGCTGTCGACGGCAGGGCTCACCGCGTAACGGGGTCGGGGCGGCCGCTCGGAGGAGCCCCTCGACGGGCTCCTCGTCGCAGAGCTGGATCCCAGCTTTCGCCGATTTGCACTCTGCGCGGTACCGTGGTATACTCGGGCCCGCTGTTGAGGGATCGTCCAATGGTAGGACACCTGACTCTGGATCAGGCGATCGGGGTTCGAATCCCTGTCCCTCAGCCAACGGCGCGGCCGGTTGACGCCTCAACGTGAGGAATCGACCGGCCGTTTTGCTTTTTGGCGCGAGCATGGCAAGCGATCATGAGAGGCGCCGCAGCAGTTCCCACAGCCTCTGGGCCGTCTCGTCTGCCGTCTCGCGCGAGTTGTCATAAAAGAGGGCGTGAACGCTCTCGGGGCCGGCGCGCAGGTCATCCACGAACTTGTGCACCCAGTACTCGGGCGTGGGCTGGGGCCAGCAATCGCGGGTGCGGTTCCGTTCCAGGAGGGTGTCCATCGGTGGCATGAGCACCACCGCGCGATGGACGATACGGCGTGCCGCCAGGTGGGCACGATACCACGCCAGCGCCTGGGGAAGGATGACGTGGGCGATGACGGCCGACCTCCCCAGGGCCACCATGCCCACCGCCATGGCCAGCATCGACTCGTGCGTCTCTTCCAGGCTGACCTTGCGCCCCAGCTCGCGCCGGCGGAGGTCGAGGATCCAGTCTCCGTCGATCTGGGCGAGGCCGTACCGTTCGGACAGGAGATAGGAGACGGTCGACTTGCCGCTGGCGCAGGTGCCGCTGAGCAGCAGCACGCGGGCGGAGGGGGGATGGGGGACGGGCGCGGGCGGCCCCTCCCCCTCGTGGAACAGGGCGCGCCGCCCACACGCCCGACACCAGGGGCCGAACCGCTTGGAGTGCTTGTTGAACACGCCGTCCGCGCGGTACAGCTCCAGAGCGCCCGTTGCGGCCTCAGTCGTGACCTCGCCACAGCAGGGACAGCACCAGCCGATGGCCATGCGTGGACCTCGCTTCGCACTGGCGGTGGCGCCGACGCGGCCCCCACCCGACGCGCCTTCCTCAGGCGATACCGTCGAGCACGAGGGCGGCATCCTCCCAATGCCCCGGGGTGGCGAACCACTGCGTCTGCCCCTGGGGAAAGACGCGCTCCGTGCAGTTGCCGGTGGCGTAGGTGCCGGCGTCCTGCTCCTCTCCCGTGGCGGGGTTGATGAACGTCGCCTGAACCCGGGGCGTGAGCACTTTGTCCAGGTGGATGAGCACGTGGCATTGGCTCGCCAGGTAGATCATGGCCCAGGTGCTGTCGGCGCCACGCACGGCGGCGTTGAGGGTGCGCTCGCTCGATACCCCGGCGGCGAACAGGCCCTGATCGGGCACGCGGTCCCACCAGGGGCGCTGGGCCAGCTCCGCTGGCCTCGA
>DUUT01000143.1 GCA_012841405.1 Chloroflexota bacterium
CCGCCGATAGCTCTTACCCGTCGCCAGGTCCATGCGGAACACGCCTCCGGGTTCCTGCGGAGCATCGGGGGCGATTTCCTCCCACTCCCCATCGTCGCCCGCCGGCCCCTTCGGGCGCCCGGCTTGGGCCCACTCGGGCACACTCAAGGGCTCCTGGCCCCGCGCCTCCATCGCCCGGCGATAGGCGCCATAGGGCGCTACGTCGTGGGCCGGATCGACGGGGCCATGGTGGCCGTTGCCAGCGTCGGCGTCGGACACATGGACACTTTGGACACTTCGGACACTTGTATGAGAGGGGTGGGCGGAAGTGTCCGCACATGTGTCCATCTGCAGCAGGGGCGTGTCCACGTGAAAAGCGAGCGCCAGACGCCGGGCGTCATCGAGAGTGAAACCCCATCCGCGCGCCCTACGTTTGTTAGACTTTCTTACGGCTCTTAGCCGTAAATGGGCAAGGATTTTCCCGACTCGCGTCGGGGTCGCCCAGGCGGCGCCTTCCTCGTCATCCTGCCCACCTGCCGACTTGATCGTTTCGGACACTTGTGATGCACTCAACGTCCACTCTCCCATACAAGTGTCCGAAGTGTCCAAAGTGTCCATGTGTCCGACAAGCCGCCCCTGCGCCGCGGCGTCGTCCAGATGTTCCTCGGCGTAGCCCACCAAGGCGCGGACGACGGCGACGGTCCAGTCGTCACCCAAGATATCGGCCCGCTCGGCGAAGTAGCGCCGCATCACCGCGCGGACGTCCTCCTCGAGGCCCTGGGCGCCGTGCCGATCCAGCAGCCGCGCCGTGGCCACCACCGCGCGCCACGGCTCAAAATCGCGGCCGGTGTAGGCGACGTCGCGCTCGAGTTCATCCCACACCGTTTCGGCCTCGACCAGCAGGGCCAGGGCCAGCGCCCAAGAATCGTCGATCAGCGCCCGCCGATCCACCGGCCAGCGGTCGGTATTGCCAGGGTCGGCGTTTGCGCGGCGCGGGTCGGCGGTGCGCACCAACGGCACGACGATGCAGCGCGAGGCGAGAACGTTGTCGGGTGACGCGATGGCCGTAAAGGCCCGCGGGGCAAACGCGTTCACCCAGCGAGTAACCCAGCGGTCGCCGTCAGGGTCTTTCTCCTTGAGCGGGACCTGGGATCCCCGGCGGTACCCGGCAAGGGCAAGCTCGCGCTTATCCGGGTCACACTTCCGGGGATCGCTCAACACCTCGGCGTCATCGTAGCAGAGCGCCGCCCCCGCCTCGGCCAGGTCGCGCAGCGCGGCGAAGGAGCCGCTGGACAGCACCATGGCGCCGAGGTAGGACGTGAGGGCCCACACCATCCCCGCCTGGGTTTTCCCCGATCCTTTCTCGCCGGTGAGCCAGGGGTAACCCACCACCGACCACGCCGGCAGAAAGTAGGTGGACAGGCTCAGGCAGGCCATGAAACGACACATCGTCGCTTGGTCGCCGAGTGAGGAGGTAAAGTCGATGTACCGGTCGTACACCCGCGCCACCCGCGCCACGACGTCGGCGGCCTCGGGGCGCTCGCCGGCGCGATACCGGCGCACGCCCGCGGTCGAGAGGAGGGCGCCGTTGCGGGGCAGGTCGGGCAAGTCCACCTCAAAGCCCAATTCCTCGAGGGGATGGTCGCCCCCGGCGCCGTACACCTGGCCGTCATCGGAGAGGACGAAAAGCCGCGGCCCCGTCTTGACCACCGGCTCCTCGAGGCGGACGACCTCGCCCGTCCGCTTGTCGAGCATCTCGGTGTGGGTTTCCTTCACCCAGAGCGACGTCGCCAGGTACCCTTTCCCACCGACCAGCGCCATGGGGCGCCGCATCGCCTCGGGCGGGGCCTCCAGGAGCTCGACGGTGGGCGCCGCGGCCTTGAGTTCCGGCCGAGGGGCCTCAACCAGGGCCTCCAACTCCTCGACGGTGTGCCCCGCGGCCAAATAATCATCGACGCCGGTTTTGCCGTCTTTGCCATGCGGCAGATACACAGCCGCGACATGCGCGCCCTTGCGCTGGAGGACGGCCGTCAGGCGGTCGAGGGCAGCGCGAACCTGGGGCTTGACCATCACGTCCGAGTCAAAGACCAGGCGGACGTCCCGCCCGTTGAGCGCAACGAAGTCAAAGTCGGCCAACACCACGACGCCGCCGAAGTCATTCCGCCCGCGCCAGTTCCAGACCCCCAACAGGGCGATGGCGCACAGCCCCCGGGAGGCCAGGGCGTCGGCCTTCTTGATCCCCTCCGTGACCCACAGCGGGACGGCAGGGTCGGCCAGCATCGGCTGGCATACGGGGGGACAATCCAGGCGCGTCCCGGCGCCCTTGGGCACCTCGTACTTCAACACCCGCGCCTTGCCGGTGCGCCGATCCCGCAGCTCGCGGGGCCGGTCGGGACGGTACACGCACAGGGGTGGCTCGCCCCCATCCGTGGGGTGCAACGGCAACAGCAAGCCGGGCACCTTGCGCTGTGAGGGCGCAAAGCCGAGGTCGGCCAGGTCGGCGGGGCTCGTGACCGTGCGATAGCCGCGCGCCGCCACCACCTCGGGCGAGATGGCGGATTCGTCGAGGAGCATCGCCCGGTGGGCGTCGCTCAGGTGCTCTTGACAATAGGCGATGGCGGATGTATCCTGGGGTCGAGCTTGATCGCCGTCATTGCTCGCCGCCCCGTCCCCGCCGCTGACCTGTTCCAGCAGGTCGGCGGTTTCGTTTGTCTCAGGCATTCTACCTCTCCCGAACGTTGGCTAGTGCGCGCTCGTTTTGCTCGGCTATCCAGCGGTCTAGTGCCTCGCGCGGCACCCGGATTCGTCGCGGCGAGAGGCGGACCGCGGGGAGACGCCCTTGGGCCGCCATCTGGTAGGTGCGCTCAACCGAGGCCCCGATCAGCCCCGCCACCTCCGGGATGGTCAAAAACCGTTCCACAGCTGTCCCTCCTCTTTCGTTCTCCAAACGGTATGTGACCCCAATATACCTAAGTTGACGTTTGCTGGCAAGCATGATAGAATGCAGATACCGTTTAAACAGCGTTTAGTTTTGGCTGAGGGGGCAAAGTCATGGCCAAACAAGGTTATGCCATTCGCGCAGAGCCGCCGGCGTGGTTGCGTGGGCCGGCCTCGGTTGTGGACGGTTGGATCGTATTGGATCGCCAACGGGCCCATGAGTATCATCCTTACGGAGCCTCCAATCTTGCGTTTGACCTGGCCGCGGTTTCGACGCCCCAGGACGCCATCGCCTTTGTGACGCGTTACGGCCTCCTGCGACATGGACCGCAGGCTAACGAGTGGCGCGAGCCCTACAGCGAGTGGCAGCAGGAGAGTAGCCAACTGCGAGCCGTCTTCATGCTGAAAAGCGCGCTAGATCGTGCCCTCGAGGGCGCCCCCGAAGAGCTCCAGCGGCTAGCTCCCGTCATCCGCCCCCTTTGGCAAGGCGCCCCTGAAAACGACAAGGAGCTCACCGAACAAGCAGCCAAGACGATTGCCATGATCGTTAGCGAAGGCCTGCGAGGCGTTGAGCATCGCCTGATTGCCATGTTTGAGTGGGGCGCTGGCAATGCACCCAATGAATTTGCCACAGGGATCCACCCCACCGATCTCGTGGGCTACGCTTACCATCACGTCGCCCAACTGCTGAACAAAAAGGTAGTCTGGCTAGCGTGCCCCGAGTGTGGGCAGTACTTCGTGCCCACGGATGGGCGCCAGCGCTATTGCAGCCCGACATGCGCCGGGCGGGCCCGGTATCGCCGTTGGGCAGAGAAGCAAAAGGCCACAGCCTAACCTCTGCCCACTCGGGATCTACCCAGCCATCCACCACGCGCCCGCCGAGAATCACGGCGAACGCGACAAGGCGTGACGTTCGTGGTACACTACTCTTGTCCATGGGGCTCCTTTCGGCTTCCCGTGGTCATGGGCCGGGGCGAGGCGGCCACCTTACCCCGGCCCGGCTTTCGTTACGCCTCGCCCAGGGCCACCGCCTCCTCCGGGGCCTCGCCCACCACTTCCGCCCAGCCGACGATCTCGGGGACCGGGGCGGTACACACCCACTGCCAATGCTCCTCACCCTCCGGCCAGTCATAGAGGATGATGATATCGCGGTGGGCCTCCAGCTCCGGCTCGGCCTCGACGCGGGCTTTGGCATCGTCGTAGGTGTAGATTCGCTTCCCCTCCCAGTCGCCGCGCCAGGCGGCGAGCATCGCCCGCATCGAGGTGGGGGTCACGTTACCGCTGGCCGTCAGCGCGTCCATGCGGGCCAGGAGGTCCTTGTGCCGGCCCGGCTCGGCCTGCGAGCCGATCATCGCGCGCAGCACCTTGGTGAATGTGCGCACCGTTTCGCCGTCGAGGCCACGCAGCAGCTCCTTCAATTCCTGTTCGTCTTTCATGATGCTCTCCTGTGTGAGTGCGATGGTCTAGAACGCTCCCGAGGCCCCCGAGGCGTGTCCACCGATAGATCACCCCCCTTCCAAGAGCCGGTCCGCCGGGCTGTGGGCGGCATGGGCCCGCTCGACGTCCTCACCGGCCAGCGCCAGGTATCGTTGCAGCACCGTCAGGTCGGAATGGCCCATCAGGAGCCGCAAGCTGTGGAGGTCCATGCCGTCGCGCAGGCACCACAGGGCGAACGTCCGCCGGAAGCGATGGGGGCCCGAGGGCACCACGCCGGCGCGCGCCCCGAGGCGCCGGAGCGCCGTCTGTAGCCCACTGAGCGTCAGGGCGCCGCGCTCGCGCCCCTGGGCATCATAGGCCGTCCACAGAGGGGCACCGTTGGGCGCCTGCTGGCGATACCCTAACATGCGGATGATGGCGCCGCGTGCCTTGGCCCCCACCCGCACCTGCCGCACCTTGCGCCCCTTGCCCATGATCGTGCACAGTCCGCTCCGGGGGTCGATGTCGCCCACGCGCAGGCTTACGAGTTCCGACGCGCGCAGGCCGGTGTCCAGCAGGGTCAACACGAGGGCATAGTCGCGGCACCCCTTGGGGGTGTGCCGATCGCACGCGCCAAGGAGGGCCTTCACGTCGTCGGCGGTAAAGGGCGGGGGCACGCGCTTGTCGAGGCGGGGCATGGCGACACGCTGCATGGGGTTGTCGCTCAAGTCCCCCTCGGCCACGAGCCACCGGCACCAGGTCTTGATGCCGCGCGCGTGAGCGTGTTGCGTCGTGTCCTTGGCGCCGCGCCGCTGCAGGCCCACCAGGTAGGCGCGGATGTGGCCGGGCGTGACGGCCGTCACGTCGCCCACGCCCTGGGATTCCAGGTAGGCGACAAAGCCGCCGACGGTGTAGCGGTAGTGGGTCAGGGTCTTGGGGGTACAGCGCATCGCCTCACGCGAGAGGATAAAGGCGTCAAGGGCGGCTCGCAGGGGACTTACTACCGGTTGTGGTCGCAGCGTAAGGTTGTCCAACATACAGGAACCCCCTTCGGGTGGGCCTGGGCCACAACCGATAGGGGGTTCAGGGGTTAGGACATACAACCCATTGTGGTGAGCGGGTGATGGGATTCGAACCCACGACATTCTGCTTGGGAAGCAGACACTCTGCCAACTGAGTTACACCCGCACGAGCGACACCATTATAGGGCAGAGGTTTTGGGGTGTCAAGTGCGCCATCGGGCTTTGCGTTACGCTGATGGGTTCTAGGCTGATCCCTCTGCCAGCGCGCCAGAAACTTGGTCCGCCGTCCCCGCTGGGCTATAATCGAAGCATCGCTAACGATAGGAGTACCATGCCCGGCATTACCATCATCGGCCTCGGACCAGGGAACCCGGATCAGATCACCCTCGAAGCGTGGCGTGCGCTGGAGGACGCGCAGGAGGTGTACCTGCGGACATTGCGCCATCCCGTCGTGGAGGCGCTGCCGCGCGGCCCCGCCTACCGCTCCTTCGATGCCCTCTACGAGGCGATGGATACGTTCCCCGAGGTGTACGAGGCGATCGCCCAGCGCCTCCTGACCCTCGCGGAGCGCCCTGAGGGCGTCATCTATGCCGTGCCGGGGCATCCCAGTATGGGCGAGACGTCGGTGCGGCGCGTGCTCGCTATGGCGGCTGAGCGCGCCCTGCCCGTGCGCATCGTGGCGGGCCTCAGCTTTCTCGAGCCGGCGACGATCGCTCTGGGGATCGACCCCTTTGACGGCCTGCAGATCGCCGACGCCACCGCCCTGGCGCAGCGTCATCACCCCAACCTCGATCCCGACGTGGCCGCGCTGGTGGTGCAGGTCTACAGCCGCCCGTTGGCATCCGAGGTCAAGCTCACGCTGATGAACCTGTACCACGATGACCATCCCATCCGGCTCGTACGCGCGGCGGGCACGCCCGACGAGTCGGTGCGCGAGCTGCCGCTGTACGACCTGGACCGGCAGAGCGATGTGGACCATCTCACCTCCATCTATATCCCAGCACTCGACAAGCCGGGTTCCGTGGCGCGCTTTCAGGATGTGGTCGCCCATCTGCGGGCGCCCGACGGCTGTCCGTGGGACCGGGAGCAAACGCACCAGACGCTGCGCACGCACCTCCTGGAGGAAACGTACGAGGTCCTCGATGCGCTCGACGCCGACGACATGGCCAAGCTCCGCGAGGAGCTCGGCGACCTGCTGCTCCAGATCCTGCTCCACGCCCAGATCGCGGTGGAAGACGGCGATTTCAAGCTGATCGACACCGTGCAAGACGTCATCGCCAAGCTCGTCCGGCGCCACCCCCACGTGTTCGCTGGCGAGACGGTGCAGGATAGTGCCGAGGTGCTACGCCACTGGGAGCAGATCAAGCGCCAGGAGCGGGGCGAGCGCTTTGCCTCGTTGCTCTCCGGGGTTTCGCGCGCGCTCCCTTCCCTGAGCCAGGCGCTCGAGATGCAGCGGCGCGCTGCGCGCGTGGGGTTTGACTGGGACAGCATCGAGCCGGTGGAGGCCAAGGTGGCGGAAGAGCTCGACGAGTTCCGCCAAGCACCCGATCCGGAGCGCCGCAGCGCCGAGTTCGGCGATCTGCTCTTCAGCCTGGTGAACCTGGCCCGCTGGCACGCCATCGACCCCGAGAGCGCGCTGCGGGAAGCGAACGGGCGGTTCGCCCGCCGTTTCGAGTCCATCGAGCGTCACGCCGCCGGGGCAGGCCGCCCTCTCGAGGAGATGACCCTCGAAGAGATGGATGCCCTGTGGGACGAGGCCAAGGAGACCGAGGCGCGCGACGGCACAGGCTAGGCGCCACGCGTCACCCGTCCGCCCCCAAAGTGCACTGGAGAAGGCATCGTGTCGACACCGCGTGCTCGCATCATCGCCATCGCAGCCGTCATGATCGCTGTGACGGCCGTATTCACCCTGCTCGTGCGCATCCCGATTCCCGCCACGCAGGGCTATATCAACTTTTCCGATGTGGCCACCTTCTTTAGCGCCTTTGCCTTCGGCCCGGTGATCGGGTTCGTAGCGGGCGGCATCGGCGCCGCCCTGGCCGATGTGATCGGTGGCTACGCCCAGTTCGCCGTGTTGACCCTCCTCGCCCATGGGCTGCAGGGGATGGTCGCCGGTGTGTTGGGGCGCGGCCGATCGCTTCCCGGGCTCATCGCCGCCTGGGCAGCGGGCGCCGTCACCATGGTCGGTGTCTATGTGCTGGGTGAGGGGCTGCTGCTCACCGGCTGGGGACCTGCCATCGCCGAGGTACCGTTCAACGTCGTCCAGAACCTTGCCGGCGGCCTGGTGGGCATCCCCCTGTACCTCGCCGTGCGCCGTGCCTATCCCCCCGTCACCCGCCTGGCGCAGCCCGAGCGCTGGCAAGAGGGCTAGTCGCCCGCGCGTTGCGCCGCCCCGCGCCCTGGCTTTGCCGGGCACACGAGAGGGAATGCAAGTGAGGGCACCCCTTGTCGGCCATCGAGATCGCTGACCTCCACTACGCCTATCCTCCGCTCTGGGCCGGCAGCGCCTCCATCGAGGTGCTGCGCGGCGTCTCGCTGAGCATCGAGCGCGGCGAGTTCCTGGCGCTCATGGGCCCTACGGGCGTCGGCAAGTCCACCCTGCTCATGGCCCTCAACGGCATCGTGCCGCAGAGCACCGGTGGCATCATCCGCGGCCGCGTGACGGTGCTCGGCGCCGACACCCGTCGCACGCCGGTGGCCGAGCTCGCCCGACGCGTCGGCATCGTCTACCAGGACGCAGAGAGCCAGCTCTTTTCCACCACCGTGGAGGACGAGGTGGCCTTTGGCCCCGAGAACCTCGGCGTCGCCCCGCCCGAGATCGCCGAGCGCGTGGCCTGGGCCCTCGACGTGGTGGACATGCGCGCCCACGGTGGGCGCGCACCAGCCCAGCTCTCCGGCGGCCAGAAGCAGCGCGTGGCCATCGCCGCGACGCTGGCCATGCTGCCAGAGGTGCTCATCCTCGACGAGCCTACCGCCGCCTTGGACCCCCTCGGACAGCGCGAGGTGCTGGCCGTGGTGGAGAGGCTGTGCCGCGAACGCCGGGCGACGATCATCATGGCCAGCCACCATGCCGAGCAGGTGGCCGAGTTCGCTGACCGGGTGGCCGTGATGGTGGAGGGGCGCATCGTGCGCGTCGACGAGCCCCTGCGCGTGTTTGAGGACGCCGACCTGCTGGCCGACGCCGGCCTCGCGGCGCCCCAGGTCACTGAGGTCGCCCAGGGCCTGAATCGCCGCCTGGGAACGCGCTACTCCTTCGCCACCCTCGACGCCGCCGCCGAGGCGCTGGGCGAAGGCTTGGCGGGTTCTGGGTGGCGGGCCTCGGGTCCCACGGGTAGCAGGTCACCGGCTCCAGGGTGCAGCGGGGCACCGCCCCCCTCCCCCTCCATGCGGAGCGAGGGGGCGCTTACCCCCTCTCCCCGCTTACGGGGAGAGGGTCGGGGTGAGGGGTCCTCTCCCCATACCCCGGAGGAGGGTCGAGGTGAGGGGCCTCCTCCCTCTCCCCGCGTGCGGCGAGAGGGTTGGGGTGAGGGGTCTTCTACTGCAAGGGCCAGGGGTGAGGCCCCCCCCTCCATCCGCATTGAGGGGCTCACCTACCAGTACGATGAGATCAGCCCCGCGCTCAACGGCATCGACCTCACCATCGCCGACAACGCCTACCTGGCCATCATCGGGCAGAACGGTTCCGGCAAGACGACCCTGGTCAAGCACCTGAACGGCCTGCTCCGGCCAACCGGGGGTCGCGTCTGGGTGGAGGGCATCGATACGCGCACGGCATCCGTGGGGCAACTCGCCCGTCGCGTGGGGTACGTCTTTCAGAATCCCGACCACCAGATCTTTGGCGCCACCGTGCGCGAGGAGATCGGTTTCGGGCCGCGCAACCTCGGGTTGAGCGCCGCCGCGATACGCGAGCGCACCGACGAGGCGCTGGCAGCCTTTGACCTGGCGGCCTATGCCGAGGCGCCCCCCGCCGTGTTGGGCTACGGCCTGCGGCGCAAGGTGTCGCTGGCGGCCGTATTTGCCATGCGGCCCCACATCCTCATCCTCGACGAGCCCACCGCCGGCCTCGATGCGCGCAGCACGGCGGATCTCATGGCGCGGGTGGACGCCATGCACCACGCGGGGCACACCATCATCCTCGTCACCCACGACATGCGCCTGGCGGCCGCGCACTGCCACGAGGTGCTCGTGATGCACGAGGGGCGCGCCCTCGCCTACGGCCCCACGCAAGAGGTGTTCTGCCGCCTCGAGGATCTCGAGCACGCCCAGCTGGCGCCCCCGCAGGCAGCGCGGCTCGCGCGTCGCCTCACGCCGCAGGGGATGCCGTGTACCGTGCTCACCGCCGCCGAGTTCGTCGCGGCGTATGCAGCCCTCGGCGTAGCGTCCCACCGGGGGAGCCCATGAGCGTGCGCTATGATCTCTACCAGCCCTCCGATTCCTGGCTCCACCGGCTGGATCCCCGCGTCAAGCTGCTGTTCGTGGCCAGCATCTCGGCCATCCTCCTGATGAGCCGCAACGTGTGGGTGATGCTGGCAGCCCTAGCTGCCGTGCACGCGGCACTGTGGAGCGCCGGCATCGCCGGACGCCGCATCGCCTGGGTGTGGCGGGTGACGCTGCCCACCATGGTGCTCATCGCCGTGTTGTGGGTGGTGCTGAACCCTGGAGAGGGGCCCGCTCTGCTCGCGGTGTGGTTCCTGCGGGTGACAGTGGAGACTATTGCCGAGGGGCTGGCGCTCGCGCTGCGCATCGGGGCACTGGCATTCGCCGTCTTTACCTGGCTGTTCACTACCGACCAGGCCACGTTGGTGCGTGGCCTGGTATCGTTGGGGATGTCCCACTCCTGGGGGCTGATCCTCGCCATGGCGCTCCGCTACCTACCGACCATGGCGGGGACTTTTCGCGTCGTCAGCGACGCCCAGCAGGCGCGGGCGCTGGATCTGACGCGCGGCAACCTCGTGGCGCGCGCCCGCGCCTACCTGCCCATCGTGGTCGCCATGCTCATCACGGCGCTGCGCACGGCGGAGAACCTCTCGCGGGCCCTCGAGTCGCGCGCCCTGGGCGCCGGGGTGCGCCGCACCTACTATCGCCAACTGCACTACCGTCGGGTCGACGCCGCCTGGACGGTGGCCATCGTCGTGGCGCTGGGACTGTTCCTCTGGGCGAGGATCGCCTGGGGCGTGGGTGCCGCCCCGCTGCAGCTCGTGCCGTAGGCACCCGCGAGCCCAGGGGCCCCTACCGCCCCAACAACACCTCCCGCGCGCGCTCGAACCCACACTGAGCGATGGTGAGCACCGGCAGACCGTACGCCGCCTCGAGATCGGGATAGTCGCACAGCAGGGTGCTCATGGAGAGCTGCGCTAGGATGACGCAGCCGTAGGAACCGCGCGCCGGCGCCGGTGAGGCATGCGCCTTGGACAGCACAAAGCGATCCCGCCCGTCCCAGTCCGGGCGTCCGGGGTCCACGCGCATAGCGTGAACGTAGAGGCATGCCAGAATCTCGGCGGCGGAGAGCGCCCCACCCACGTGCCCCCAGCATCCCCAGGTGATCATCTCGCTGCTGAGGCACCGCATGTCGTAGGCGACGCACTCCAGGCGCGCGATGGTTTCCGTATCGATCCGCGTGGCCGGTCGGCTCAGCCCGCGGCCTCGGCAAGGGCCTTCCCCTCGGCCGCCCAGAGCATCCCCCGCGTCACCATGGTGAGGATCTGCGGATCCTGCTCAAACACCTGCGCCACGTGCCCCAGGGAGCAGTAGAACACGCGCCCCTTGCCGTACATTTTGGTCCACGTCACGGGCATCACCGTGTCACCAAAGCGCGTGATGGCCAGGACGGTGTTGCCGGGATCAACGTGCATGAAATAGTGCTCGGAGGTCACCTCGAAATCGTGCAGCCCCGCAGTGATGGGACTGGGCACATCGGTGATCTCGACGGTGTAGCGCACCCCGTCATTGCCTGGGTGGGCCACCCACTGCCCGCCGACCATGTACTGGAACTCGGTCTCTTGCCGGAAGGCATCTCCCATGCCGCCGTGGACGCCGGCGATGCCCACGCCGCCGCGCACGGCATTCAGCAGGCCATTGAGCTGGTTCCTCTCGATCGTGCCCATCGTCCAGATGGGCACGATGAGGTCGAGGCTGACGAGCTTGGCTTCGTCCTCAAAGCTGGCCAAGGTCTCGGATATCTCGACCGCAACGTCGTTCTCACGGAGGGCCGCCGCCAGGATCTCGGATACTGGCCCAGGCTCGTGCCCCTCCCAGCCGCCGCGAACGATGAGCGCCTTTTTCATGCGACCTCCCTTGGTCCGATGCTCTGGCCAAGCCGCCCGCTTGGCTCCCGTGGGGAGGTTTTACCATCGGCAGGGCAGGGCGTCAACCGCCCCGCGGGCCTCCTCCAGAGCTACGAGGCGCCGTGCGGCGGTGGGCCCGCCGTATCCTGGGCGGTTAGCGCCGAGCTTCTGCCGCGACAGGAAAGATTGCGGCGTCACGACGCCCTCTCCCCGCGTGCGGCGGGGAGAGGGGGAGCGGTGAGGGGCAGTGGCGGACGCTCGGGTGGCGTGCCCTTCGCCGAGAATCCCGGACCCACCCACCGTGTGCCTTTACAAGGAGATATTGTCGCGTTACTATACTAACTAGATCGTCTATAGCTACGCTGGGCTCTCGCACACCCGGTGTACGGGCAGCGGTGTCCACCGGAGGAGGGAGCGATAGCGGATGGGTGTGGCTCGCCCACACCGATGCCGATCCCATCGGCAGTCTGACCGCGATCATGGCTGAGGTGCCCAACGCGCGCATCATCACCACCCACCTCGGCATGGGCAGGATGGGACTCTTGGGGTACGCCTTGAATCGCGTATACTTGCTGAATCCCGGTCAGCGCCCCAGCATCGATGACCGAGAGCTTGAGGCCATCAAGCCGCCATCGTAAGACGCCCCCGAGCTGACGGGATCCCTGGACAAGACGCGAGCGCTCTTTTGCGCCGACTGCTGTGCGGCGCTCATGCGCGAGCCCGCGAACACGACAGCGGACATGCCCAAGGCCCAGCTGCGTGACGGCCTGGTGACCTGGGCAACGGCCGATGCGCCGTGGCTCCAACCGGTGGACGAGCACCGGTGGCGCGAGGCGCACGATGCGCCTGCGTTCCCCGGGCCCGGCCGGGCAGCCCTGGAACGGATGGTCGCGGCCGGCGCACCGTAGGCGGGTAGCGCATCCTGGGGAGCGGTGTCGGTCGATGGGCCGTGGGGCACGACAAGGGCGCCGGCGGAGCGCCGACGCACCGCAAAGGAGGTCGATATGGCCATGGTGGATGACGTAGGCCTGCGTGAGGATGAACGCCAGATCGCGGCGATCATCCGCGCCATCGAAGAGGCCTCGAACGAGGCCAATCCGGACAAGGCTGAGGCGGTGATGTGGTTGGAAGACGAACGATTCTCCGAGATCGAGGATTTCGTCCCAGAGCCGTTTGGCGCCGACGTGGTACGCCAGATTCACGACTGGACACGGGAGAACGCCCAGCCGGGCGACAACGTGCATTTCGCCGATATCACCGTCCACCGCCTCGCCCCCACTGTCGCCTATGCCACGGCGATTCAGGAGCTACGCTTTGAGGACGAGGTAGGTGCCAGCCGGGTAACGCTCCTCTTTCTCAAGAAGGGTGACCGCTGGGGACTGATCCACAGCCACTACTCGGCGATGCCCGAGGAAGAGGGGTTCGAGGACGAGGAAGAATAGGGGCACCGCAGTAGCGCCCCGCACCAGAGGAGGGACATCATCGATGAACGGTCGTCGGCCTACACCGATACCCATCGGCCTCACGATTGGGCTGTACGTCTTGGTGGGGGTGCTGCTTGCCATCGGCGGGGCGCTGGCCATCGGGGCGCTCCGCTGGCGTGAGCTCAGCCGCTGGCGCGTGGCACTCCTCGACACCCTGCGCCAAACACCTGACCCAGCCATCTACTCAGAGACAGAGCTGGAGGGGCTCCCTGCACCGGTGCAGCGCTACTTTCGAGCGGCTCTGCGTGATGGGCAGCCCATCATCGCCCGTGCCCGTCTCACCCAACGCGGCGAGTTCCTGCAGCAAGAGGCGGACGACGGTTGGCGCCCCTTTACGGCCACCCACACGGTCTCGACGCGGCCGCCGGGGTTCCTGTGGGACGCCCGCATCCGGGTGGCTCCGGGCATCGCCGTGCGCGTTCACGACGCCTACATCGGCGGGCGGGGTGTGCTTCAGGGGGCGATTCTCGGGCTGGTGACCGTGGTCGACATCAGCGGTACGCCCGAGGCAGCCGAGGGCGAGCTCTTGCGCTACCTTGCCGAGGGGCCCTGGGTTCCTACGGCGCTGCTGCCCAGCCAAGGGGTGCGCTGGGATCCGGTGGACGACTCTCATGCCCGTGCCACCCTCGTCGACGGGGATACGACCGCTTCGCTCACCTTTACCTTTGGCGCCGATGGGCTCGTATCCCATGTCTTTGCCGCGGAGCGGCCCCGGGATGTAGGTGGCGAGATGGTGCCCACGCCCTGGGAGGGGCGCTTTGCGGATTGCGTCGAGCGCAACGGCGTGCAGATCCCGACCCTGGGCGAGGTCGCCTGGCAGTTGGAGGGGCGCCACCTGCCCTACTGGCGCGGGCGCATCCTCGACGTAGACTATACGTACGCGCCCTAGGCCGTGACGGCTTCTCGCTTACGCTCGGGGTGACATCGTTTCTCCGTCGGGGGCGTTTTCGAAGCGCGGCCTAGTACGTCACCAGCTTGGTGGCAGACACGGCGGCGGGAGCAGGCACCCCCGCCGCCGTGCGTCTCACCTAGTCGTCAAAGAACCCCTTGTCCTCTTCGCGCAGGTACTGCTCCGCCTTGTCGGGGATCAAATCGACGCCCATGCCCGGCGTATCCCACACGTCGATCATGCTATCCTTGACGATGGGATCGGGCAGCCCGGTGACGATGTCGTACCACCACTCGGGCCGGCCCACGGGGTACTCAAAGGCGATATAGTTCTGCGGCAGCGTGGCCGCCACCTGTACGAGTGCCGCGAGGCCGATGAGGCCATCGCCCGTGCCGTGCGGTGCCATGAGGATGCCGTGCAGGTCGGCATACTCGGCCACCCACTTGAGCTCGGCGATACCGCCGATGTCGCAGGGGTCGGGCCCGACGATGTTCACGGCGTGCTTTTCGATGAGCTCGCGAAAGTTCTGCCGCAGGTAGATCTGCTCGCCCGTGTGGATGGGCGTCGAGGTGCTCATGGTCACCTCGCGATAGACATCGGCCATGACGTAGGGGTAGTAATCGCCCGTGATCATGTCCTCGAGCCACATGATGTTCAGCGGCTCCAGCGCCTTCGCCAGGCGGATGGCGTCGGGCACCATGAACCCAGGGCCGCAGTCCAGTGCCAGGCCCACCTCATCACCGAGCACGCCCTTCATCGCCTCGACGCAGGCGATGATGTGCTTCAGCCCGCGCTCCGTCAGCGGCCCGCGATTGCTGTGAAAGCCCCGCGGCTGCACCTCGCCGTAGAACAGGTCCGGCACCTGCTCCGGCATGGCGCTATGGAAGGCGATCCCCTGCTTGATGATAGAGAACCCCTCGGGGCTGGCCTTCATCTTGGCCATGTTCTCGGCATAGTCGTCGGGCGTCGAACCGGCCATGGGGAAACGGACGGCGCCGTTATAGACGCGCACCTGGTCGCGCACCTTGCCGCCCAGCAGGCGGTACACCGGCACCCCCGCCGCCTTGCCGGCGATGTCCCACAGGGCCATCTCGATGGCGCTCACCGCGCTACCCCAGGGCTTGAACG
>DUUT01000013.1 GCA_012841405.1 Chloroflexota bacterium
CGGGAGGTCGCCGGGTGCGCAGAATGCTCCGTGGACCGCGCGGCCCAGGCCTGGGCCGCGCGGTCCACGGAGCATTCTGCGCACCCGGCGACCTCCCGCCGGAAGACCCGATCCGTCGGGCGCTCGGATCAACCGCCCGCCAGGCCACGGCTACGCCGCGGCGTCAAACAGCTTGCGGTCGCGGTCGCGCCGATTGCGGACGTCATCCGCCGTGACAGTATACTTGCGGATCTCGGGGTGCGACGGCAACTCGTACATGATGTCGAGCAGCGTCTCCTCGATGATGGTACGCAGCCCACGGGCGCCCATGCGATACGAGATTGCTTCCCGGGCGGCCACACGCAGCGCCTCATTGGTAAAGACGAGCTCTACGTGATCCAACGCAAAGAGCTTTTTGTACTGGCGCACCAGCGAGTTCTTGGGCTGCGTGAGGATGTTGACCAACGCCTCCTCGTCGAGGGGCTCAACACTGGCCACCACCGGCAAGCGCCCCACGAACTCGGGAATCAGACCGTACTGCAGAAGATCATCCGAGTGCACCTGGCGCAAGAGCTCGGCCGAATCGAGCTTGGGCTTCTCCTCCTGGCCTACGGCAAAGCCCAGCATCCCCTTGGTGCGGGTACGCTCCCGGACGATGTCCTCCAGCCCCTGGAACGCCCCGCCACAGATGAACAGGATGTTCGTCGTGTCGAGCTGGATAAACTCCTGATGCGGGTGCTTGCGTCCTCCCTGGGGAGGAACGTTAGCCACCGTCCCCTCGAGGATCTTGAGCAGGGCCTGCTGCACCCCCTCCCCCGAGACATCGCGGGTGATCGAGGGGTTGTCACCACTCTTGCGCGCCGTCTTGTCGATCTCGTCGATATAGATGATCCCGCGGGAGGCGCGCTCCACGTTATAGTCCGCAGCCTGTACGAGGCGAAGCAGGATGTTCTCGACATCCTCACCGACATAGCCCGCCTCGGTAAGCGCCGTGGCATCGGCGATGCAGAAAGGTACCTGTAGCACCCTGGCGAGCGTCTGAGCGAGCAACGTCTTGCCACAGCCCGTCGGCCCAATGAGCAGGATGTTGCTCTTGGCAACCTCCACATCGTCGCCGCCCCGGTTGCCGGCCAGGATACGCTTGTAGTGGTTATAGACTGCTACCGACAGCGCCTTCTTGGCATGGTCCTGCCCCACCACATAGTCGTTCAGCGCCTCGCAGAGTTGACGCGGCGAGGGGATGTCGGCCAACGACATGATGTCCTGCTGGGCGGCGCCGTCGCCGGCGTCGAGGATCTTTTGGCACAGCAACACGCAGGCGTCGCAGATATAGACTGAATCCGGCCCCGAGATCAGGCGTCTCACCGCCTGCTCCGGCCTGCCACAGAACGAGCAGCGTGCCTCCCCGACGGGTGTCGTCATTCCGCGCTTTCCTTTGTCGTGGTAGTCAGCTCGCGCGCCGGGATGACCTCATCGATCAGGCCATACTCCTTGGCGCGTTCGGCGTCCAGGAAAAAGTCGCGATCGGTGTCGCGCTCGATACGCTCCAGCGGCTGCCCGGTGTGCTTGGCGAGGATATCATTGACGCGCGTGCGCAGCCGGAGGATCTCCTCCGCCTGGATCTGCAGGTCTGTCGCCTGGCCGCGCGCACCGCCCAGCGGCTGGTGCATGTGAATGGTGGCGTTGGGCAGCGCGTAACGCCTCCCCGGCGTGCCCGCCGCCAGTAGAATCGTCGCCATGCTGGCGGTGCTCCCCACGGCGATCGTCTCGATCGGGCAACTCACCACCTGCATGGTGTCATAGATCGCCATGCCAGCATAGATGATGCCACCCGGAGAATGGATATACATCCGGATCTCGCGCTCCGGGTCCTCACGTGCCAAAAACAGGATCTGGGCCACGATGAGGTTGGCCACATTATCGTCGATGGGCGTCCCTAGAAAGACGATGCGCTCCTTCAGCAGTAACGAATAGATATCATAGGCGCGCTCGCCACGCCCCGTGGATTCGATCACCATGGGGATCAGTGCTCTCGCGTCCATTGGTGCCTCCCTAGGACCATGCCGGGCATCGGGGCATAGGAACCACCCCAGCGCCCAGTAATACTACGACCTACGCGTTGCTCGCTCCGCGGCGCAACGCGCGGCTCACTACTCCTTCGCTGACTCTTCGTCTTCAGCCTCGGCGGAGGGCTGTTCGGCCGTGGCCTCCTCAGGCGCCGCCTCTTCAGTTGCCGCCTCGTCGGATGAGGCCTCTTCGTCCTCGAGCTCCTCTTCTCGGCCCGTCAGCTTGGCCGTCAAGCGGCGGGCGGCCTTCTGGGTCATCAGATCCGCATAGATGGACAGCATGACGCCGCTATTGGTCATACTGCGCATCGCCTCTTCAGCGCGATCGCCATAGCTCGCGGCGATATCGCTCACGATGTTGCCCACCTCGGCGGGATCGACCTTGATGTCCTCGGCGCGGGCATACTCGGTCAGCACCAGGCGCCGCACCAGGCGACGCTCAGCATCCTCACGCACCTCGTCACGGAGCTCCTGCTCCGTCTTGCCCACCATACGGAGATAGTTCTCCCAGGTAAAGCCGATCTGCTGGAGCCGCGACCGCTGAGCGCCGAACATGTCGCTGATCTCGTGCTGCAGGGCAGCGTCGGGATACTCGACGGTGGAAACGCTCACGAGTGCGTCGATGGCGGCCTCTGTCTCTTTGGCGCGGGCTTCATTCTGCAGGCGCGTCTTGAGCTGTTGACCCAGCGCCTCACGCAGCTCAGCCAAGGTGTCATAGTCCCCAACCATCATGGCGAGGTCATCGTTCACCTCGGGGAGCGTGCGCTTGCGCACCGTATTGACGGTCACCTCAAAGTCCACGTTCTTCCCCGCGACATCCTCATCCTCAAAATCCTCAGGATAGGTCAGGGAGAACGAACGCGTCTCGCCGGCGGCCTGCCCAACCAGTGCCTCGGCAAAGCCGGGGGGCTGCAGCTCATCGTCCAGGTCAAAGGTGGCCGAGGGACGATCGATGACCTGTTCCTCGCCAGCAGTGCCCGTAATCGCAGCGACCAGCTGATCGCCGCGCTCAGCGCCGCGCTCGACCGTCTCGTACTCGGCGTGGGCCCGACGCAGGCGCTCGATCTCTTCATCGATCTGCTCTTCGGTGATCGCCACCTCGGGCTCAGGCTCGATGGAGAGCTCCTCCACGTTGCCGAGGGTAACGTCGGGAACGAGAGGAACATTCGTCTTGAGGACAAGGGGATCCTGCGACTCGATCTCTAGCTGGCCGTGCTCGTACGGCTCGATGCCCGCCTCTGTGACGGCATCGTGGTAGAGGCTATCGGCCATGCCGTTCAACGCCTCGTTGAGGATGACGTCGCGACCAAAGATACGCTCCACCATGGCGTACGGAGCCCTGCCCGGGCGAAAACCAGGCACCGGCCGATAGCGCGAAATCTGCCGCGCCGCGTCACGCATGGCTCTCTGCACCCGTTCCGGATCGGGCTCGATGGTCAGCGCGACCTCTCGCGTCGCTACGGTTTCTGTCGAGACCTTCAACGGTAGATCCTCCCTCCAGGCGATGATGGCATTATACCACAAGGCGACGCGCGCCGCAGCGTCCGACGCACGCCTCTGGCACACGAAAACGCTGGTCCGGGGGCCATGCCACCGCGAACCAGCGAGGTCGTAAAGCGGAAGACGGGATTTGAACCCGCGACCCTCTCCTTGGCAAGGAGATGCTCTACCGCTGAGCCACTTCCGCGCGATCGAGGCGAAACGAACATCGCCGGGCCAATAGTGGGGAAGGAGAGACTTGAACTCTCACGGATTGCTCCACGTGATCCTAAGTCACGCTCGTCTGCCAGTTCCGACACTTCCCCAGGAGAACGAGGACCCAGGGAGACCGAACTGCAACCGATTGGAGATGGCCGCAGGCGGTGCGCCGTGCACCAGTATCGCGTGGAGGATTCAACTCTCTGGCCCACGAACGACTGAGGGTGCAAGGGCCCCCACACATCACGATGAGCCGCCCAGGACTCGAACCTGGAACCGACTGATTAAGAGTCAGTTGCTCTGCCTGTTGAGCTAGCGGCCCACGATTCGCTGTGCCCGGCTGGCCGCTACCAACCGGTCACAGTGTTACTATTCTACTCAGATACCGATCCGTGTCAAAATCCACGGGGTGTGCGCCGGCGCGGCCCTCGCCGCCCCCGGCTTGACCCATTCTGCCGATCATGCTAGGCTAGTGGTACCGTCTGGTCGCGTACCCGCATCGGCCCTGAGCCCGCATGGGAACCCGTCCCGTACCCCGTCGTTCGCGCGTCCCCCGTTTGTCATAGCGCACGAAAATCACACGTCCAACAACGCCACCGTAGGGAGCGCAGGCAATGAACCACCCATTTTCTGTCAATTCCACCTATGCCAACAACTTGGGCGAGTACACCGTCCTCGAGATCAAGCCGCCGAACATGCGCATCCGCTACGCGGATGGCAGAGAGCAAACGGTCTCGATTGCGCTGCAGACGCGCATCTGGCGTCGCCTCCAGGCGCCACCCCCTCCCCCACCTACCAAACGCGGCCGCTCGCGGGCAGCGTCCGATCGGCGCGGGGCGTCGTTCCTGGGATTGCTCGACTCGGATTTCAAGGACAATGTCACCGGAACGCATTGGCGCAGCCGTGAGGGGCTCGGAGGACTGGTCACCAAGAGGCTGTGCTCACTGACCGGCAAGGAGTACACCTCCTGGGCCATCTACCGGCGGCCCGAGTGCTTTATCTATGCCCCGCACCTCCCCATGAGGAACAGGGCCGAGGGCGTCAAACTCCCCAAGCTCCTCGTTGAGCTCAGCCCCCGTGACGTGCGCTATGGCCTGTACATCGAAAAGTCGGATGAGGCCATGGACGACACGTGGTACTGGCCCTGCTTCCTGGAGCTGCTGGCAGAGGAGCGCTGGCAGCAGAGCCTGGAGCGTGTCATGGACCAGCACCAGCTGCACTGGCGGGTCGACGTGGAACAGCAGGACGCTGACGGTACTTACGCCCCCGCCGGCGAGCTCACCGTGTCAGCATTCACGCCCGAGGCGCCCTTCCCGACCTTTGCGGCATTCGTCGACTATTTGCGGACCCTGCCCGCCGATCAGTGGTGTAACCTGTTCCTCATCGCGACGCTGAGCAAACAGCAGGCGCTCATCCAGGGCATTGCCGTCGCCGAGACGATCGCCGAGACACTCGCTGCCCTGTCGCCCATGTACCTCGAGCTCGTGCGGCGGCGGTAGGCATTCGCGGCGCCGCGCGCCGATGGGCACGCACCGCGGTGCCCCATCACGCCTCCTTCGCCTCGCCGTTCCGCTCGACCTGCATGATCGCCAGTCCCGCCCGCCAATTCGCCAAGAAAGGACTGATGGGCCGGTGGGACGGCGTCAGGAGGACCTGTTCGGTGATTGCCAGCCCCTCCTGCTCGCACAGCTCGCAAAAGTCGAGGATCGTGCAGAGGTGCACGTTGGGCGTCTCATACCATGGATAGGGGAGCAGGTCGTGGCGCGGCATGCGCCCCGAGAGCAGCAGCTGCAGGCGGGTGCGCCAGTAGCCAAAGTTCGGAAAGCTGATGATGGCCCGCCTCCCAACGCGCAGCATCTCGTGAAGCACGACCAGCGGGCGCATCGTCTGCTGCAGCGTCTGGCTGAGGATCACCACGTCGAACGCGCCATCGCTGAGAAAGCTCATCCCCTCGAGCATGTCACCGTGGTAGACCGGCACCCCACGCTGGATGCAGGCCGTCGCGGCCTGCTCGAGGATCTCGATACCCTGCACGCGGCACCCCTTGGTCTCCTCGAGTAGAGCCAAGAGCTGACCATCCCCGCATCCCAGGTCGAGAACGCGCGCGCCCGCGGGAACCAGTGCGGCGATCATCTGATAGTCGGGCCGGCGACGAGCGGCACCCCCGTTGTCATGCGCCGTACGGCGCGCCATCACGCGCGCCATCACGCGTCCTCCCTGCGCGTCGCGGCCCACTCCCGCGCCGCAACCTGCCCCAAGAAAGCGGACACGGCACTCCCCAACTCGGGGTTGGGCAGCAAAAAGGTATCGTGCCCATAGTCCGAGGTGATCTCGAGGAACGTCGTGCGCACGCCATTGGCCTGCAGCGCCCGCACCAGCTCTTTCGACTGGTGCGTCGGGAACAGCCAGTCGCTCGTGAACGACACGACGAGAAACTCGGCCGTGACGCCGCTAAAGGCCTCGACAAGCGAGTGTCGCCCCGCCGCCAGATCAAAGTAGTCGATAGCTTTAGTGATGTACAGGTACGAGTTGGGGTCAAAGCGCTGCACAAAGCTGTTCCCCTGGTGATCCAGGTAGCTCTCCACCTGGAACTCGACCGCCATGTCATAGCCGTAGGACTCGCGGCTCTGCAGGCGCCGGCCAAACTTGGTCGTCATCTGCTCTTCAGAGAGATAGGTGATGTGGCCGATCATACGGGCGATCGAAAGGCCCGATGCCGGCGGTTGGCCGCCATAGTAATCGCCCTGACGCCAGTTCGGGTCGGACATGATGGCGTGCCGCGCGATGGCATCAAAGGCGATACCCTGCGTGCTCATGCGCGCCGCCGTGGCGATGGCCAGCACCGAGGCCACGCGTTCGGGGAACTGCACCACAAACTCGAGGGCCTGCATCCCGCCCATACTGGCGCCCACCACCGCCAACAAGCGCTCGATGCCGAGGTGCGAGAGGAGCCTCTCCTGGGCACGCACCATGTCGCCGATGGTGACCAGCGGGAACGAGAGCCCGTACGGCCGCCCCGTCTCGGGGTTGATGCTCGAGGGGCCCGTGCTCCCCTTGCAGCCCGCGAGGACGTTCGCGCAGATCACAAAGTAGCGATTCGTGTCCATCGGCTTGCCAGGGCCGATCATCAGGTCCCACCACCCCGGCTTGGTGTCGGTGGGCGTGTGATAGCCGGCCACGTGCGCATCGCCCGACAGCGCGTGAAAGATGAGGATCACGTTATCGCGCTGGGGGCTCAGCTCGCCGTACGTTTCGTAGGCAAGGGTATAGGGTGTCAGGCGGCGGCCGCATTCCAGGTCCAGGGGCTCATCCTGACATGTCCAGTATTGGGTTTCTACGATCCCTACGCTGTTCGGGTCCTTCCCGCGCTCAGCATAGAGAGCGGCGATCTCGTCGTCCAATGCATCCTCCCAACGATCACCGAGTGCTTAGCACCCCGCCAGGGCCTGCTCGAGGTCTGCCAGGATATCGTCGATGGCCTCGATTCCCACCGACAGACGGATAAAGTCGGGCGTCACGCCGGCACGCAGCTGCTCCTCGGGAGAGAGCTGCTGATGCGTCGTGGATGCCGGATGGATGGCCAGGCTGCGCACATCGCCGATGTTGGCCAGGTGGCTGAACAGCTGCAAGCGTTCGATGAACCGCCGGCCCTCCTCGACGCCACCCTGCACACCGAACCCCACCAACCCGCTGGCGCCATCGGGCAGGTAGCGCTGCGCCTGGGCATACGACGGATGCGAGGGCAACCCCGGATAGAGCACCCAGCCCGCCTTGGGATGCCCCTCCAAAAAGCGCGCCACCGCCATGGCGTTCTCGGAATGGCGCGCCATGCGGAGGCTCAGCGTCTCCACGCCCTGCAGGATGAGAAAGGCGTTAAAGGGGCTGATGCACGCGCCCTGATCGCGCAACGTCCGTGCGCGAGCGCGTTGGGCGAAGGAGGCGCTGCCGAACGTCTCCCAGAAGCGCAGCCCATGATAGCTGGCATCCGGCTCGGTGAACTCGGGAAAGCGCCCGTTGTCCCATGGGAAGCTGCCGCCGTCAACGATGATCCCGCCGATGGAGCTGCCATGGCCGCCCAGGTACTTGGTGAGGCTGTGCACCACAATGTCGGCACCGTGCTCGAAGGGCCGACATAGCGCGGGGGACGGCGTGGTGTTGTCCACCATCACGGGCACTCCGTGGGCGTGAGCCACCTCGGCGATCCCCTGCAGATCCGGCACGGTCAGCTTGGGGTTGCCGATGGTCTCCAGCAGCACCACCTTGGTACGATCGGTGATCGCCTCGGTAAAGGCGGTCGGCTCGTCACTATCGACCCAACGGGTGCTGATGCCCGCACGCGCCAGCGTCGCGGTGAGAAGGGTGACGGTACCTCCGTAGAGGCGCGTCGAGGCGACCACCTCATCCCCCACGGCGCACAGCGTGCTCAGCGCTCCAGCGATGGCCGCCATCCCGCTGGCGAATGCCACCCCGGCCACGCCCCCCTCCAGCGCGGCGACGCGCTGCTCGAGCACATCGGTGGTCGGATTCCCGATGCGCGTATAGATGTTGCCCGGCTCTTGCAGGGCAAAGAGACGGCCGGCGTGATCCGTATCCTTGAACACATAGCTCGACGTCTGCCAGATGGGAACCGCCATCGCGCCCGTGTCAGGGCTAGGCGTATAGCCCGCGTGCAGCGCCTTGGTGTCAAACCCGTCAAACGTGTGCGTCATCTCTTCCTCCACGCCATCCTCATCGGAGCAGCGTAGCCCTGAGACCGGCCACGCCGCGCCATGGGCTCCGCCCGTCCGCTCCCGTCTCTCGTCGGCCATCGCAGGTGCGATTAGCCGCCGCCTCACTCCCCCGAGGGCACGATCTGGGGCGATCGCGCCCTCGCACTCACAGCCCGCTCGCTCAACTGGCGAAAACTTGAGGAGACGCCCTGCAACTGGGCGTACAGGTCGACGGCGGGCGTCTGCCCGGCGATGGCCTTGTTGTACGTCACCACCATGGCCACCGTCGCCAGGGGATCGACCAGCAGCCACTGAAAGATGCTCGCCAAAAACAACGCGGGCAGCGCCACGATCAAACCATAGGCCAGGCGATCCATCTCGGCAGGCCCACCGAACACTGGGTAGGTGGCCAACCCCGCCAGCAAGAACAGCACGAACCCCACCACCCACACGGCGCTCACCAGCGCGGCCAGCACGGCGGCTGTCGTCAGCAACCGCTTCCAACTCTGCGCATAGAGCACCACGCCGTCAGCGGCCGCCTGCCACACGTTCTCATCGCCGCGCTGCAGGATGTAGCTCATCACCGCCTCATCGATATAGTTGGCAGCGATGGACAGGACGCGCCGAGCGATGGCGCCCAACGCCTGCAGACCTGGCACGCGAATCAGGCACCCACCCCCGAGGGATGTCAGCCAGCTCAGGATCTGCTGCACACTCGCGGACAGGACCTGGTCAACGGCAAAGAGCGCACTGGCGCCGCCAAAATGGCGCACCACTTTATCCTTGCCGTACGTGAACTGGTTCGCGCCCTCCGGGAGGGTACCGTTTACCACCAGTTCGGTCACCACGGCGACGTGGCCGATCTTGACGAGGTACAGAAGGTACCGTTTGGCGAGCTTGGCCAACCCCCACAGGCCACCCAGCGCCACGAGCGCGACGATGACCAGTACGCCTCCCGCACCACCGGCAAGCGACGAGGCCAGAAATCCGATACCGAGCATCACGGCCACGAACAGGATGGACGCCATGCCAAAGGCGAGGAACACCAGCGCCCGCATGGCGACGTACGGCAGCGTCCGGGTAAAGAGGCGGAAGGTCATAGCGTCTCCTCACCGAAGAGGATGAGGGCGTGAGGCCCTGGCCTGGCGTCTCGACACGGGGCCGTTTCACGCGCCTAGTGTAATCGCGTCCATGCCGGTGTCAACCGGAGCCCAGTCGCTTGCAGGCCACCCGCGCCGCGACGAGCGTGCGCGTGCCACCGGCCCACGATGGCCGCGCGGCGCAAAGCTCCGTCGTCGGACGGTTGGCGCCTGGCGAGGGGCAGTATCGGGTGAGAAACCACCATAGTCAAAGCCAGGCACCGTGCGCCGCTCAACGCGTGCACCCAGCGCCCGCTCAATATCGTGCACGATGGGCTCATCCTTGTAGGTCACCAGCGTGTACGCCTCACCCGTCAGCTGGGCGCGCCCCGTGCGTCCGATGCGGTGGGTGTAGGCGTCCACCGTGTCGGGCATGTCATAGTTGATCACGTGCGAGATCTCGGGAACGTCGATGCCGCGCGCGGCAATGCCGGTAGCAACGAGGATATCGTACCTGCCCCTGCGAAACCCATCGATGGCCTGCTGCCGCCGATTCTGTGCCATGTTCCCCTGCAGCGCGGCCACGCGATAGTCATGGCGGGCCAGCTCGAGGGCCAGGCTCCGCGCCCGTCGCTTGGTGCGCGTGAACACAAGCACGCGCCCCGTTGCAGTGTCCTGAAGAAGAGCGAGCAGGAGCCGCGTCTTGAGCCGATCCGTCGTCGGGTACAGCGCATGGGTCACGGTCTCTACCGGCGCGATGTCACCGATCTGCACCGTGATCGGGTCGCGCAGCATTCGGCCCGCGAGCGCTCGGATGTCGTCGGGCATGGTCGCGGAGAAGAACAGCGTCTGCCGCTCCGTCGGCAGCTCGTCCAGGATGCGGCGGATGTCGGGCAAGAATCCCATGTCGCACATGCGGTCTGCCTCGTCCAGCACCAACACCTCGATGTCGGACAGGTTGATGTCGCCGTGGCGCATGTGATCGAGCAACCGGCCCGGGCACGCCACGACGACATCGACGCCCCGGCGCAGGGCCGCGATATCCGGCGCCTTGCTCACGCCGCCATAGATGGAGACGCTGCGCACGCTGGTGTGCTTGCCCAGGTCTCTGGTAGCCTGCTGCGTCTGCTCGGCCAACTCGCGAGTGGGCGACAGCACGAGGGCCCGCACGCGGCGTCGCCCGCCATCGGACGGTCGCTGCGAAGTGAGGCGCTGCAGGATGGGCAGGACAAAGGCCGCGGTCTTGCCCGTTCCGGTCTGGGCTACACCGAGGAGGTCGCGCCCCTGAAGCACGACGGGGATCGCCTCTGCCTGGATGGGGGTAGGGGTATGGTAGCCAGCGCCTTTGATGCCGGCCGCGATGCGCGGGTCGAACTGGAAACGATCGAAACTCACAGAAATGCTCCTTGGCTGCATGGAGCCAAGTCGCACTCTTAGCTCGATGTCGCGGTGCCGTCTTGCGGCTCGTAGCCCCGAGCCCGATGCTCGTGGGCACAGGGCGTGATTATAGCGGATCCGGCGCGATTGTGCGAATGCCCGAGGTCGGGCCGGATGGCGCCGTCTCACGGCCCATTCACCTGCGTGCCACGGGCTTGCCTTAGACCCCGTGTGTCGGCTACAGTGTGCCCGCAGCGCATCGCGCTGCGCGATAGCCCCAAGGTAGGCCGGTCCACACACAAGGGAAGGACGACAGTGAACCCAGAGACCATGTTCGATATCCGTGGGCTGCGCGTCGTGGTCACGGGGGGTGGAGGCGTCCTCTGTGGCGCCATGGCGCGCGGTCTCGCCACGCTCGGAGCACACGTGGCGGTCGTCGACCTCATTGAGGAGAAGGCGCAGGCGGTGGCCGACGACATCGTTGCCGCTGGAGGTGAGACGTTCGCCGTGGCCTGTGATGCAACGGTCCCCGATTCCATCAGCGCCTTGCGCGATGCCGTCCTGGCCCGTTGGGGCACCGTCGATGCGCTGGTCAACGGCGCCGGCGGGAACCACCCCAAAGCGACGACGACGCCCGAGATGCCTTTCTTTGCCCTCGCCCCGGACGCGTTCCGCCAGGTGTTCGACACGAACTTTTTCGGGACGCTCCTCGCTTCGCAGGCGTTTGGCGAGGTGATGGCTCGCCAGGGGCGCGGTGCCATCGTCAACATTGCCTCCATGAACGCCATTCGTCCGCTGACGCGCATTCCCGCATACTCGTCTGCCAAGGCCGCCGTAGCAAACTTGACCCAGTGGTTGGCGGTGTATATGGCCCAGGAGTACAGCCCCGACATCCGGGTGAACGCCATCGCCCCCGGGTTCTTTCTCACCGAGCAAACGCGCTACCTACACATCGACCCCCAGACGGGCGCGTATACGGCGCGGGGGCAGCAGATCGTGGCCCACACCCCGGCAGGGCGTATGGGGTCGCCCGACGAGTTGCTCAGCACCCTCGTATGGCTCATCTGTCCAGGATCGAGTTTCGTCACCGGCATCGTCGTGCCGGTCGATGGTGGTTTTTCCGCGTACAGCGGCGTGTAGGAGAGTAGCACGATGGCCTTTTCCCCAACCATGTCCCCCCTCCTCGCAACCGTCACGACGACCAAGACGGATGTGTGGAACGATTCCTGCTCCATCCGCGAGCTCACCTATGCTATCGAGAACGGTGCCGTTGGTGCGACAACGAATCCGACGATCGTGCTGAACGTGCTGCGCCAAGAGCTCCCCCTGTGGCGCGAGCGCATCCAGGCCCTCATTGACGAGAACCCCACCTGGAGCGAGGTAGAGATCGCCTGGAGGCTCATCGAGGAGCTGGGCTGCAAGGGCGCCGAGCTGCTCATGCCGGTGTTCGAGCGTGAGGGGGGCGAGAAGGGGCGCCTGTCGATCCAGACGAACCCTCAGTGGTACCGCAACACCGCTGCGCTCGTCGAGCAGGCCGTCCACTTTTCCGGGCTGGCGCCGAACATCCAGGTCAAGATCCCTGTGACCAGTGCCGGCGTGGCAGCCATCGAGGAGGCCACCTATCGTGGCGTGAATATCAACGCGACCGTCTGCTTCACCGTGCCTCAGGCGCTAGCTGTCGCCGAGGCCGTGGAGCGCGGGTTGTGCCGCCGCGAAGCGGCGGGTCACGATACCGCATCCATGACGCCGGTATGTACCATCATGATCGGCCGCCTGGATGACTGGCTCAAAGTCACGGCCGCCCGGGAGGGTATCCTCACCAACCCCGGCTACCTGGAGTGGGCCGGCATCGCCACCATCAAGAAGGCGTATGCCCTGTACCAGGAGGGGGGCTACCGCACCCGGCTGCTCGCCGCCGCCTACCGCAACCATATGCACTGGTCGGAGCTGATCGGTGGCGACATTATTCTCACCATCCCCTACGAGTGGCAGCGGCTGTTCAACGCCTCGGGCATCGCCGTGCGCGAGCGCTTTCGCGACCCGGTGGACGCCGCGATCGTCGATGACCTCTACCGTCGCTTCGCCGAGTTTCGTCGCGCCTATGACGCCGACGGACTCACGGTCGACGCGTTCGACACGTACGGAGCCTGCGTGCGCACCCTGCGCGCGTTCATCAGCTCCTACCACGAGCTCCTGGCGTTCGTGCGGGACTTTATGCTGCCCGATCCGGACAAGGCATAAGGCTGCCACACACCGGCCGCGGTGGCCTATCCCCGTCGTCAGTGCATCGCACAGCGGCGCCGGGGTGCGCCGTCGATGCACTGGCGCTCGGAAGCCTGACACTGGTAGGAGCCTTGACGCGACGGCCCAGCCCTGGTAATATATTCCGTGTCTTGAATGGAACAGGGTGCACAATGGCACTGCGGAACGAACCTTACAAGAGACAGGCCGCTTTGATTAAGGCGCTGGCGCATCCGACGCGCCTACAACTCCTGGATATCCTCGCCAGCGATGAGGCGTGCGTCTGCCACTTGACCGCGATCCTGAAGCGGCGGCAGCCCTACATCTCGCAGCAGCTCATGATCCTGCGCGAAGCGGGCTTGGTGACGGACCGCAAGGACGGTGTCATGGTCTACTACCGTCTCGCTGATCCCACGATCGCTGACGTGGTACGCGCCACCCGCGGCCTTTTGCGCACCGTCGGCGAAGCGGCGGCGTTCCCTCCCATTCCCACATCTCCCGTGGAGGGCTGCCCTTGCCCTCACTGTGGTGGGGAGGGTCCATGTACCTAGCCTGGAAAGGGTGTGCATCCCTTTTTTTTGTACCAATATATTCGTTGTTATGAATGTCCGCCCGCATCCGCGAGCCGATGGAGGCGCGATGCGCATGAGCATTCTGCAGATCATCGGTAGGCTCACCCAGGAAGGCCTGGGAAGCTTGGCCGCCTACTTGGCGGCCCACGTGTTGCTGTGCTTGCTGCCCGCCTTTTTCATAGCCGGCGCTCTCTCCGCCCTGGTCCCTCGGGAAGCGGTAACGCGCTACCTCGGGCGCACGGCGCCCAAGACTGTTTCCTATCCCGCCGCGGCGCTCGGAGGGTTCGTCCTCGCCGTCTGTTCGTGCACCATCTTGCCCCTCTTTGCCGGCATCTACAAGAAGGGTGCCGGGCTGGGCCCAGCCATCACCTTTCTCTTCGTGGGTCCAGCCATCAGTATTTTGGCCTTCTCCTACACCGGCGTCGCCTTGGGGATGGACATCGCCGTGGCGCGCCTCGCCTTATCCATTATGTTCGGTATCGGCATCGGGCTCATCATGGCCACCATCTTTCGCGATGACGACGTCGCTCGAGAGAGCCCCGTCGAGGCCGGCTCGGTCCCCGGCGCCCGCGTGCCGGGCAAAGTGTTCCTCTTCTTGGGGCTACTCCTCGCACTGCTTATCGTCGGCACACTCCAGGTCGATGTGTTGACCAAGGCGTATGCCCATGTCACTCTGCCGATCCCTGGCATGGACGACCTCCAAGCGGCCTTGGATCGGCTGGTACCCTTTGACGCGGCGCGCGGCGAGGAGGGGGTCAGCGTCCAGGGGGCCTTTCTCATCGGGCTACTCGGCCTCATCGGCGTCACCGCCTGGAAGGGACTCACCCGCATCGATGAGGGGTACAACCGCTGGACGTGGGTCTCGCTGAGTCTCATCGCCCTGACGTTGGTCGTAGCGGCCACCCGTATGGTGCCGTACGACGGACGGTTGCAGATCGAGCTCACGGGCAAGATGCTCGGTGTCATCATCGCTATGGCAGGCCTGTGGTGGTCCGCAAGCCGGCTCTTTGACCCTTACGAGATCCAAGAGTTTCTCTGGGAGACGTGGCGGTTCGTGCGGCAGATTTTTCCCCTGCTCGTCGTGGGAGTGTTTGTCGTGGGCGTCATCCACGGACTCGTTCGGCCGGAGTGGATCCAGGCGCTCGCAGGCACCAACAGCGTGATCGCCAACGCCGTCGGCGTACTCTTTGGTGTGTTCATGTATTTCCCTACGCTGGTTGAGGTTCCTATCGCCAACCTCTTTTTGAGCCTGGGGATGCACCGCGGCCCACTCCTGGCATACCTCATAGCTGACCCAGTGCTGAGCCTGCAGAGCACCCTCGTTACCGCCAGCATCATCGGCAAGCTCAAGGCGTGGATGTACGTCGCCTGGGTGGCCGTGTTCAGTGTCGTGGCCGGGCTGCTGTACGGCGCCTGGGTCGACGGTGCCAGCATCCTGGCGCTACTCAGCTACCTTGCTGCCGCCAGTGCCCTGCTGACCGTGTCCCTCGTAGTGCTCCGCAAGAGAGAAGCACAGCGCCCCGCTCGTCTAGCGAAGGAGTGAACCGGATGTAGGCCCTAGGAACTGGCTGCAAAGTGCAACCGTCTCAAGCAACTCGCCCTCGCAGCGATGACCGAGGCGGGGGTCGACGCGACCATCAACAAGCTCACCGACAGCTCGGCCATCATGGCCTATCCCGTCGCCAGCATGCAGGGCCTGGTGATCGACAAGGTCGTGAAGACGTCGGGCGACCCCAGCAGAAGGGCGAGATCATCTAGCGGATCCAGGAGGCCGCGAGGTAACCCCATGCTGACCATCAAGGTGTTCGGAACGACTCCCCCTTGTGCCAAGTGCAAACGCGCCGAACGCGAGGCGCTATTGGCCGCCGCACGCTTCCCCGGCCAGGCCGAGGTCATCAAACTCGACGCTCTCGGCCCAGAGGCCGAACGGTACGGGTTGATAGTGACGCCCACCATCGTCGTTGGCGACGAGATCGTGGCGTCGGGCAGGGTCCTAATGGCGGATCAACTCGCCGCGCTCATCGCATCCAAACTCGGAGGCTGACGCCATGGTAACGCTGGAAGTGTTCTCTGGTGACCCACCATGCCCCGGCTGTGTAGCCATTATCGCGCTGGCCAAGCGGGTCAAAGCCAAGTACAGCGACGACGAACTGCAGCTGACGATCTACTCTGGCGAAGAGGCGATGGCCAAGTTTGACGAGTACGGCTTGTTCTGCGTGCCTGCTGCGGTGGTGAACGGCTCTATCCGCATCGAGGGGATATGCCCCAGCGAGGCCACGCTTAACAACGCTCTACGGGAGGGTGGCTTATGTCTCCGGTAAAGATCGAAGCGTTTCTGTCGATCCCCCCGTGCTCGGGGGGCGTCGCTGTGCGTCGGATCTTGCAGCGCGCGCAGAACGAGTTCGGCGACCGCATAGAGGTGATCGTCCACACGGGCCGCGATGCCGTTTGGGATGAGAACCGCATCACCACGGCTCCGGCGCTCGTTATCGGCGACCTCGCCAGGTTCGTGGGGCTGGCACCTAGCTATCAGAGTCTCGTCGCGGCACTGCGCGAGGCAGGTCTCGAGTAGTCGCACCTGCCCCGCCGCACAGCGGTCACGCGGCATCGATTTGCCGCTCGGTGGTCACCGTGCTACCATCATGGGGCATGCTCGTCGTTACGCGGCGAGACCGCTCGCGTCCGGTCTCGCCATACCACCCTGTCGCAGAAAGAGCCAGCCATGCACCGTGCGATCGCCGTCCGGGGCCGCCGCCGAGCGGGTCTGCTCGTGGCGCTGCTCGCGCTGATCATGCTCATCGGCGTGCCGGCCGTCGCAGCCGCAGACAGCCGCGTCGACGCGACTCCGTCCGCCGAGTGCGCCAAGTGCGACGCGATCCACGCCGCCGCCAGGGCCGCTGTGCGTGAGCTGAGGGCCACCGACGACGCGGCCGCGGATTCGGCCGTGGTGTACGGCATCCTCTTCTGGTCCGAATCGTGCCCTCACTGCCACACCGTGCTCAGCGAGTCATTGCCGCCCATCCTCGAGCGATACGGCCACCAGTTGCAGATCGTGCTGGCGAATGTGTCCCAGCAGGCGCCGTATGAGGTCTGGATTGCGGCGATGGAGGAGCGCGACATCCCGACAGAGGGCCAGGTCGTCCCGATGCTCATCATCGGCGATCACGCGCTGACGGGATCTATCCAGATCCCTGAGGAACTGCCGGGCCTCGTCGATCGCTACCTGGCGGAGGGCGGCGTCGCCCTTCCAGATGATGTGCAGGCGGCCATGGCCACAGCCGAGGCCGCGCAAACCGTCACCCCCCGCCCTCCCGTCGATTCCCAGGGCAGTGCGGCAGCACCTCCCATCCACGCCGTCTACTTTTACCAGACGGGCTGTGACGTGTGCACCCGTGCCGATCACGAGCTGCGCAACCTCACGGAAAGGTACCCGCAGGTCGTCATTGAGCGCTACGATGTGCGCGATAGCGCCGCGCTGAACCAGTATCTCTGTGACCGCTACGGGGTACCTGCCGACAAGCATCTGACGGCGCCAGCCCTTTTCGTGGGCAACGGCTACCTGCTCGACGTCGATATCCGCGCCTCGACGATCGAGGCCTTGGTGGCGCCCCTCCTCGAGACCGGCGCTCCCGACCCCTCCGAGGGTTTTGACGCCGCACGCCACGTAGCGGAGCAGTCCATCGTGGAGCGCTTTCAATCGTTCGGGCTGTTCACGGTGCTAGGGGCTGGCCTGCTGGATGGCATCAACCCGTGCGCCTTTGCCACCATGATCTTTTTGGTCTCGTACCTCTCGGTGCGCAGGCGCCATGGCAGAGCCCTTCTCGCCACAGGAGCGGCCTTTACCCTCGGCGTGTTCATCACCTACTTGGCCGTCGGGTTGGGGCTGGTGCGCTTTCTCGGATCCCTTCCCTTCTTGAACACTATCGCCCGCTGGCTGTACGTGGCCACGGCGCTCCTCTGTCTGGCCTTGGCCGTGGGGAGCTTTTTGGATTACCGCAAGGCCCGCGAGGGGCGTCTCGAGGACATGAGCCTCAAGCTCCCCGCGCGACTGCGGGGATGGTCGCGCCGTTTGATCCGTGAGGGCGTCAGCTCGCAGCGCTTTGTGCTCAGCGCCTTCGCGCTGGGCCTAGGCGTATCGGTGATCGAGCTCGCCTGCACGGGGCAGGTCTACCTGCCCACCATCGTGTTTGTGCTCAACCTGCCCGAATGGCGCACCCAGGCCAGCCTGCTCTTGGTGCTGTACAACCTCATGTTCGTCCTGCCCCTCGTGGGGGTGTTCGCCCTGGTGTACTTGGGCACCACCTCCCAGCAACTCATTCGCTGGATGAACAGACACACCGCCACCGTCAAGCTCGGCACGACGGCCCTCTTCCTGCTGTTGGCAGGATGGCTGGTGCGCAGCGCCGTCGCCCTGTAGGCGCGCGTGGAGGGGCGTTGGCCGGGCGTACCCGAGGAGAGATACGTGAACGATGGCTGAATCCACGCGCAGCTACTGCCAGATCCTGATTGGCCGGGCCATGACGGGCCTCATCGGCCTGCGCGAGATCTTTGATGCCCTCGCCGAGGAGGGTGTACAGCTCGATGCGACCAACCTCGGCCCCCGGCTCCTTGCCGAGCTGAAGCAGCACAACTATGTCCCACCGCCGGCGATAGCGACCTACGAGACGGCGTTGGTGCGTGAGTACCGCAAGTACCTGGAGGCCCGCGCTTCGGGCTCTGTCGGGCGCCGCTGGCGTGATCCCCGCAAAGAGCTCCTCTCCTGGTATCCGACCATCTTTGAGGCCAAGTGCGATGGCTGCGGCGAGTGCCTCGAGGTCTGCCCCCGCGACGTTCTGGGGTGGGACCCCGATCACGCCAGGGTGTTGGTGCTCGAGCCGTACGAGTGCGCTCCCGGGTGCCAGCTGTGCTTCCGCGCCTGCACGCGAGGCGCCATCGTCATGCCGGCCCGCGAGAGCCTGCATCAGCGCGTCGAGACCCCGGGGCAAGGTCACGCTGCTTCTGGCTGCGCTGGCTGTCGCGGCGACTGCAAGACGTGTGGATAGGTGTGTGGAAGCTACTTCAAGGGGAGACTACAGCGGAGTCTCAGGAGTAGGCAGTACGCGCACAACGGGAGAATCGCCGGCGCGGTGCTAGGTAGTGCATGGAAAAAGGGTTACAGAGTCGTTCTGAGCGTGGCGAGAAGCCTTGTCAATGGGCGTGAAGGCCCCTCGCTGACGCTCGGGGCGACATCGTTTCTCCGTCGGGTGCGTTTTCAAGACACGGCCTAGCGCGGCATGGGGCTCGTGGCCAGCACGACCTCGACCGGCAGCCCCCAGAGGGACGCCGCTGCGACGTCCACGATGGCAAAGCCGGCGCTCACGAGGAGGGTGCGGGGGTGGATGGGGCGGCCGTTCACCCGCATAGGGTAGCGTGTGCGCGCCCAGCGGTACAACCGCACCGCGGGATGGCGCCGCCTGCCCTCGACCATCGCCGCCACCACCAGCCGCCCCCCTGGGCGCAGCACGCGGCGCAGCTCGGCCAGCGCCAGCGGAACGCGATCAGGAGGCAGCACTTCGAGCTTTAGGATGCACAGTGCCGCATCGGCACTGCTGTCGCGCAACGGGAGCTGGGCCGCGTCTCCGCACAGGAGGGCCACCCGCCGCCGCTGCGCCGCCCCCATCAACCGCTGTTGCGAGCGGCGCAGCACGCCCATGGACAGATCGACGCCCCACACACGGCCGGGCGCCCCCACTGCCCCGACGAGGGCCGTTAGGGCGCGCCCGGATCCGGAACCCACGTTGACGATATCCTCTCCCTCACGGGCAGACAGCATGACCAGGGCCTGACGCTCGACCGCCGCCCCCCAATCGGTCAGCCGGTCGTACCAACCGCTCATCGCATGGTGAGCGTCCCGCGTCGCGCTGGGCTTGGGTCGTTCCTCATCCATCATGGTGCCCCCTGAAGCTGGGTGAGGAGAGGATGCCGTCGGCTAAGAGGCTCAGCTCACATGGATGATCTCGACGGGGCAGCCGTCGGCGGCATCTTGCACACAGTCCTCGAGATCATCGGGTGCCTCGCCCCGAGCGGGGTCGCCGCTCGTCATATACTCGTCGACCACCTTGCTATAGCCGTCCTCTGGGCTCTCTTCAAAGAACTCGGGGCACGATGTCCAGCACACGCCACAGCTGATGCAGTCGTCTCGATCGATCGTCACGCTCGGCATACCCCTGCTCCCTTCTCGTTTTTCGGCCAACCCTTGGCGAATCGGCACGACACTCTACCGAGCGAGTATATCGCTCTGCTTTCACAGCGTCAACGCGGTGGGCAAGTGAGACCACTCGCCTGCCCTGGCGCCCCCTGTGAGAACCCCCTCGCCCAGCCAGCGCCCTCGGCTCCTGGCGCACGCCGGCACGCTCGCCACGGCGGGCGCGAAGGCGCCGCGCGGACGGGCGCTGCCCTTCCAGATGCACCGCTATTCCATTTGCATATTTCTGTCATACTCGCTAAGATTCTTTCGTAAGTGCAGAACCGCATCTGAGCTGACTCTCGGTTCGTTCCCGCGGCACGCCCCCCGCGTGCCGACGTGGGATCCCGAAACCCACTATCGCTCCATCGCGAGTCGTGGTACAATAGAGCATCAGCCTCGCTGACCTGGTTCGAACGCAGTCCTCTCGTACCCCCACCATGCCCTGAGACCCCACCAGGTCCTCAACCTAGTCGTGCTCACCAACCGAAATCAACGTGGCACGCCCACCGGGCGCTGGCCGTGTTGCCGCGCCACGGCTCACCTGGCGTGCTGGAAACGTGCGTGTGTTGCGTCGGCACACCGTAGAGCATTCGCGCCTGGCGAGCATTCGGGGGCATTGGCATGATCATCTCACGTACTCCACTGCGCATCAGCTTTGCGGGCGGTGGCACCGATTTTGCAGCTTACTACCGTCGAAACCCTGGCACGGTCATCAGCACGGCCATCGACAAGTACATCTATATCACCGTCAACAAAAAGTTCGACCACCGTATTCGCGCCAGCTATTCCATCACCGAGATCGTGGATCGCGTCGAAGACCTGCGTCACGAGTTGATCCGCGAGGGCCTGCGCACCGTCGGGCTCGACGGCGGCATCGAGGTCACGTCGATCTCGGATATCCCATCGGGAGGCACCGGGCTGGGCTCTTCGAGCACCTACACCGTGGGCCTGCTCAACGCGCTGTACGCCTTTAAGGGGCTGCATGTGAGCGCCGAACGGCTCGCGCAGGAAGCCTGCGCCATCGAGATCGATGTCTGCGGCAAGCCCATCGGCAAACAGGATCAGTACATTGCCGCCTATGGCGGCCTACGCCGCATCTGCTTCCACCCCGACGAGTCGGTCTTTGTGGATCCCATCATCTGCCTGCCAGAGACGCGCGCCACGCTGCAGGCGCGGCTGCTGCTGCTCTATACCGGCCTCACACGCTCATCCTCATCCATTCTCGCCGAACAGAGCCACAACACCGAGCATGACGCCACCAAGCGCCAGATTCTCGCCAGGATGGCCGTCCTCGCCGAGGAGCTCGGTCAGGCCCTCGAGGCGAACGACCTGGACTGCTTTGGCGAGATCCTCCACCAGAGCTGGTTGGCCAAGCGCGAGATGGCCAGCGGCATCACCAGCCGCACGATCGACGACTGGTACGAACGTGCCCGTGCGCATGGCGCCATTGGTGGCAAGATCACCGGGGCGGGGGGCGGCGGTTTTTTGCTGCTCTATGCTCCGCAGGAGCGCCATGAGGAGATCAAGCAGAGTCTTCCCGAGCTGCGGCCCGTATCGTTCCGCTTCGAGCCGCAGGGAAGCAAGATCATCTATGTGGAGGAGAATTCATAATGGCGGTGTCGCTTGCCACGGAGAGTCGTGTGCCGTGTATCGACTATGCCCGTGCCTACCTCGACGGGCTGCACGACTGCCTTAACGCGCTGGACCTGGACGAGGTGGCCGAGGTGATCGCCTACATCGAGGAGGCCTACGACCAGGGCAGGCAGGTGCTCATCATCGGCAATGGGGGTAGCGCCGGAACAGCCACCCACATGGCAGCTGATCTCGCCAAGAATATCCTCCCTGAGGATCACCCCGATGGGGCCCGCAGATTGCGCGCCCTCTCCCTGACGGACAATGTCGCCTGGATCACTGCTCTGGCCAACGACATCGGCTACGAGCACATCTTTTCTGAGCAGCTCAAGAACCTCGTCCAGAAGGATGACCTGGTCATCGCCATCAGCGGCAGCGGGCGCTCACCGAACATCGTGGAGGGCATGCGCGCCGCCCGAGATGCCGGCGCCAAGGTGGTGGCACTGCTGGGTTTTGACGGCGGCCCCGCCAGAGATCTGGCGGATGCCTCTGTGCTCGTCTGCACCAATCGATACGGGCACATTGAGGACCTGCACGTGGTGCTGATTCACCTCATTACCAGCTATTTGGCCCTGTGCAATGCCGCCGCTGGGCGCGTCTAGGTAGTAAGTGGAGAAAGGATCACAGCGTCGTTCTGAGCATGGCGAGAAACCGTGTCGATGGGTATCAAGGCCTCTCACTTACGCTCGGGCGAATTCGTTTCTCCATCGGGTGCATTCTTGAGACACGGCCTAGCAGCGAGCGGCGCGATGCGTCGATGGTTTAAGCGAACGTTAACGGGATCGTTACTTGGCGTTAACCTAAGCATGCTATAATCGACACGGCTGCGCGAGCCTCAAGCTCCACCGAACGCACTGCTTCAGTACCCTCCCCTGCTCTGATACCCCACCGTTGCTCTCACGCGCAGCGCCTAGCCCAAAGAGCACGCGAGCGAGCAGTTGACATGACCCTTGAGCAGTCCGCCAGCAACCGCCCCCCATCGCGAACCGCTGTGTTCGTCGATCGTGACGGCGTGATCAACCGTGAGCGCCGTGACTATGTGACCCGTTGGGACGACTTTTGCTTCCTTCCCGGCGCCGTCGAGGCGCTGGTGGCGCTCACGCGCGCCGGGCTCGATGTGATCGTCATCACCAACCAGTCCGCCATCCACCGGGGCATCGTCACCGCTGCGACGGTGGATGGGTTGCACCAGCGAATGGTGGAGGTCCTGCGCCGAGCGGGCGGTTGCGTGCTGGCGATCTATGTCTGCCCCCACACACCCGACGAAGGGTGCGCCTGTCGCAAGCCGCAGCCCGGCTTACTGCTACAGGCAGCGCGGGAACACGGCCTCGACCTGGCACGGTGCTACCTCATCGGCGACAAGCTCTCGGACATGGAAGCCGGCATGGCGGTCGGATGCCGGTGCCTGCTCGTGCGCACCGGCCTCGATGCCCCACCCGCAGACACTATCGTGACGGAACGCTATCGCGTCTTTCCGAGCATTCGCGAAGCAGTCGACGCGATACTGGTGGACGCGTTTCCCGTAGGGTCCGAACGACCCCTTGAGATGGCCCAGTGGCGGCTGGAGGCGCGCACGGTGCCGCCCGCCGCACCGCCGATCGAGCCGGCTCGCAACTGACGCCCAACCTCCCCACACCCCCGCTCACGACACGCCACGCCACAGATCACCGCCGCTTTCTGACATCGCACGGTTCATCGCCCGATCGCCTTCCATCGCACATCGCCACTGTGCATCGGCGGCTTGGCCCGTCAGAGGATAGAGGATCGCAGTGACGCAACGGATGGATGCCTACCGAGCGTGGGCCGCGCAGCGAAACCCGCCGCGGACGGCGCAGCGTTTGCGCTGCTATCTCGACCGCCAGGCGTCGGGTCTGGGCCGCTACGTCCTCGAGCAGACGCTCTTTAGCGCCCTCGGTTGGGTGCCGGGGATTCTCGGTGTGGGGCTACGCGCCCTGGCCTACCGGCCCATCCTGCGAAGCCACGGGCTGCCCGCCATCGAGGCGGGGGTGCGGCTGGTGCAGGCGAACAGCATCACCCTCCATCGCGGGGTGTACCTCGATGTGGGTGTCTACCTCCACGCCTGCCCCGGTGGCATCGAGATCGGTGAGAACAGCATGGTGATGCACCATGCCGAGCTGCACGTGTACAACTTTCGCGACCTGCCCCACGCTGGCATCCGCATCGGACATGACAGCCTCATCGGCGAGTTTAACGTGGTGCGTGGGCAGGGAGGGGTCACCATCGGCAATCGCGTATTCACGTCGCCAATGGTACAGATCTTGGCGGTGAACCACGTCTTTAGCGACCCCACCTGCTCCTTCGTTGATCAGGGGATCACCGCTGAGGGAATCGTCATCGAGGACGACGTGTGGATCGGAGCGGGGGCCATCATCACTGACGGCGTCCGTATTGGTCGGGGCGCGGTCATCGGCGCTGGCGCCGTGGTCACCCGCGATGTCCCCCCCCACACCGTGGCGGCGGGCGTCCCCGCGTGCGTCATCCGCGAGGTCGGAGACTGTCCGCCGCCAACCGGAGTACCGGTTTACTATTAGGGAGAGAGCATGTCGGAGACACTATCAGTCGTCATCCCAGCTCTCAACGAAGAAGACGGTATCGGCGATATCGTGCGGCGCGTCTTGGCCGTGAAGCCGCGGTTGCACGAACTGGGCGTTACGGGTTTGGAAGTCATCGTGGTGGACGATGGCTCGGTGGATCGTACCGCCGAGGTAGTGGCCGGCTTTGGCCAGGTGCGGCTGGTCCGTCATGCTGCCAATCGCGGGTATGGCGCCGCCCTCAAGACGGGGTTCTCGGTGGCCCAAGGGAGTCTCCTGGCGTTCCTGGACGCCGACGGCACCTACCCCGCCGAGCATCTCCCCGACCTGTGTCGCGCCGCCATCGCAGAGGGCGCCGACCTGGTCATCGGTTCGCGTATGCTGCCTCCCCCCAAGGACGCCTCGGCGCCTGGCGACGCCGATGCATGGGGTGAGTCAGGAATGCCCATGGTGCGACGCATCGGCAACCGGCTCTTTGCCGGGCTGCTGAGCGTGGTGGGCAACGCGCGCGTCAGCGACTCGGCCAGCGGCATGCGCGTGCTCCGGCGTGGGGCGCTGGACTATCTCTATCCCCTGCCGGACGGGCTCCACTTTACCCCCACCATGAGCACCCGCGCCCTCCACGAGCAGCTCCGCATGGTCGAGGTCCCCATCCCCTACCGCGAGCGCGTGGGGCGCTCCAAGCTGAGCGCGGTGCGCGACGGCGCCCGCTTCTTGCGCACCATCCTCTGGACCGCCCTGGGCTACAACCCGGTGCGCGTCCTGGGGCTGGTGGGGCTCGGCGCCCTGGGAATCGCTGGCGTGATCGGTGCGGCCCTGGTGACCGCGCGACTCCAGGGGATCGATACCCTCGGGCCATGGGGTATCTTTGGCGTGTTCGCTGCGCTGGTGCTAGCCGTTGCTGGCGTCAGCACCTTTGCCCTCGGCGCAACCTTTGGCCACCTCGTCGGGCTCTTTCACAAGCACCCCGTGCGCCAGGGCCTATTGGGCCGCCCCATCTTTGATCCACCCCTCGAGCGGCACTTTGGCTGGTTTGGACTGGCAACGGGTGCCGCAGGCGCGCTGCTGGGCTTCGTCACCCTCTTCCTGGGCGTGGGCGGCTGGCCCGTGTCGCGGTTGTGGCTCTACCAGCTGGGCAGCGCTCTCCTCCTCCTGGTGGGCCTCCAGCTCACCACCTCGTGGCTACTGATGCGCGTATTGGAGGAGCTCAGCCATCGAGAGGAGATGGCAATTCGCGACCGCGCAGGGCAACAAGCTCAAGAGGCGCCACTTCGCCCGAATGTCGTCCGTGGCGCCCGCCATGGGGGTTGAGAGCGACGATGAACGCTCAGCGATCCGTACAGCCGATGACCGCCAGCAATGAGCCAGGCCACGCACTGGACGTGCTCCTGGTGAACCCGCCTGCGCCCGACGGCGGCATTTGGATCCGCTCGCAGCACCGCGTGGGCCGGCGCTCGCGTGAGGGCATGCTCTGGGCCCAGGTAGAGCTCGCGCAGCTGGCGGCGCTTTTACACCCCTACTACTCGGTCGAGATCATTGACGCCATCGCCGACCACGTCGACTGGCCCACCTTTGCCGCCACGCTCCGCCGCCTGCGCCCGCGATACTATGTCACGCAGGCCACAGCGCCCACACTGACGAATGACATGTATGGCGTGTTCCTCGCCCGGTCGCTCGGAGCGCGCACCATCGCCTTTGGCACCCACGTGACGCCCATGGCCCAGGAGACGATGGAGGCCTTTCCCGCCCTCGACTTTGTTCTGCAAGGGGAGCCCGAGCTGACACTCCGTGAGCTGGTCGACGTGCTGGAGGAGCGTGAAACACCGCGTTGGGTGCAGACGCTCCTGCGCACGACCGATCCCGAGTGGTCCGCGGCAGACGGCCCCGTGCCCTTGGCCCACGTCAAGGGCCTCGTCTGGCGCCGCGACGGTGAGATCACGACGAACGCGCCGCGCCCGCTTATCGCCAACCTCGACGCCCTTCCTCTCCCCCTGCACCGCTTGCTTCCCCTCGAGCGCTACCGCATGCCCTTGCTGGGTGGCCCGTACTCCTTTGTCGTCACCAGCCGTGGCTGCCCGGCGGGGTGTCGCTTCTGTATCAAGCACGTCACCTACGGGCAGTGTGTTCGCGTGCGCTCGGCCGACAATATCGTGCAAGAGCTCCGCGAGCTCGACCGGCTCGGCGTGCAGACCGTGCACATGTACGCGGACCTCTTTACGGTGAACCGCGAACAGGTGATGGCGCTGTGCCAGCGTATGCGCGAGGCGAACCTGCGCATGCGCTGGACATGTAACAGCCGTGTCGACTTTGTGGACCCCGAGTTGCTGGCGACCATGGCACAGGCGGGCTGCTGGCTCATCTCCTGGGGGATCGAGTCGGCCAACGAGGGGATCCTCCGTCGCATTCACAAGGGATACCGACCGGAGCAGGCCGAGCAGGCCCTCCGTTGGGCGCGTGAGGCGGGGATCAAGAACTGGGGCTACTTTATCATCGGCCTGCCCGGCGAGACGGAAGAGACCATCGACCAGACCATCGCGCTGGCCAAGCGCCTACCTCTCGACCTTGCCCTGTTCCACATCGCCGCGCCGCACCCCGGCACCCCGTTCTACCGCGAAGTGATCGAGCAGGGCTGGATTCGGCCGGGAGCCGCGTGGGAGGACGTGGACATGGACCGCTCCACCGTCCTGGCGTATCCGCACCTCTCGGCCGAGCAGTTGGAGAGCCATGCGCAACGTGCCTTCCGAGAATGGGCGTTGCGCCCGGGGCCGATCTGGACCTTTATCAAGAGCATCAACAGCCTGAGCGTCGTGCGCTCGGCACTCGATATCGGCTTGCAGCAACTCGCATGGATTACCACTCGCCACCCGGGCCAGTAGCACTACGAGGCGTCGCGCGCTAGATACCTGTTGCGAACGGTGTTCGCCTGGAGGAGAGATGGATCGTATTGCTGGTCGTAGACCCTCGATGCCCGCGGCCCGGGCGTCGCAGTCGTTGAGCCCCTCTCAGGAGGGCATCTCGCTGACATTGGTGCTCCTCGGCGCAGATACCCTGGCGATAACGGTGGGGTTCATCCTGGCATACGTGGTGCGCTTTTCGACCGGCTGGGAGATCTTTTACGAGGACGCCGCCATGGCCGTCGACATCTATCGCAACCTGGCCCTGTGGATGTTGCCATGCTGGTTGGCCATCTTTGCCCTCTTTCGCCTCTACGATCGCCAGAGCACCCTTCGGGGCACACAGGAGTATGCGGGCGTGGTCAATGCCTCGACGATGGGCATGATGGTCGTCGTGTTCACCAGCTTTGTCGAGCCGGGCCTCGTCGTAGCCCGAGGATGGCTGCTGCTCTCTTGGTTCTTTGTCATCGTGCTCGATATTCTGGCGCGCTTTGGCGTGCGCCGCGTCATCGCGCTCTTGCGAGCGCGCGGCCACCTGATGCGCCCGACGGTGATTGTGGGCGCGGGGCCCGAGGGACGCGCCATCGCCGAGCAGCTCGCCTGCGCCCCCAGCAGCGGCCTGGCCATCATCGGGTTCCTCGACGACGCCCTGCCCCCGCACGCTGAGGTGGTGGCAGGACTCCGCGTCCTTGGGCCCATCGATGCCTTGAGCACGCTGGTTTCCGACCAGGAGGTGAGCGAGGTCATCCTGGTGCCCGACGCCATCCCGCGAGACCGTCTGGTGGCGATCTTTCAGACGTATGGCACCTCGCCAAGCATCAGCATGCGCCTGGCGTCGGGTATCTATGAGATCATGACGACAGGGATGCGCGTTCGCGAGTTCGGCAACGTCCCGCTGTTGAGCCTCGATCGCGTACGCCTGACCGGCTTGAGCGCCTTCCTCAAAGGGGCGCTGGACTATGCCCTCGCCCTGACGGCGCTCACCATCCTGGCACCGCTGCTGCTACTCACGGCACTCCTGGTCAAGCTCGACTCCCCGGGGCCGGTGATCTACCGACGGCGGGTGATCGGCCTGGGCGGCAAGGCCTTTGACGCCTACAAGTTCCGGACGATGGTGACCGACGCCGATGCCGTCCTCACCAACGATGCCGAGCTGCGACAGCGCTTTGATGAGCAGTTCAAGCTCAAGGATGACCCGCGCGTCACGCGCATCGGTCGCTTCTTGCGACGATCGAGCCTCGACGAGTTGCCACAGCTCGTGAACGTGCTTCGCGGCGAGATGGGCATCGTCGGCCCCCGAATGATCACCCAGGAAGAGCTCGCGCGCTACGGCAAGTGGGGCATGAACCTTCTCACCGTCAAGCCGGGCATTACCGGCCTGTGGCAGGTCAGCGGGCGATGCGATCTATCGTATGATGAAAGGGTAAGCCTTGATATGTACTATATCCGCAACTACTCCATCTGGCTCGACCTCCAGCTCTTGTTCCGCACCATTCCAGCGGTGATACGCGGCCATGGCGCTTACTAGAGTGCGCAGGCAATGGGAGCGGACCATGCCCACGAGGCGCCCCGCGGAGCAGGTGGCGACGCCGGAGGCCAATCCCATCGGCCAGTACCTCGGCGTCGCCAAAAAGTGGTGGTGGCTGCTGGTCTTGGGCGTCATCGTGCCGAGCCTGCTGAGCTACCGACTGGCCTCACAACAGCCCACGCTCTACCAGGCACAAGCCACGCTGATGGTCGGCGGCAGCATCTGGACGGCGAACCCGAACCCCAATGCGGTGGCCATCAGTACCATGCTGGCCCAGTCCTACGCCCAGCTGGTCAAGCGGCAACCCGTCACCCGCGCCGTCATCGACAAGCTCGGCCTGTCGACAACGCCAGAGGCTCTAGCAGAGCAGATCACCGCACGGGTTCAGCCGCAGTCGCAGCTGCTCGAGATCGAGGTCACCGATCTCCACCCCGAGTGGGCGTCGGCCATCGCCAACGCCTTGGCGAATGAGCTCATCATCCAGAGTCCTGGCGCCCGGCAGGATGCGGAGGAGCGCAGCTTTAACGAGAAGCAGCTCATCGACCTGCGGGCGCGTATCGAGACGGTAACCCGAGATCTCGAGGCCGAGCGTGCCCGTCTGGCCGAGCTGACGTCGGCCGCCGAGATCGCAGAGGGTGAGGAGCGGATCGCCGCCCTCGAGCGCGTGTGGATCCTGTACCAGTCGGCCTACTCCACCCTCTACCAGTCCATCGTGAGCGAGCAGAGCCCCAACACCCTGACCATCGTCGAGGAGGCACCGTTGGGCACTCCGGTGCCCAGCCGCTTGCCCCTGGTGGTTGGCGTGGCCGGGCTCGCGGGCCTGGGCCTCGCCTTTGGCGGCGTCCTACTGATCGAGCTGACGGACGACCGGCTCAAGTGGGAGGGACCGGGGCACTCGCGCGCCCTTGGGGTGCCGGTGCTGGGTGCCGTCAGCCGGATGCGGCCATCCGACGGGCCCCTCATTCTCCAATCGCGCCCCGGCTCCCGAGAGGCCGAATGCTTTCGGGGGTTGCGCACGTCGATCCTACTCTCCGGCGGTCGCAACGCTCCCCAGGTGCTCCTGTGCACCAGCGCCGCCCCACAGGAGGGCAAGAGCCTCGTGGTGGCCAACTTGGGCGTGGCCATGGCCGCATTGGGGCGGCGGACCCTGATTATCGATGGCGACCTGCGCAAGCGGCAGCTGCACCGCATGTTCAACCTGGCGAACGGCCAAGGGTTGTCCGAGCTCTTGTGCAGCGGCGAGAGCGCCAAGGGCTACATCCAGCCCACATCCATACCGAACCTCAGCGTGCTACGTGCCGGTGGACCGGCCAGCGACCCCACGTCTCTGCTCGCGTCGACGCACTTTCGCGTCGTGCTTGAAGACCTCCGGCGTGATTATGACGTGCTCCTGCTCGACAGCCCGGCCGCGCTCGTCGTGCCCGATGCCGCCATTCTCGCATCCCATGCGGATGGCGTTCTGCTCCTCGTGGATGCACAGACCACCAGCCGACGGGCGGCACTGCGCGTGCGCCGGACGATGGAGGAGCAGGCCGGAGCGCATATTCTGGGAACGGTCTTTAACCGTGTGCGGCTCAAGCGGCACCAGTACTACTACCACTGACACGTTCCCGGCTGCGGAAAAACCCTCTGAGGAGGCTGGATTGAGGATGTCCGAGTTGATCGCACCGTACGGACAGATGCTGGTGGATCTCATGGTGCCGCACGAAGAGCGCAGCACCCTCCACAGCTATGCCTCCCAGTTGCCTTCCATCCAAGTCTCGACACGCACCGAGTGTGACCTGGAGTTGCTCGCGACGGGGGCGTTTTCGCCACTGGACGGGTTCATGGGGAGCGCCGACTATGCGTGTGTTCTGGAAACGATGCGCCTCACCAACGGCTTTCTATTTCCCATCCCCATCACGCTGCCCGTCCCCTCGCTCCACGGCATCACCCTCGATGCGGATGTGGCTCTGCGCGATGCGAGGAACGACATCCTCGCCGTTCTCACCGTCCAAGAGGTCTATTGCTGGAGCCTCGATGAGGAGGCGTGCGCCGTATACGGGACGTTGGACACCCGCCACCCGCTGGTGGCCGAGATGCACGGCTGGGGGCGGTACAACATCGCCGGACGCCTGCGTGTGCTGCGGCTCCCGCGACACTATGACTTTATCGAGCTCCGGCTGACCCCCACGCAGACACGCCAGCGTTTGGCGCGCCTCGGTCGATCCAACGTGGTGGCCTTTCAGACGCGGAACCCGATGCACCGCGTCCATGAAGAGCTGACCAAACGCGCCTGCGAGGCCGTCGACGGCTCCCTCCTACTGCATCCCGCCGTCGGCATGACGAAACCTGGAGACGTGGACCACTTTACCCGCGTGCGCAGCTACCGCGCCTTGGTGCGCCACTACTATGACCGGCGACGCGTCCTGCTGGCGTTGCTGCCCCTGGCAATGCGCATGGCTGGCCCGCGCGAGGCGTTGTGGCACGCCCTGATCCGCCGCAGCTATGGCGCCAATCACCTCATCATGGGGCGCGATCACGCCGGCCCGGGCCTCGATTCGCAGGGCGTCCCCTTCTATGGCCCCTACGATGCCCAGGAGCTCGTTTGTCGCCACGCGGAAGAGCTGGGTGTCGCCGTGATCCCGTTTGGCTCCCTCGTCTACCTACCCGATGAGGATCGCTATGAAGAGGCCGACAAGGTGCCCGACGGCACGCGCACGGCCGAGATCTCGGGCACCCAGGTGCGCGAGCAGTATCTCGATACGGGGCGCCTGCTGCCTGAATGGTTCACACGCCCCGAGGTCGCTGATATCCTCGCGGAAGCATACCCGCCACGCCACCGTCAGGGCGTGTGCATCTGGTTCACCGGCCTCAGCGGCTCGGGCAAGTCCACCACCGCCGCCGTACTGACGGTACGCTTGCAGGAGCGCGGTCGGCAGGTAACGGTCCTCGACGGTGATGTGGTGCGCACGCACCTGTCACGCGGCCTCGGCTTTAGCCGCGAGGATCGCGACATCAACATCCGTCGCATCGGGTATGTGGCATCCGAGATCGTACGCCACGGCGGTGTCGCCGTGTGCGCCGCCATCAGCCCGTACCGGTCTACCCGCAACGATGTGCGCAACATGGTCGGCCCGGAGCATTTCGTGGAGGTCTATGCCGACACTCCCCTCGAGGTGTGTGAACGCCGCGATGCCAAGGGCTTGTACGCTCGCGCCCGTCGGGGCGAAATTCGGGGATTCACCGGGATCGACGATCCGTACGAGCCTCCCACCGAGCCCGATATCGTCCTGAATACCGTCGCACACAGCCCCTATGAGAACGCCGCGCGCATCATCGACCTCTTGGCGCAACGTGGCTTTGTCGAGGGTGAGGCCATCGCCGTTCCCCTCCCCGATATGGTTGCCTCACACATGACGGATGAAGGAGAGAGTCGTGCGGACTCGGATGCGATCGGCATTTGAGGGTTTGCCCACCACGAGGGTGTTTGACGTCCCCATGCGGCGGCAGCACATCATCAAGCCAAGCCGTGGTCTGCCATCTCTGGATCTCGGCACCTTGTGGGAGTACCGCGAACTGCTCTATTTCCTCGTGTGGCGTGACGTCAAGGTGCGCTACAAGCAAACGGCACTCGGGATCATGTGGATCGTGCTCCAACCCGTCGTCAGCATGATGATCTTTACCGTGCTGTTCGGCATCCTCCTGCAGGTACCCTCTGAGGAGGCTCCCTATCCTGTGTTCGTGCTATCCGCCCTCATCCCCTGGAACTATTTCGCCTCGTCGCTGAACCGCAGCTCAACGAGCCTGGTTTACAGCTCGAATCTCGTCACCAAGGTGTACTTTCCGCGCATGCTGATCCCGCTGTCGGGTGTGCTCTCGGGACTGATCGACCTGGTGATCGCCTCCGTGTTGCTGCTCATCCTGATGGTAGCCTATCGCATCTCGCCCACACCCGCGGCCATCTTTCTGCCCGGGCTCGTCCTGCTAGCCTCGGCGACGGCGCTGGGGTTTGGGCTGTGGCTCTCGGCACTGAACGTCCGCTACCGCGACATCAACTACATCGTTCCCTTCCTGCTACAGATCTGGATGTACGCAACACCCGTCGTGTACGGCAGCACCCTGGTAGGGGACCGCTTTCACTTGCTGTTGGGCCTGAACCCGATGACGGGCGTCGTGGAGGGATTCCGGAAGGCGCTGCTGGGCAACGTGATGGCGAGCACGCATCTGAGCCTCCCGCTCGTCGCCGTGTCCGCCTCCATCACGGCGGTCGTGCTCATCAGCGGGGCGTACTTTTTCCGCTACACCGAGCGTAGCTTTGCAGACATTATCTAGGGATGGGTGAAATCACGTGAGTCGCGTGGCTGTATCCGTTGAGGGTCTCGGCAAGCGGTATCACATCGGGCATACGCGGGAGCGCAAGGACACCCTACGCGAAGCGCTCACGGCGGCGTTGCGCGCACCCCATGCGTGGCTGCGAACCCGGCGGCGAGGCCGAGAGGCCCGGGACGAGACCCTGTGGGCCCTGCGCAACCTGACGTTCCAGGTAGAACAGGGTGAGGTTATCGGCATCATCGGCAGCAACGGATCGGGCAAGAGCACGCTCCTCAAGATACTTTCGCGGATCACCGAGCCCACAGAGGGGCGCGCCATCATTGAGGGGCGCGTGGGGTCGCTCCTAGAGGTGGGTACCGGCTTTCACCCGGAGCTTACCGGCAGGGAGAACATCTATCTCAACGGCGCCATCCTCGGCATGCGCCGCCACGAGATCGACCTGCGCTTTGACGAGATTGTCGCCTTTGCCGAGATCGAACGCTTCCTCGACATGCCCGTCAAGCGCTACTCCAGCGGCATGTACGTCCGCCTGGCGTTCGCCGTGGCGGCACACCTCGAGCCCGAGATCCTGCTGGTCGACGAGGTGCTCGCCGTGGGTGATGCCGCCTTTCAGAAAAAGTGCCTCGGCAAGATGGGCAGCGTGGCCCGGGAGGGGCGAACCGTTCTCTTTATCAGCCATGACATGGACGCCATCCTGAACCTCTGTCCCAAGGCGCTCTTCCTCTCCAACGGCACCTGTGCCTATATGGGGCCCGCAAGCGAGGCGATCCACCACTATCTGCAGTCGGTACGGCCGGCAGAGTCGGGGGTGGTCGATCTGCGAAATGCCCCCGGGCGCGATTCCGAGGAGTACCCGATTCTGACGTCCATCTCGACGCACCGTCCCGACGGGTCGGTGTCCTCCGAGTTTCGCACCGGCGATACGCTCATCCTGCGCGTGGGGTATGCCGTCAGGGAGCCCATCAAGGCCCCCTACTGCATGATCCACTTTTTGAACGACGTGGGGCACCGCATCATGTCGGTGAGCAGCACCCATGATCACTGTGACCTCAGCCTGGAGCGCGAAGGGACGCTGGAGTGTCGCATCCGCGACATCCGCCTGCGTGAGGGAACCTACTCCATCGACCTGGCCATCGGCCGCTCTTCACCGGTGTCGGAATGCATGGATTATGTCGAAAGCGCCACGACGATCAACGTGCAGCTCGGCGACTACTTGGGGGGAGGCCGGCTCCTCGACCACCAGGGCGTCGTGGCGCAAAAGTCCGAGTGGTCATCGCTGAACAACGCGATGGCCGTCGTGGGTGACTCGATTGTTGGGCCCAGTCGATACGTGGGCCTACGCTAGCCAAAGGAGTGGAACGCGTGAGGCAACCGAAGGACAAGGCTGCAACACGCACGACACTTTCTTCCCTCGTCAACCGAGCGGTAGAGCGCATCGGGCCGCCTCCTTCCCGTGGTGGCGAACGCGCTGCGGCGACCAGAGCGCGCCTACGGCGCCTGCTCGCTCGCAACACGGTCGTGTGGCCGCACCGTGACGCCTACGTCGTCGGCTATCCAAAGGTGGGCAACACGTGGTTTCAGGTGATGCTGCGCATGGCGCTGGTGCGCTACTACAACCTTGACGAGGCGTGGCTCTCCCAGGTACTCCACCCTCAGAGAGAGGGGGACGAGCCGCCGCCGGCGCACGTCCCGCATATCGAGGTGACCTACGACATGACGTCCTTCCCGGAAGGGGACTATCCCCGGGTACAGCGCGATCACCGGCGCTATGCGGGCAAGCGCGTCGTGCTCCTGATCCGTGACCCCAAAGACACGTTGGTCTCGCTCTACATGCACTATGCGTACCGGGATGAGGCGACGCCGTACTGGGGAACGGTGGACGAGCTGGTCTATGACCGCGAGTTCGGGCTGACCAAGTACCTGCAGTTCTACCGCGCCTGGCACCGGGACAGGCGCCGGCCCAGCGGCATCCATCTCGTTCGTTACGAGGACATGCAGGCAGACACGGCCGGCGTGTTCCGCAGAGCCGCCGAGTTTCTGGGGATGCGGGGCATCAGCGACGCCATCATCGACGAATGCATCGCCTTTGGTAGCTTTGACAACATGCGGCGCATGGAGAGGGAGAACACGCTAGGGATCGTAGCATTGGCGCCATCGCCTCGCGGAATCGAAAAAGCCTACAAGGTGCGCCGGGGCGTGGTCGGCGGCTACAGAGATCACCTCTCAGAGGCAACCATCGCCTACATCGACCGTCGCGTGCGCCGCGAGTTGCCACCGGTGTACGGCTATCCGCGCGCCGCAGCGGTTGCCCCCGTGGCCCCGACCCAGGCGCGTCGAGGGTTGGGGGGCTCATGATTGAGGAGAGCGGCTTTGCCTCCATCACGCCGGAGGGCTTGCGCCTGGTGGTGGTACCGACGGACCCCATCAGCGACTATGAGCGTGACGGCCTCGATTGGATCGAGCAGTACTTTAACCCAGGGGGCATGTTTGCCGAGGTGTTCGCCGCGAGTCCGCGAGAGACGGGCCAGCGCCGCGCCCACGGGATGACGATCATGGGCGTGACGGAGCGAGGCTTCCGCGCCACCCTGCGGGAGCTACGTCCGCACATAGTGCGCGCCTACGGCGGCTTTTGGCCGGCCGATCTCGTCGTCGGGAATCGCGTTCCCGGCGTGCCCGTGGTGGTCAGTGTCCACGACACCAATCCCAAGCTCCTGCACAGATCCGTAGCACACGCCGACCTCGTCGTATGCGTCTCTCAGGCAGTGGCCACATGCGTGCAAGGCATCGGCACCGCGCCGCGGCGCATCCGCATCCTGCCGAATCGGGTCGATCTCGACGTGTTCCGCCCCATTCGCGAGCCCGATCGCTTGTGCACTGTAGCGGAACGCTTTCCGCCCGGGCGGCACATCCTGTTGGTGGGGCGCGTCGACGCGCAAAAGAACCAGGATACCCTCATCCGCGCCCTCGCACTGCTCCCGGAGGACTATGCGGCCGTGCTCGTCGGGCGTGGTGACTGGGGACCATACCTAGAGCTGGCTGAGGAGGTGGGCGTTTCCCAGCGCTGTTTCTGGGTAGAGAGCGTGCCCAACTCGGAGCTGCCACTCTGGTATTCGTGGTGCGACTGCATGTGTACGCCCAGCCGTTGGGAGGGGTTTGGGATCGTCTTCCTCGAGGCGGCCGCCTGCGGCGCCCCCATCGTCACCTCTGACATCGCCCCGATGAACGAGTTTCTCACCCATGGTGTCAGCGCATACCTCGTGCGGGATTATGAGGACCCACGCGCCATCGCGCGGGCCATCCGCAGGGTATGCGAGGACGAGGCCTATCGACGCGCGCTGTCGCAGGGAGCCATCCAAGCCGCTCAGCCCTTTGACCGACGCGCCGTCGACCGCCTCGAGATGGCCATCTACGCGGAGGCGCTGCGCCTCCGCCGGTGGCCCATGTCCTGGATCCGGTTATCGTCAGCGGCGCACCTGGCGCGCCGCGCCAAGTCCGTACCGTCGCGTGTGGCGCGACGGGTGAAACGTATCGTGTCCGCGTAGGGCGCCGTTGCCATCAGCGGCTCCACCATCCCACCTCGCAGCAACAGCTCGCTCGCATTCCGGCCACACATCAGCCACATCCAGGCCCACCGCTCATCAGACCATGCCTCGGACATAGCATCGCGAGTATCCGCAACGATCTCTTCACGGCGCTAGACGAGTGATGCCGGTCTGTACACGCCACTACGGCTCAGGTCGGCAGTGCCCGAAACAGCCTCCCGTGGCCTGGGATCGTCGGGTGCCCCGCCACATGGAGGCTCGAACGATGGGAAGGATGAAGCGCTTTGTGTCCAGAACACTCTCTGACAGCATTACCACCGCCACCCAATGGCTAGGCGGTGCGGGGCCGAACACGCCCCCAGACATCGCACCACACCCACGTGTTCGGTTCGTCTATCCGACGCAGACCGTCGAATGTGCGGCGTTTACTTCCGATGGCATCGGCTTTGGGGGTAAAGGCTCGGTATTGTACCGCACACGCGACTTTTTCAGGACCATGGAGCCCGTCGACCGCCTACCTTCCGGTGAGACGTGCTATCTGGTCTTTGTGGATTCCCGCGACTATGTCTACTGGAACGCCATGGGCAGCGGCAGGCTGCGGCGCAGCACTGACGGCGGGAACACCTGGACCACCGTCCTGCACCTGGGCGCCAATCCCGATCGTGGCTTCTGGCGCATGTGTGAGCAGCCCACGACGGGGTATCTGTTTGCTGGCGAGTACACGAGCAAGCACGCCATCTCGTGTCGCGTGCACCGCAGCCGTGACTGGGGCGAGACGTGGGAGGAGGTGCTGTACGTCCCGGGCGAGCGGCACGTCCATGCCGTTCACAGCACCGACGAGGGCACCGTCTATGCCGCCACCGGAGATTCGCTAAGCATTCTGTACCGCTCCACGGACAACGGAGACAGCTGGCGCATCGTCCGTGCGGGCCGCAACCTCACGGCCATCGCCTCCTACGGGTCCACACTGCTCCTCGGTTCGGATGCCGGATGGTCCAGCGATGTGTGGAAGTCACGCGACGGCGGAGTGACCTGGGAGTCGCGCCTTCACCTCAAGCCCCGCCGCAACATCGTCTGGATTCGTCACTTTGGGTACGGCGTGTTCCTTGCCAGCCATAGCCTCGATGTCAACCCGCCACAGGGCCTGCTGCCCGAGTTGTTGCTCAGTGAGGACTATGGAGATACGTGGACGCCGGTGTACCGCTGGAACACCACCGCCGATTGGGCGGGGAGCTGGCGTGAGTCGAACGTGTACCAGGGGTGGCTGCACCTGAGCGATGAGTATGGGTTCAACATGATGGTGACCGCGGTGGGTGCTCCCTCCTCGCATCTGAATCCCTTGCCCGACGGTGCCATGCCGGGGGTGCGGCATCCCGAGTCGATCACCGTCCGAAACAAGGTACGAGAGGAGGCGTGACTGTGAGTGCGACGATTGGTCCCCTCGCTCTGCGAGGCCTCGCTCGCCGAGGCGCAGTCCGTGCTACGTCGGTGGCGCGCCGCGTACCACGGTTGGTCCAGCGTGCCGTGCACCCTCCCCTCAAAGCCGTAGTGATCGGGTGCGGCGCCATCGCGCCCACGCACATCAACGGCTATCGCGACTCGGGCGTCGTAGAGGTGGTCGCCGTGAGTGACGCGCGCGTGTCCCCCCTGGCCGACGCCCTCGATCGTTGGCCGGGCATCAAGGCATACCGTAGCTACCGGCAAATGCTCGCCGACATGCACCCCGACCTCGTCAGTGTCTGCATCTGGCCGGATGACCATGCCGAGGCGGTGGTGGCGGCCGCCGAAGCGGGCGCGCGAGGCATCCTGTGCGAAAAGCCGCTCGCGCTGCAGCTCGATGATATCGAGCGTATGCTCGCCGCCTGCCGCCCTCGCGGCATCAAGCTGGCGGGTGGCCATCAGTACCGCTTTCACCCCTGCTTTGTGGCCGCCGCGCGCGCCATTCAAGCGGGAGAGATCGGCACTGTGCAGCGCGTGCGGGGGCACGTGGTAGGCGCATTGGCCGACAATGGCCCGCATCTCGTCGACGCCGCGCGCATGCTCATCGGCGACCCGGTGCCCGTGAGCGCCGAGTGTCGCTGCACGCGCGGCCGCGGCGGCGTGTACCAGGGGCTCCCCGTGGAAGACAGCGCCGCGGGCAAGATTACCTTCTCGGGAGGCGTCGAGTTCTGGTTCCGCACGGGCGATCTCGCGCCGGCATTCTTTGGCCTGACCGTGGACGGCGACCAGGGCGCCATCGAGGTCACACCAACCCACTGGACACTCAACGGAGAGGTGCAGCGCGAGGGCCAGGACGTGCCGGAGGCTCACTACCGCGCGCGGCAGTTCCACCAGTTCGCCGACTGGGTGTGTGGGCACCAGCTGCGGTACGCCAGCAATACCGACCAGGCGGTCCAAGCGGTCGAGATGATCCTTGCCCTGTACGAGTCGGCGCGCACCGGCGAGCCGGTCGCGTTCCCCGTGGAGAACCGTGGGGACGTGATCCGACAGCTCTACAGCGACGCACCGCGACGCGACGCCCCGCGTCAGGGCGTGCCGCGTCGGGATGCGTTCATCCAGCCGGCCTTATCGGTGGGAGAAGCGTCGTCTCAGGCGGCGCGGCTCGCCGTAGACGGTGGCGAGCGCGCCGCCATCCGCTGGTTCTCGTCCGATCCGTGCGTCGGCCTGCCCGAGCTCGCCCGCCTGACGCGCGTGATCGCCAGCAAGAACATAAGTCGCACCTATGGTTACCAGGTCGAGGCCCTGGAGGCCGAGTTCGCCCGCGCGTACGGCAGCCTCGGCGCCGTCGCATCGACGTCGGGGACGGCGGCCATTCACGTGGCCCTGGGCGCCATCAATCCTGAGCCACTGGATGAGATCATCACCACCCCCATCACCGATCTCGGCACGATCATCCCCATCCTGGCGTGCCACTGCATCCCCGTGTACGCCGATGTGGACCCCACCACGGGGAATATGACCGCGGAGACCATCGCCGCGCGCATCACACCGCGCACGCGCGCGGTCATCCTGGTGCACCTCTTTGGGCGCCCGGCAGAGATGGATCCCATTGTCGAGCTGCTGCGACAGCACGACATCGCGCTGATCGAGGATTGCTCGCAGGCCCACATGGCCGAGTACCACGGTCGCAAGGTTGGCACCTTTGGCGATCTCGGGTGCTTCAGCCTGCAGCAATCGAAGCAGATCACCTGCGGGGACGGTGGCGTGACCATCGTGAACCGAGACGACCTCCTGCGGCGGGCGGCGCTGTTCGCCGACAAGGGGTGGAGCCGCGACCTGGGGCGCGAGCACCTCTTCCTGGGGATGAACTATCGCATGACCGAGCTCCAGGCGGCGGTGGCGCGCTCCCAGCTGCGACGCATGCCCAAGCTGTTGGCCAGGCGCCGCGCCAGCGCCGAGGCGCTGTCCACCGCACTCAAGCAGATCGATGGCATCGTCCCGCCGCCCGATCTCGTCGACGGCAACCACTCCTGGTGGGTCTATGCCTTTGGGATCGACCCCACCGTCCTTGGCCTGAGCCTTGATGACATGGCAGAAGCACTACGTGCCGAAGGGGTGCGCCTCATGCGGCGCTACCTCCCGTGTGCCGTCTTTGAGTACGAGGTTTTCCGCCATCTGCGCACCTATGGGAGCAGTGGCTATCCCTTTACGGCGGTGGATTACGTGGCGCCCAAGCGCGAGGACTATCCCGGGTTCATGGCGTTCCAGGATGAGCACCTGTTCATCCCCTGGAGCAACCGCGCCGAAGCTGAGCACGCCAAGGCGATCGCCCACGCCATCGCCAAGGTTGCGCGCGGGTTCCAGCCGTGGGTGCTGGATCTCGGTGCCTTGCGGCCCGCCGCTGTGGCAGCAGAGCCGGAAGCAACCGCCCGGAGCACCGATGCGGGCAGTGCCGACGTCGGGTAATCCGACTCGTTCTCATGAGCAAGGAGTGATAGTGGCGACACGAATGCGCAGCGTTGTGAGGCAGGCCCTGGACAGGGTCAGGGAGATCGGCCCGACAACCAGGGAGCACCCCGTCGAGGGGGCAATCCGCTGGATTCGCACGAACCGCCTTCCTGGGCAGGGCATCGTCCCGTACCCGGGAGCATCTGTAGCGACGCAGGAGGTTACCGGATACACCATACCGAGTCTCTATCGCATGGGTGAAAAGGCCTTGGCCCGCGAGTTCGCGCGGTGGGAGGCAGCGGTACAGCGTAGCGATGGCGCCGTGGCCGCTATTGATGGCGTGGCCTACACCTTTGATACCGCCCAGGCCGCCCGCGGGTTCTTGGCGGTGCTCGACGACTTGCCCGAAATGGAGGACAACCTCCGCCGCGCCTGTGATTTCGTCGCCGGGCAGATCGACGCCCAGGGCGTGGTGCACACCCCCTCCTACGATACGTGGAAGTTCGAGGACGGCACCATGCTCTCCGAGTACGGCAACCTGTACGTGCTGCCACCCCTCGTGGAGGCGGGGGAGCGGTTGGGCGAGAAGCGGTGGATCGACGCCGCGCGCCGGGCGATGGACCGCTACCGCCGCCTGCCCGACCTCGTCGAGTTCAAGCCAGATATCAGCACCCTGTCCCACTACTTTGGGTACATGATGGAAGCCCTGGTGGATCTCGGCGAGCTCGATCTCGCCGCACGAGGGCTCGAGCAGGCGGAGGCGATTCAGCGGCCAGATGGCGCCATCCCCGCGTACCCCGGCGTCGACTGGGTCTGTTCGACGGGTCTGGCTCAGCTCGCGATCGCCTGGTACAAGCTGGGCAGGCCGGATCCGGCGGACCGCGCTATGGACTATCTCGAAGGGCTGCAGAACCGCAGCGGCGGCTTCTATGGGAGCTATGGCGCCGGGGCACGCTACTTCCCCACGCAAGAGATCAGTTGGGCGGCCAAGTTCTTTATCGATGCCTATGCGCTGCGCGTCGCCGCCGACTTTGACCGCGAAAGGGCCCTGTACGCGAAGCAGATCGCAGAGACGGATGGGCGCGTGCGAGCCCTCCTCGAGCATCTGAGCAACCTCGACGGCAAGCGCGTGCTGGACGTCGGCTGTGGGAAGGGGCGTTACCTGCTGGTATTGCAGCGGCGCTGGCCCACCGCGCACCTCTATGGCGTCGACGTCTCGCGCGAGCTGCTGGCCTCGTGCCCCCAGGGAGTGGAGACGCGCCGGGGAACGATGCTGGACCTGCGCTACCCCGATGGCAGCTTTGACGCCGTCTACACGGTGGAGGCGCTCGAGCACGCCATCCTCATCGAGAACGCCGTACGCGAGCTCGTCCGCGTGCTGAGGCCCGGTGGTGCCCTGGTGATCATTGACAAGAACGCCGCCCAGCTCGGGCGCCTCTCCATCAAGCGCTGGGAGCGCTGGTTCCGCGTGCGCGAGATGAGCCGGCTACTCGAGCGGTACGGGGTGAGCGTGACCCACGAGATGGTCGCCCATGACGAGGACACCACGCCGGACGGCCTGTTCGTGGCCTGGAAGGGGATCAAGCAGTGAGCCTCTGTACCTCGCCCCCAGCGCATCGTCCAGGAGCGCAGCAGCGCGCCGGGTTTGGGCATCCCGAGCATCCCGTGGGATCTCGGCGTGCGCAGCCTCCATCCATCGCCCCGTTTCGGGCAGGAGGGAGCATGGCGCCATGCTGACCGTGCTGAGCGTCATCGGGACGCGGCCCGAGGCCATCAAGATGGCGCCCGTCATCCGTGCCTTGGAGACTCACGCTGACAAGGTGCGCTCGGTGGTCTGCGTCACCGCCCAGCACCGTGAGATGCTCGACCAGGTACTGCGCCTCTTTGCCATCCGCCCCGACATTGATCTCGACCTGATGACGCCGGATCAGTCGCTGGCGTCGCTCACATCGACCCTGTTCAGCGCCTTGGATCCGGTGGTCGCCGGCATCCAGCCCGATTGGGTGCTGGCGCAGGGCGACACCACCACCGTACTGGTGGCATCGCTAGTGTCCTTCTACCGACGCGTGGCGTTTGGCCACGTGGAGGCGGGCTTGCGCACCGGCGACTGCCTGCAGCCGTTCCCTGAGGAGGTGAATCGGCGCATCGCCGACATGGTGGCCACCCGGTACTTTGCGCCCACGGCACGGTGTCGCGAGACGTTGCTCGCCGAGGGAGTGCCCGACGCTCGCATTCACGTCACAGGAAATACGGTGATCGATGCCCTGCTGGCCACAGTGGCGCAGCCCTACGACGAGACCGAGGGGCCACTGGCGGGGTTGCCTCCCGCCGAGAGGTTGGTGCTGGTAACGGCACACCGACGCGAGAACCTGGGCGCCCCGCTGCGCGAGATCTGCTATGCGCTCCGCGAGCTGGCCGACGGATTCGCTGACGGGGAGCTGCAGCTGGTCTACCCCGTCCATCTCAACCCCAACGTACGCCAGCCCGTGTTCGAGCTGCTGGGAGCTGTGCCCAACGTGAGCCTCATCGAGCCCTTGGGCTATCGCGACATGGCGCACCTCATGCGCCGCGCCACCCTCATTCTGACCGATTCGGGCGGAATCCAGGAGGAGGCGCCCACCTTTGGTGTGCCCGTACTCGTACTGCGCGATACCACCGAGCGCCCCGAGGGGGTCGATGCCGGCGTGGTGCGCCTTGTAGGGACGAATCGCAAGCGGATCGTTGCCGAGGCCCTGCGCCTGCTGCGCGATCCACAGGCGTATGCCGCCATGGCGGCACGCATCAACCCGTACGGTGACGGACGAGCGGCGGAACGCATCACCAGCATACTATTGGAGGCAACAGAATGACGCACACCCCACTCGTGTCGATCGTGCTCCCTACGCACAACGGAGGCGCCTATCTCGATCAAGCCGTGCAGAGTTGCCTGGATCAAACGTGGACCAACTGGGAACTCGTCATCGTCGACGATGCCTCGACGGACGATACGCCCGAACGAATCGCACGCTGGATCAAGGCCGACCGGCGCATCCGTTGCGCTCGCCATTTCCGCAACCGACGCCTCCCCGCGGCGCTCAACACGGGCTTTACCCGCGTCAGCGGCGACCTGCTCACCTGGACATCCGACGACAACCTCTTTCGTCCCCATGCGCTCGCCGAGATGGTGGCCTTTCTCCAGGCGCATCCCGACGTTGACGTCGTCTATACCGACTATTCCGAGATCAACGACGCGGGGCAGGTGGTGCGCCATTGCCGGGTGTCGCCGGTGGAGGAGTTGGCCGTGCAGAACTGCATCGGCCCCTCCTTCCTCTACCGCCGGGCGGTCCACGAGCGCGTGGGGGGCTATGCGGAGGACCTCTTCCTGGCGGAGGACTATGACTTTTGGCTCCGGGCCTCCGAGCACCACCAGTTGGAGCGCTTGGCCGTGGATTGCTACCTGTATCGCGTGCACGCGGGCAGCTTGACAGCGCGTCGGGCGCGCGACATCGAGGCCGCGCGGGCGCAGGCCCAGTTCCGCAACCTGGCTCGCCTCCACTGGATGGGCACCACCACCAAGGCCCATGCCTACCTGTCGCTGGGTCTCCGTCTCTGCCGCACGGATCAGGTGTACCTGGGGCGATTCTACCTGCGCCGTGCCTTTGGCGAGTTTCGCATCCTCGAGCACGACCCCGAGTTCGCCATGCGCGAGCTGCTCTACGAGCGCCCCGGCGTGCTGCGCAACTCCCGAGAGCTCGCCGAGATGGTCGAGGCCCTCCCCCAGGACTTGCCGCGCGTCAAGGGGCTCATCAAGCGCGTGTGGGGCCGCTACCACCAGGTCTGCTGCTTCGAGGGGTACCGGGACAAGCGTCCGGAGGTTGTCCGTCGCCACCTGCCGCGGGCCGTCTGGCTCGTTCCCCAGGGGTTGGGTAATCGGGGCCTGTTGCGCATCGGGTTGTGGGGCTACACGCATCGGGATTAACGGCCAACACATCGGCATGGGGGAGCTTTTGTGAGCAACCACATCGAACGGGTGTATCTACTCGTAGAAAAGCTCGAGCCCGTGGGCGGCGTGGCTGAACAGGTAACGCTGCTGGCCACGGAGCTGAAACGCCGCGACGTCGACGTCTGGGTGTTCGCGCGGCGCCTCTTGGGCCGCGACAACCAGTATGCCCTGCGCCTCCGGGGGGCGGGCGTGCACCTGTTCACCTGCCCGGCCAGGCTGTACGCCCTCGATCCGCGCCCAACGTGGGCCGCGCGCAGCGTCCTCATCCGGGTTCTGAGCTGGTTCACCTATCCGCTGCTTGCTCCTATCTCCCTACTCGATGCCGTGCGGCGCCGCCGGACGCTCTCAGCCTCTTGGGCGGGGGCCGTGGGCCGCGTGCGCGGTCGCCTTGCAGCCCACATCCTGCGAGATGGGTTGGAGGACGCCTTCGCCGCGCTGCTGAACCGTCACGCCGCCGAGGCGCCGCCGGATGTGGTAGATGTCTCGGGCGTCGACTGTCTGCAAGGCGTCGCCTGGGCCCACCGTCGTGGCTACCCCGTCGTATTTCGGCAGACCAGCCTGCCCAACGTCGAGGAGCCCCTGACGACGCGACAGATCGCCGATCTCCACCGCGCCACGTGCCTCATGGCCGTCTCCCGTGCCGTGGCGAGTCGCATGCGCCCCCTCCTTCGCGATGATCGGCCGATATGGGTCGTGCCGAACGCCGTGCCCGATCCCGGTCACGAGGGAGATCGCAGCAACGGGTTCCACGGCCACGGCAGGGATGGCGCCCTGGTGGTGTGTCTGAGCCGTCTGAGCAGCGAAAAGGGGGTGCAGTACATCCCCGAGGTCGCACGCCGGGTGCTGCACGTCGCTCCCCGTACGCAGTTCGTCGTCGCCGGGGACGGGCCACTCCGCCGACACCTGGAGGAGCGCTGTATCGCGCTAGGGCTCGGCGATGCCGTACGCTTTCTCGGCGACCTGCCCCACGACCGGGCCCTCGACCTCTTGCGCCGCGCCGATATCATGTTCCTCCCGTCACGACGCGAAGGAATGCCTGTCGCAGCAATCGAGGCGATGGCCCTGGCCCGCGCGATGGTCGTCACCTCGGTGGGGGGCACTCCCGAGCTCGTGCAGGATGGCGTCTCGGCGCTCCTGATCCCCCCCGACCACGTAGGCACCATGGTGCAGGCCATCCTGCGGCTGATCGCCGATGCGGCCCTGCGCCAGCGTCTCGGGCACCACGCGCGGCTGGCATACGAGCGCGGCCCCTATCGCCCCCATGCCATGGCGGAGCTCACGCTAGCCGTGTACCGCCAAAGCCTGGAGGCCGTCGCTGCGACGGCCACCTCGTCGGTGGCAGCTATCGCCGTATCGGACGCCACCCAGCCCGCTGAGGGAAGGAGGACGTGACTGTGCTTCGCGAGGGGACATTGCGCAAGGCCCGCGCTGCTGCCAGCGCGGCCAACGATCCCCCCACCGTCTGTGTCGTTTCGCCGCGACGCGGCGCATACTCGGAGACGTTCGTGCGCGCCCACATCGAGCGCCTCCCCACGCGCGTCGAGGTGCTGTACGGAGGCGGGTATCCCTTTCGTATGGCCAACGGTGCCCCGCTGTTGCCGCCTCCTCCGCTGCCCCTGCGGCTCACGCGCGGCGCGCTGCGCCATGCTGCAGGATGGCCCTGGTATTGCTACGAGCAACGCGCGCTGGCGCGCTTTCTGCGCTCCCGGCAGGTCGGCGTCGTGCTGGCCGAGTTCGGCCCCACTGGCGTCAACCTCATGGACGTGTGTCAACAGGTGGGCGTCCCGCTGGTGGTGTATTTCCACGGCTTTGACGCCTACAAACGCGAGACGCTGGAGGAGGTCGCGGGGCGCTACGCGCGCATGTTTCGCATCGCCGCGGGCGTCATTGCCGTCTCACGCGAAATGGTCGACCAACTGCAGAGACTCGGTGCGCCCCTGGCCAAGGTGCACTATAACCCGTGTGGCGCTGACACGGACCTCTTTCAGCAGACTGATCCGGGAGCGGCTCCCCCACATTTCGTCGCCATTGGTCGGTTCGTGGATATGAAGGCGCCACAGCTCACGCTGCTCGCCTTTCGCCAGGTCCTCGAGCACGTTCCCGATGCCGAGCTGACCATGGTGGGCGATGGCCCCCTCTGGGAGTGCTGCCTGCGCCTCGCCAAGGCGCTGGGCATCGCCCACTCGGTGCACCTCCCCGGCGTCCTGCCGCACAGCGAGGTCGCCGAAACCTTGAGCGGCGCCCGGGCCTTTGTCCAGCACTCGGTGCGCACCTTCCAGGACGAGGTCGAGGGCACGCCGGTAGCGGTGCTCGAGGCCGGCGCGATGGGCATTCCGGTGGTGGCCACGCGGCACGCTGGCATCCGTGACGTGGTGATCGATGGCGAGACGGGCGCCCTGGTCGACGAGGGCGACGTGGCCGGCATGGCCGCCGCGATGGTGCGCCTGGCAACAGACCCCGACCTGGCGCGCCGCTGGGGCTGTGCCGGCCGGCAGCTCATCGTGTCCGAGTTCTCGATGGAGAGGAGTATCGGTCATCTGTGGGAAATTCTGGTTGCGATAGCAAGGGATGCAAGAACGTGAGCGCCTTGAGCGATAGTTGCAGTCTCCCGACGATCTCGGTCGTCGTACCTGTGTACAACGGGGAGCAGACGGTAGCGACCTGTATCGAAAGCCTCCTGGAGCAGACCTACCCAACAGAGCGCTATGAAGTGATTGTCGTCGAGAACGGCTCCACGGATGCGACGAGCGACGTCATCAGCCGCTACCCCGTCTCGCTGCTGCACAGCCCCGTCCGGGGCCCTGCGGCCGCGCGGAATCTGGGGCTCTCCCAGAGCCAGGCTGATATCGTTGCCTTTACCGATGCCGACTGTGTCGCCCATCCGCGTTGGTTGGCGGAACTCGCGCGCCTCTACGTCGACGATCCGGACGTAGCCGGCGTCGGCGGGGCGATCCTCGCCTATACCCACAGCGAGCGCACCGCCGTGGAGCGCTTTTTGGACGAGCATCCCCCGCTCATCAACTGGGTGAGCAGCGCAGACCAGTACCTGCCCCACCTGCTCACCGCCAACGCCTCGTACCGGCGCCCGTTCCTCTACCGCGCCGGCGGCTTTAACCCGCACCACCTGGCCGCCGACGACGTGGACCTCTCGTGGCGTCTCCAGGTCGAGTTTGGGGCCAAGCTCGCCTACGCGCCCAAGGCCGTCGTGTACCACCACCACCGGGCAACGCAGGGTGGGCTGGCGCGCATGTACCGGCGCACCGGCTTTGTAGAGATCCTGCTCGACACCATGTTCTGGGACGCTCCGGGCTTTCGCCGACGGCGGGGCTACCACCTGCGGCGGCTGTTCGAGCAGAGCGCGCGGCTGCCCCTCTACCTCATGGCAGCGGTGATCCGGCGCGTGCGCCTGGCTCGTGGCGCCATCACCCCGTACGAGGCGATGGTGCCGCTCCTGGCGCTGCTGCGAGAGAGCAGCAACATCTATGGCAAACTCGAGGGCCTGTGGGCCACCCGCTTTATGTCGGACGCGGAGCAAGCCTTGGCTCTGGAACCAGGCCGCATGATCGGGCGCCTGTTCTCATCACACAAGGAGTGAGCGATCCATGCCACCGACCCGTAAGGGCCACACGCGCTGCCCGAATAGCGATATCGAGAACCGCACATGAAGGTGATTCTGGTCAGCCACCACTTTCCGCCGGGGCGGCTCGGCGGCGTCGAGCTCGTGACGCTGCGGACGGCGCACTGGCTCCAGCGCTGCGGCCACGCCGTCCAGGTGGTGGCCGTCGAGCGGGCCACCGAGGGCGCGCCCGATCGCGTAGAGGCGCGGATGGACGTCTACCAGGGTGTTCCGGTCGTGCGTCTGACCATTGACCTCTTTGCGCCGGGGACGCCATGGGAGTGGCGCTACCGCCACCCCGTCCTCGAAGCGTGGTTTCGCAACCACCTGGAGAAGGAGCGTCCGGATGTGGCCCACATCCAGAGTTGCTATCTCCTCACGGTGGGAGCCATCCACGCCGCCTGCGATGTCGGCTGCACGACGGTGGCAAGCCTGCACGACTACTGGTTCCTCTGCCCACGCCTCACCATGCTACGGCCCGACGATACCTGCTGTGACGGTCCCGACGATCCCCAGGCCTGTGCGTGGTGCCTGATGATGGAGCGCCGCCGCTACCGCTACCTAGAGGCGGCCACCCATGGTCTGAGTGGCGCCGTCATGACCCGTGCCCTGCGCTGGATCGGCCCGGCTCGGCGGCTCGCCGCGCCCACGGATCCCGCTACCCTCCAGCGACGCCGCGTGGTGGTACGGGAGGCGCTGGCGCGCGCTGACGCCCTGGTGACGCCATCGCCGTATGTGCGCTACCTACTCCAGGATCAAGGACTGGCGCCCGAACGCGTGCGCCTTGTGCAGCACGGTTTGGTCCTGCCCGCCGAGGCGGCGGCCGCGCGGAGCGACCCGCCTCCCCCCTACGCGAGACGCTTTGCCTACCTAGGCCAGGTGATCGCGCCCAAGGGGTTGCACCTGCTCCTCCGAGCCTTTCGCCGCCTCCACGCCGAACAGGGCGAGGTGACGCTCGACGTATACGGCGACGGGCTCGGCCTACCCTACGAGCAGCGCGTGCGCGCACTGGCGGGCGCGCGTGAGGGGGTCACCTGGCATGGACGGTACGCCCCCGAGGACGTGTGGCGCATCCTCCGGGGGGTCGATGTGGTCGTGGTGCCGTCCCTGTGGCGCGAGATCGGCCCGCTGGTCATGTTCGAGGCGCTAGCGGCAGGCCGCCCCGTGGTGGCCTCCGACCTGCCGAACATGCACTTTGCCGTGCATCACGACGAGAACGGGCTCCTCTTCGCCCCCGGCGACGTCGGCGGCTTGGAGCGACAGCTCCGCCGGTTGACCAGAGAGGAGGGCCTCATGGCGCGCCTCCATGACGGCATCCGGCCGCCACGCACCGAGGAGCGCGCCATGGCCGAGCTGATGACCGTGTATCGGCAGGCGATGGCGCGCGGGGGACGCCCGGCGCGCACCGGCACCGCCCCGCGTGCCGAGCTCGGCACGGGGAGCATCGCTACGCGCCGTAATGGAAACGTGTAACGGGAGGGGAGAGATATCCATGTGCGATGCGGGCGGCGTTGCCGCCATCATTGCGGCATCAGCGGAGGCGCCCAGTGCGCGCAACCGCGTATTTAACGTGGGCGCCGAGACACCTTCTAGCGTGGACTATCTCTCGACGGCGGCAGCGATGGGCATGGGGATCGCGATCGCCCCGATGGCTGGTGGCAAGGCGGCCACTGGGAGGCGGGCCGCATGATGCCCTTGGTGTGCATCGTGGTGCTGAACTGGAACAACGCCCCCGAGACGCTGAGCTGCCTCGCGTCGCTCCAATGGGTGGACTATCCCCGCTTTGACGTCGTCATCGTCGATAATGGGTCCACCGACGCGTCGGTCACGACCATACGGCAGCACCATCCCGAGGTGACCGTCCTCGAGGCGGGTGCAAATCTCGGCTTTACTGGCGGCAACAACCTGGGGCTGCGGTGGGCCCTGGACCGGGGCGCTGCCTATGCGCTGCTGCTGAACAACGACACTGCCCTCGAGCCCTCGTTCCTACGTCGCACCGTCGAAGCGGCCGAGGCGGACCCCCGCGTGGGCATCGCCAGCCCTCTGATCCTGTATCACTCCCAGCCAGATACCATCTGGTCTGCGGGGGGCACCATCGACTGGCGCCGCGGCACCGCGACGATGATCGGGCTCGATGCACGGCATGCGGGGCAGTTCGGCCACACACCGTACCAGGTGGATTTTGTCACCGGTTGCGCCCTCCTCATCAAGGCGGGCGTCATGCGGCGCGTGGGGCTCCTCGACGATCGCTTCTTCCTCTACTACGAGGACACCGAGTGGTGCGTTCGCGCGCGGCGCGCCGGCTACCGCATCATCGTCGTGCCGCAGGCGCGCATCTGGCACAAGATATCGCCCGCGGCGCGCGAAGCCTCCGCTCAGGTGCACTATTTCATGACGCGCAACCGCCTGCTCTTTCTGCGGGCGGCGCGCGCTGGGGCCAGTGCCTGGCTGTATACGTTACTAGCCGACTATGCCCGCACGCTGCTGAGCTGGTCGGTACGCCCGCGCTGGCGCTCCAAGCGGCGGCAGCGGCGGGCGATGATGCGGGCCATCGTGGACGCTGGGCGCGGCAGGTGGGGCACCTACGCCGGCCTCGCCGGCCTCTGAGCGCCCAGCGTATGGACATCGATGGACAACGGGACGGGAAACGGAGCAGAAATGGACGAAAGAACCTGCATTCGCGAGTTCCTGCGTGATTGCTTCATCCTCGATGGCGGATTCGACGCGCTGGGGGACGACGCCTCCTTCCTTGAGAACGGTATCGTCGACTCGACCGGCGTCCTCGAGCTCGTCGTGTTCGTCGAGGAAACCTTTGGCATTGAGGTAGCCGATCACGAGGTAGTCCCCGAGAACTTTGACTCAGTAAACCGTATTGTGGCCTATATCACCGCCAAGGAGAACGAGGGCGGTACCATCTCTGGTGGGAGCTAGCCGGATGCTGGTGCACGACTATCTGGAGCGTAGCGCCGACCGCCTTCCCGACAAGACCGCCCTAGTGTGCGGTACACGGCGGCTGAGCTATGCTGAGATCGACACCATGGCCGATCGATTGGCGACCACGCTGCGCCGGGCGGGCGTCTGCCGGGGAGACCGCGTCGTCATCACCCTGCCCAACACACCCGAGGCCGTGGTCAGTCTCTTTGCTACGCTCAAGGCGGATGCGGCCTTTGTGATGGTCAACCCCACCACCAAGGCCGACAAGCTGGCGTACATCGTCCAGAACTGCCGCCCCTCCGCCCTCATCACCGAGGCGGGGCAGGCCGTGGCGGTGGAGGAGGCCAAGGCCGCCTGCCCCTCGGTGCGCTGTCACCTCGTGGTCGGCGACGGCTACGCAGAGCAGGCCGCCATGTCCTGGGAGGATGGCGTCGCGGCCGGCGACCCCAAGCGACCTGCACGGCACGCCATCGACCTCGACCTCGCTGCCCTGATCTATACCTCGGGCAGTACCGGCCGACCCAAGGGAGTGATGGCGACACACCTCAACATGGTGACCGCCGCCATCTCGATTACGACGTACCTCGAGAGCAGGCCGGACGACGTGGTTCTCAATGTGCTCCCCCTTTCCTTCGACTATGGCCTCTACCAGGTCCTCATGGCCGCCCGCGTGGGTGCCACCCTGGTGCTGGAACGCAACGTCGCCTACCCGCAGATGCTGGTAGACCGCATGGCGAGCGAGGCCGTTACCGGCCTCCCCGGCGTGCCCACGCTGTTTGCCCTCCTCCTGCAACTCAGCGGCTTTGAACGGCACCCTCTGCCACATCTGCGCTACATGACCAACACCGGCGCCGCCCTGCCCGTGGAGCACATCCGCCGGTTGCGCGCGGCCTTTCCCCATGCCAGGCTCTACTCCATGTACGGCCTCACCGAGTGCAAGCGGGTGAGCTACTTGCCACCCGAGGAGGTGGACCGCCGTCCGCGCTCCGTGGGCATCGCCATACCGAACACCGAGGTATGGATCGAGGACGCGCAGGGGAACCGCCTCGGTCCGGGGCAGGTGGGCGAGCTGGTCGTGCGGGGCGCCCACGTGACGCGCGGCTACTGGGAGGATCCCGAAGCCACGATGCGCACCTTTGGGCCCGGCCCCCTCCCCGGGGAGACGGTGCTGTATACGGGTGACCTCTTTACCATGGATGCCGAGGGCTACCTGTACTTTGTGGGCCGCCAGGATGACATCATCAAGACGCGCGGCGAAAAGGTAAGCCCCCGCGAGGTGGAGAACGTGCTCTATGCCCTCCCCGAGACCGTCGAGGCCGCCGTGATCGGCGTCCCCGACCCCATCCTGGGACAGGCGATCAAAGCGTACATCGTGCCACGGGATGGCAGCCGCCTGACGCCGCAGGACGTCATCCGCCACTGTCGCCGCCATCTGGAGGATCACATGATCCCCAGCCAGATCACGTTCTGCGCGACGCTGCCCAAGACCGAGTCGGGCAAGATTCACATGGCAAGGCTGCGAGAGGAGGCGCAGCAGAACGACTGATGTGCGGCATTGTGGGCTGGGTGAATACAGGGAGAGATACCCCCGTGTGCGTCGAGACGCTGCGGCGGATGCTGGCCATGATCCGCCACCGTGGGCCCGACGCCTTTGGCGTCTACATCGGCGCCGGCGTGGGGCTGGGCAGCGCCCGGCTGAGTATCATCGACCTGGAGGGCGGACAGCAACCCATCCACAACGAGGATCACACGGCCTGGGTCATCAGCAATGGCGAGATCTATAACTATGTCGAGCTGCGCGCCGCGCTCGAGGCCGCCGGCCACGCCTTTGCCACGCAGTCGGACACGGAGGTGATCGTGCACCTGTACGAGGAGTACGGCCCCTCGTTCATCGATCACCTCAATGGGCCCTTTGCCCTCGCGCTGTGGGATGAGCGCTCGCGTGCGCTCCTCTTGGCCCGCGATCGTCTCGGCATCCGGCCGCTGTACTACACCACGCTGGGCGATAGGTTCCTGTTCGCCTCCGAGATCAAGGCCCTGTTCGCCGCACCCGGCGTGACCGCCGAGATCGACCCGCGGGCGCTGGTGCAGGTCCTCACGTTCTGGACGACGCTATCGCCGTATACGGCATTCCGAGGGGTGCGCTCCGTCCCTCCGGGGCACACGTTGCGCCTCGCCGATGGGCGCGCGACGCTGCGCCGCTACTGGGCGCTCGACCTCGCCGAGGAGGAGCGGCCCGAGCGTTCGCTGGACGATGCCGCCTATGAGCTGCTCGCCCTGTTGGTGGATGCGATCCGCCTTCGCCTGCGCGCCGACGTTCCCGTGGGCGCCTATCTCAGTGGTGGGTTGGACTCATCCACCACCGCTGCCCTGGCACAGATGCTCACCACCCGACGCCTACGCACCTTTGGCATCGGCTTTAGTGATCCTGCCTTTGACGAGACGCCGCACCAAGAACGCATGAGCGCCTTTCTCGGCACCGAGCACCGGGCGTACCGCTGTACGCCGGATGATCTCGCCGCCACCCTCGCGGAAGTCGTATGGCACAGCGAGATGCCGCTCGTGCGCACGGCTCCGGCCCCCATGTTCCTCCTCTCGCGTCTGGTCCGTGGGGAGGGCTATCGCGTGGTGCTCACCGGAGAGGGCGCCGACGAGATTCTGGGCGGGTACGACATCTACAAGGAGGCCAAGGTGCGCCGCTTCTGGGCGCAATGCCCCGGTTCAGCCTGGCGATCGCTCCCACTCCGTCGCCTCTACCCCTACGTGGCCCCCCTGGCGAGCGAGACCGACGCCTACCTGCGGGGCGTGTTTGGTCGCCATCTGGAGGACACCGATGACGCGCTGTATTCGCACCGCCTCCGCTGGGCGAACACGGCGCGTTGCCGTCGCTTCCTGGCCGCCGATCTGCGCCAGCACCTGGAGGACTATGATCCGCTGGAGGAGCTGCGCGATGCGCTCCCCGCGGCGTTCACCGCGTGGCCACCGCTGGGGCGCGCCCAGTACCTCGAGATGACGATCTTTATGTCCGAGTACCTCCTCTCCTCTCAGGGGGATCGCATGATGATGGCGCACTCGGTTGAGGGGCGCTACCCCTTCCTCGACCACCGGGTGGTCGAGTTCTGCTCGCGCCTGCCGAGTCGCTACCGGCTGGCGGGCCTGAAGGAAAAGTGGGTGCTCCGGCGGGCGGTGGCGCCACTCCTGCCGCCCGAGGTCATCAAACGGCGCAAGCAACCCTACCGAGCGCCCATCGCCGGCGCGCTCGCCGGCGCCAGTCGTCCCGAAGCGCTGTCGGCAGCGCTGGCGCCAGACGCCCTTGCCGACGGCGGCTTGTTCCACAGCGACATGGTCCAGCGCCTCGTGGCCAAGTGCGATCGCGTCGGTTCGCTCGGCGAGGTAGACGAGATGGCCCTCGTGGCGGTGCTGTCCACCCAGTTGCTCCACCAGCAGTTCATCGCCGCGTTCCCGGCAGTTCAGCCGGTCGACCTCGACACGCTGATCGACCGCAGCGCACTCCCTGCGAGAGCCGCAACGCCGCGGCAGGGGCCGACACCTGCACGGTCGCCTCAGATGGTGGGAGGATGATGATGGCGCAATCACAGCACGATGTGTACTGCCGACAGTGCGTGCTTCCCAGGGCGTTCCCCGGGGCCGATGTCGACGCTAGCGGCCTGTGTACCTTCTGCCGTCGCCCAGGGGCCTCTGGGGCCGATCACGAACGCCAGCAGGCCCGCATGCGCGCACGCTTCACAGCGTTCTGCGACACGCACCGCGGCCGCCAGCCATACGATTGCCTGCTCGCGTGGAGCGGCGGCAAGGATAGCACCTACACCCTCGCCCTCCTCCGCCAACGCTACGACCTGCGCGTGCTGGCCTACACCTTTGACAACGGCTTTGTCTCCCCGCGCGCCCTGGACAACATGCGGCAGGTGGCCGACGCCCTCGACGTCGATCACATCATCGTCCGGCCGCGGTTCGATGTGCTGCGCACCATCTTTCGCCAGGCAGCGGAGCGACCCGATGTCTACCCGGTGAAGGCACTGACGCGAACGAGCAGTGTGTGCAACGCCTGCATGGGGCTGGCCAAGGGAATCGGCGCCCAGTTGGCGCTCCGCCATGGCGTGCCCATGGTGGCGTACGGCTGGTCGCCGGGCCAGGCGCCCCTGGCGTCCGCACTCTTTGCGCGCCCGATCCGATTGTACCGCCCGATGGTCGAGGCCTTGGCCTCGCCACTGCGCCGCCTCACCTCTGTCGACATCGCCCCCTACTTCCCAACGGCGGAAGACTGGGCGCGCGTCGAGACGCCACCGTGTGATGTGGCGCCGCTCCTTTTGCATCCTTATGACGAGCCGAGCGTCGTCGCAGCGATCGAAGCGCTCGGGTGGCGTCGGCCGACGGATACGGATCCGAACTCGTCCAATTGCCTGCTGAACGCGTACGGCAACGCCACACACCGGGCGCGCTATGGGTTCCACCCCTACGCCCTCGAGATGGCCAACCTGGTACGGCAGGGCATCATGGAGCGTTCGGAGGCTCTGGCGCGGCTCGAGGCCCCTGAGGACCCGGCGGTGTTGACCATGGTGCAGGATCGCCTAGGGGTCGAACGCTTCGCATCCTGCCAGATCGGCGCCGTGGGAGCGCCGCACACGTCGGTAGGAACAGGGGGGCATCGCCAATGAACCGGCTATCGCGTCGTACGCTGCTCACAGCATCCGCGGCGAGCGCGGGTCTGGTGTTGGCACGGACCTTCCGCCGCCTCACCCCCCTCGCCCAGACGGTATCCTCGCCGCTCCACCTCCCCCTCATCGTCGCACAACGCACGCCGAGCGCAACGCCGATCCCCGAGCCGAGCCCCGGCCCATCACCGACGGCTGCGCCGCATCCACCGTCGGGGCCAGTATCAAACCACGGACACGTGGTGCACCTGCACGCCCGGGAGGCCACCCACTGGGACTATGGCAGCAACTACTACGGCGACTATGTCGACCAAGAGGTGGTCACGGCAATGATGGACGCCGGCGTCATGGCGCTCACGGGCCTCGGTACCGTGGCCGAGGCATGGCGCACCATCGTGCCCGGCTATGCGCCGGGCCGAGCCATCGCCATCAAGATCAACATGAACAACTGCTACCACTGCGAGCTGCCGCGCCTGGGCTGTGAGGATTGGCAACTCGCCCTGAATGCCGTGATTCACCCGGTGAACGCCCTGGTCGATGGGCTGCGCCGCGCGTACCCCGAGTTCGACGCGCGCGACGTGTGGGTGTACGAGGGTACCGTCGGCGCCTCTCCACCGGTGAGCCAGCGCCGCATCCCCTCGCGGTTCGTGGCCGGCTGCCGCTTTCCAGGGGTGCGCTTTTTCGATACGGGCTGTGCCGAGCCCGCCACCTATGACAGCACCGCTGCGAGCGCCATCGTCCGCTGGCAGCCGCCCGCCGGCATCCCGGCGCCGCCCTCCACTCAGGTGACCGATCTGCTCGTCCATGCCACCTACGTCATCAACATGCCCATCATGCGGCGTCACGGGGCGGCGGGGGTCACCCTCGGCTTTAAGAACCATTTCGGCTCGGTGGCGGACTGCAGTGGCCTGCACGAGTGGCTCTACCGCGAGGTGGACGGCGCGGCGTACAGCGCCCTCGCCGACCTGTACACGAACCCCAACATCGCCGCCAAGACGGTGCTGACCATAGGCGACGGCCTGTTCGGTAACTGGGAGAGCAACACCACCAAGGCCAAGCCATGGCGCACCTTCGGTGGGCAAGCGGCCAACAGCCTGCTCCTATCCACCGACCCCGTCGCCATCGATTGCGTGATGACTGACCTGCTGCACGCGGAGGAGCCCGTGGGTCCCACGGCCGACGCCTACCTTCAGCTCGCCACCCAAGCCAACCTGGGCGTCTATGAGCGCGGCGACCCCTGGGGCGGAGGCTATCGCCAGATCCACTACGAACGGAAGGAGTGGTAACGAGTTGGTGCGCGGCATGACCCGAACGTTGCGGTGCGAACCATGAGGCGTCAGCTCTTGCTGCTGCGCGGCTTGGCGATCCTCGCGGTCGTGGCCAATCACGCCACGGCGTGGGGCTTTATCGCCATGTTCTGGTGGACGCACCGCTATGCGCCAGGATCAGTGGTGCCCGACTACTCTGCGATGGGCGGCGCGGCGTATTGGCTGCTGATGGCGCTCAATCAGGCCGCCCTCTTTTCGGTGCCTGCCTTTTTGTTCATCTCGGGAATGTCGGCGGCCTACGGCGTGGGGTCCGGCTCGCTGGAGAGTGATTGGCGTGTGATGCGCGCACGCCTCGGCGCACTCATTGGCCCCTACCTCCTCTGGTCGCTCGTCGTGTTTGGCATTGACGCCACCCTCGGGGTCGTGCTAACGCCTGTCGAGTATGCCCTACGGCTGCTGGAGGGGCGGGCCACCGATGCGTACTATTTCGTGCCGCTGCTCGTCCAGTTCTACGTGCTCTCTCCCCTCATCGTACGCGGAGTCCGCGCGAGGCCGCGGCTGCTGCTCGGACTGGCGGCGGCGATCCAAGTCCTGACGAGCGCCCTGCCCTACATCCTGACCGCCCTCGACCTCCCCCTGGAGACGCGCCAGGCACTCCAACTCCCGGCAGCAAGCTTTGTCCAGTGGTCGCTGTACTATGTGCTGGGCGTCCTCCTTGGCACCCACTCGCGGCGTATGGTGCGATCGCTGTCCCGCTATCGCAGCACGCTGCTCGCTTGTTCGGTAGCGCTGGCCTTCCTGATGCTCGTCGAATCGCAGGTTCTGTGGCAGTGGAGCGCTGACTGGGACTGGGCGCATGGCCCGGGCCGTATCCCGGCCACCTTGTTCTCTCTCGCCTTTTTGCTCTATGCCATGACGTGGCGCGTGCCCACGAGCAATCTGGCGCGCACCATTGAGCGGGGGGGCACCCTCTCGTACGGCATCTACCTGATACACCCGAAAGCGCTCGAGATCGGTGCGCGCGCCATCTATCACCTCGCGCCCGGCTTGCTGGCGCGTCAGGTACCGCTGGCGCTATTGCTCTTTGCCATGACGCTGACGGGCTGCTGGCTCGTCATGGCGCTCGTCGCCCGATCGCCGGCGCGACGCGTGTATCACCTTGTGTTCGGTTGAGCACTACACCAGGCCGGCCGCCATCGCTCACCCACCGGACGTGTCGCCCCACCATCCACCCCAGCGCCGGCCCCATCAGGGGGTTTGCGTGCGTGTTCTCTTTTTGTCAGCATGGTATCCATATCCGGCGGACAATGGTGTTCGCATTCGCATCCTGAATGTCCTCCGGCAGCTGGCCGCCGATAACCACGAGATCACCCTGCTGAGCTTTGCCCGACGCCCACTCACGGGGGATGCGCTCGCCGCCGTGCGGTGTCTGTGCAGCGATGTCCGGGTTGTGCCCTATGTCGCCTTTCAGCCGGGTCGGCTGCGGGCGGTGGTCGGGCTGTTTTCGGCACAACCCCGCTCCTTCATCGACACCTATAGCCCGTCCATGGCCGATCTCGTACGTGCGGAGTGTGCCGCCAAACGCTACGACCTGATCATCGCCTCCACCATCGAGATGGCGCCCTATGCGCTGCTCGCGAAAGGCGTTCCCCGCATCCTCGAAGAGGTCGAGCTGGCCACCATTCGTGAGCAAGCGCTGCAGGGGCCCTTTGTACGCCGCGCGCGGTATGGCCTCACTTGGTACAAGACCGCCCGTTTCGTCCGGCAGTTGGTCGAGCGGTTCGATGCCTGCACCGTCGTATCGCCCCAGGAGCACCGCCTGCTGGCCGGTGTCGCGCCCGAGTACCGTCACATCGCTGTCGTTCCCAATGGCGTCGATCTGGAGGGCTATCCCGCCAATCTCGGCATCCCCGAGCCGGATACCCTCATCCACAGTGGGGCACTGAGCTATCGCCCGAACTATGACGCCGTGGACCATTTCCTCCGCGAGGTGTTTCCCCTCATCCGTCGTCAACGCCCCACGGTCACCGTGCGCATCACCGGCTCCACCGACGGCCTCGACCTACGCGCGCTACCCGACGCGCCCGGCACGATCTTTACCGGGTACCTCCCCGATATCCGCCCCGCCGTGGCACAAAGCTGGGTGTCGGTGGTCCCCCTGCGCATTGGCGGCGGCACGCGTCTCAAGATCCTCGAGGCGATGGCCCTGGGTACGCCGGTGGTGTCGACGCCCAAGGGGGCGGAGGGGCTCGACGTGCGTCACGGCGAGCACCTCCTCATCGCCGATACGCCCGAGGCATTCGCCGCTGCCGTTCTGCAGGTGTTGGCCGATCCCTCCCTGCGGGCGCAACTGGCGGCTGGGGGGCGGCGCCTCGTCGAGGAGCGGTACGGCTGGCAGCGCATCGGGCAGGGGCTCCGCGCTCTGGTGCGCAAGACCGCTGGGGAGGCCGCCCAATGATGACCACGGTCCGACGCACTGCCCTGCGCACGCGTCGTAATGCGGGGCGCTGGCTCCTCACCCTCGGCGTGCTGGTCGCCGCAGCCGGTCTTGGATATGTGGCGCTACGCCTCGATGCCACGTACGTCCTGGCGGCCGCCGTCGGGATACCGGCGGTGATCATGTTGGCCACCACCACGGCCCTCGGTGTGCCCGCCATGGTGCTCGCCGCTCTGGTGGTGCGCTTCTCGCTGCCCACCGGTACCGAGAGCCGCATCGTGGCCAGCCTCCTGTTCACGGCGGTGATGGTGGTGCTCTGGATAATGCGAATGGTGCTCGTGGAGCGGCGGCTGTCACTGCGCCCCTCCCGCGCTAACGCCCCTCTGGCCGCCTTTGTCGGTGTGACCATCGTATCCTACGTGTGGAGCAACGCCTTTCGCGACCCCATGGTGGTGGCCTGGCGTACCTGGCCACTGGTGCAGCTTGCTGCCCTCGCGGTGATCGTCCTGCTGCCGGGCGCCTTCTGGCTTACGGCGAACCTCCTACCCAACCGGCGCTGGATCGAGGCGCTGGTCGTCCTGTTCATCGTGGCGGGCATCGTGACCATCATCAAGGACTATGCCGCGCTGCCCCTCGGCTTTCTTCAGGTGCGACCACTCTTCCCGACGTGGTTCGCGGCGTTGGCGGCCGGCCAGGGGCTGTACAATCGCCGGCTGCCCATCGCCGTGCGCGGGCTGCTGCTCTTTGCCGTCGCCGCCCACCTTTACTACCTGGTGTTTGGCATCATGAGCTGGGTCTCGGCGTGGCTGCCCACCGCGCTGGCGCTCATGGTGGTCGTCGCACTGCGCTCGCGCCCCCTCCTCATCCTCACCATCATCATCGCGCTGCTCTTTGTCGCCACGAACATTGACTACTTACAGATCGCCCTGGCCGAGGAGCAGGAGACTAGTCTCTTTACTCGTCTGGACGCCTATGGCACGAACTGGCGCGTTACCGGCAAGCATCTCCTGTTCGGCACGGGGCCGGCCGGTTACGCCGTGTACTACATGTCGTATTTTCCCGAGATGGCCATGGCCACCCACAGCAACTACCTCGACATCATCTCGCAAACCGGCATTCTCGGCCTGCTCGCGTTCCTCGCCTTCCTCGTCGCCATGGGCAGGCTCGCCGTCGACCTCGGTCGCGATACCCATCACCGACGCGACTTTGCCGAGGGGTTCACCGCCGCGTTCGCTGGAGGGCTCGCCGGGACGGTGGTGGCCGCCGCCTTGGGGGACTGGGTGCTGCCCTTTGTCTACACGCAGACCATCGCCGGATTCGACTATGCCCTGTACACATGGGTCATGCTCGGGGCCGCCCAGGCGTTGCGCTACTTTGTTCCCACACGGAACCACGAGAGGTCATCATGACAGCAGGCATATCGGTCGTCATCGTGAACTGGAACACGCGGAACCTGCTCGAGTGCTGCCTACGGTCCATCATGGCGGTGGGCGAGGGGCTCATACGGGAGTTCATTGTGGTGGACAACGGTTCCACCGATGACAGCGTCGCCATGGTGCGGCAGCGCTTTCCGCGGGTACGCCTCGTGGAGAACGCTACGAACGAGGGGTTTGCCCGGGCGAACAACCGCGGCGTCGACCTAGCGCAGGCCGACTGGGTCCTGTTGCTGAACACCGACGCCTATCTCGCTCCGGGCGCGTTGCGCGCCATGGTCGAGCTGGCGGCATCCAAGCCCAACGCCGGCCTCGTGGGCGCCCACTTGCGTAATCCCGACGGCACGTTTCAGGCGTCACACACGGCCTTTCCCACCCTCCGCCAAGAGCTCCTCATCCTCACCGGTCTGGGGCGTGCCCTCTACGGGCGCTGGTACCCAAGCCACGGTCCCAATGACATCGCCGGCCCGCGCATCGCCGATTATGTCGAGGGGGCGTGCATGCTCGTGCGGCGCGTCGCCTACCGCGCCGTGGGGGGCTTTGATGAGGGCTATTTCATGTACGCGGAGGATGTGGATCTGTGCCGCGCCCTCCGTGATGCCGGCTGGAGCGTGTGGTACCAGCCCGCCGCTGTCGTCACCCACCTCGGAGGGGGCAGCAGTCAGCGGCGCCGCCCGGAGCGCGAGAGGGATCTGTACCGCAGCCGGGTGCGCTACTTTCGCAAGCACCATGGTGATGCCGCCGCGCGCACCCTGAAGGTGATGATCCTGGCAACAACCGTGGTAAAGGGCGTCGTGCACGGCGTGCTACGACGCGCCACCGGAGGGCAGCGCGGCCGGCTGGTCCCCTCGTGGCATGACCTCGCACTACACCTGAGGGAGGTGTGAATGCGCACCCTGTTCCTTACCCAGGTCCTGCCCTACCCGCCCGACAGCGGGCCCAAGGTCAAGACGTGGAACGTCATCAAATATCTGGCGCGCGACCATGCCATCACCCTCGTTTCCTTCACCCGGGGCGATCAGAGCGCCGATGTGGCCCAGCTCTTGCGCTACTGTGAGGCCGTGCATACGGTGCCCATGGAGCGCGGCTTGATGCCCGATGGCCTCGCGATGGCGCGCAGCCTGGCCAGCGGGCAACCGTGGATGATGCTTCGCGACCATCGCTCGGCCATGGCGCAGCTCGTGGATCGCCTCGCGCGTGCGAGCCACTTTGACATCGCCCACGCCGATCAGCTGAACATGGCCCAGTACGCCCTGCGCGTGTCCGCGCGACGGGTGCTCGATGCCCACAACGCCCTGTGGACCCTCTACCGACGCCTGGCCGACACCATGCCCCACGGCCCCAAGCGCTGGATGCTGGAGCGCGATTGGCGATTGCTGCGCGCCTATGAGGGACGCATGGTGCGCCTCTTTGATGCCGTCCTGGCGGTGAGCGACGAGGATCGTGCCGCCCTCCTCGACGCCGCCGACGCGCGCCGCGAGATCTCGGTCATCCCCATCGCGGTGGATACGGACGAGGTCGTGCCCATCGCTCGCCGTGCCGACGCCGATCACATCCTCCATGTGGGCACCATGTACTGGCCGCCCAACATCGACGGTATCCGCTGGTTCATCGACGAGGTGTTGCCCCTCATCCGCACGCAACGCCCCGGCGTCGTCGTGGACCTCGTCGGAGCGCGCCCTCCGGAGTGGCTCGTACAGCTCGCCACCCGCGACCCGAGCATTCGCGTCCATGGCTATGTGCCGGACCTCACCCCCTACTTGGAGACGGCCGGCGCCTTTGTCGTGCCGTTGCGCGCGGGGGGCGGAATGCGCGTCAAGATCCTCAATGCCATGGCGCAGGGCATCCCCATGGTGTCCACCCGCCTTGGCGCGGAGGGGATTCGCGTCGAGCACGAGAAGCACATCCTCCTGGCGGACGCGCCAGAGGCCTTTGCCCAGGCCACCCTGCGACTGCTCAGCAGCCCCCAGTATGGTGCCACCCTGGCCGCCGCGGCGCGTCGGCTCGTCGAGGAGTGCTACGACGCCACCGCGGTGGGCCGACACATCAGCGACGTCTATGCGCGCCTGGTGATGGCCAACGCGGTGCCCCTGCGCACCGCCACCGGAGGAGTCCACTGAAATGCGTCACGATGCGTTGCATCGTCGTCGGGGCGCTGCGCCCACGATCTCCGTGCCGCTGGCGCTGTCGCGGCGCGAAACGGCGATCGGTGTGCTCCTGTTCCTCATCCTACTCGTCTGCTACACCTACACCTTTCCGCGGTGGGCCGACTGGAACCAGAACTCGCGCCTCAATCTGACGATGGCCATCGTCGATCGCGGGGTGCTGTACATCGACGATTATTACCAGGGGCACACGCAAACCGGCGACTATGCCGAGTACGATGGGCACGTCTACAGCGACAAGGCGCCCGGAGCAGCGCTCCTTGGTGTGCCGTTCTACTGGGTGTTCCGCACCGTCACCGGCACCGAAGCCTTTCGCTGGCTTGTGGGGCACCTCCAGGGGAATGCGGCTATCAGTGCCACCCTCACGGCGGGTGGCACCGGAGTGCTACCTGCCAAGGTGCACGCCGCCGCGGCGCTGGCCACGGTAACCCTCGGAGTGGTAGCCATCCCCTCGGCGCTCCTCGGGGTTCTGCTCTACCGCTACACCCGAGACCTCACAACGGCCATCGCCCCACGGGTGGCCGCCGTGCTACTCTATGGCCTGGCGACAAGCGCCTACCCCTACTCTGGATCGTTCTATGGCCATCAGATGGTGGCAGCGACGCTCTTTGCCGCCTTTTTCCTCGCCTACCGCTTGCGCCGTGGCCCGGGGGGACCGCCCTCCGTGTTCGGAGTCGGCTTGCTCCTCGCCTGGGCCGTGATCAGTGAGTACCCGGCCGCGCTCATCGCTGCCGTAATCGGCGTCTATCTGGCAGTGCACCTGCGCAACAGGGCGCGTCTCGCCTGGGCCCTGGCCGGCGCAGCCCTGCCCATTGCCCTGTGGATGGCCCACAATATGGCCATCTTTGGACGGCCGATGATGCTTGGGTACAGCTACTCCACGCTCTACCTGGACAAGCACAACGTCGGCTTTATGAGCCTCACCTACCCATCGCTCGCCTCCCTCTGGGGCATCACCTTTGGCTCCTTCCGCGGCCTCTTTTACCTCTCGCCCATCCTACTGATCGCGTTACCGGGGTTCGTGCTCATGGCCCGGCAAGCGCACGTCCGCGCGGAGGCGCTCGTATGCCTCGCGGCGTTCATCGCTTTCATGGCCTTTAACGCCTCCTCGGTGATGTGGGAGGGCGGGTTTGCCGTCGGACCGCGCTACCTCGTGCCGATGCTGCCCTTCATGGTACCGCCACTGCTCGTGGCCCTCGAGTCCCTCGGACGATCCCACGCCGGGCGCGCTGTGACGGCGCTCCTCGCCGCCTGGTCGTTCGTGGCTGTGTGGGCAGAGACCTTGGGCGGACAGTCATTCCCGGATTGGACACCCGATCCCCTGTTCCAGTACTCGCTGGAGCGCCTGGCGCAGGGCGATGTCGCCCGCAACGTCGGCACCGTTCTGGGGCTGCGCGGGCTCACCAGCCTGCTGCCCCTCGGCGTGATCGTGGGCGCACTCCTCATCGCCCTGGCCTGGGTCGCTGGCCGCCCAACGGAGGCAGGAGCGATCACCTCCGTGAAACACCACGTACGCGTAGCGGGAGCGTTGCATGAGCCGGACTGATTCCCTCGAGAGCATACGCACCGGGCCACAGCAGCGCCGCCGCGCCACGGCCTGGATGACCTATCTGGCGGCGGAGGCCCCCTTTCTCCTCGCCGTGACGCTGGGCATCGCCGTCATCTCGTCGGTCCCGCTCGCCGTGGGCTATGCCTCGGCGCCAGCCGATCGGTGGTTTTCGGGCCTGGTCTACAATGTGCACGACGCTGCCCAGTACCTCTCGTGGATGCGCGAGGCAGGACGGTCGCTATTCACCGAGAACATGCTGACGTCCGAGCCGAACCCGCCGATCTACCTCAACCTCCATTGGTGGATCCCGGGGAGGCTCGGCGCCCTTGCTGGGCTCTCACTCCCCACGATCATGCACCTCTACCGACTGCTGGCCATCCCCCTGGCGGTGGTGGCGCTCGCCCTCTTGTGTCGGCTCGTGTTCGCTGACGCCGCGCGACGCCGCTTCGCACTCGTACTTACCGTCGCTAGCTCAGGGCTGGGATGGATCTGGGTCGTCGACAAGTACGTCGCCGGCCGCAGCGACATCGCCTTCCCCCTCGATGTGCATGGGATTTCGGGCAACGTGTTCTGGACGATGGTCACGTCACCGCACCTCGTCCTTGCACTCGCGCTGCTGTTCCTCACGTTGGCCATGTCCTACGTAGGGAGCCGCGCAGCGTCGCTGTGGCCGTCACTGGCGGCGGGTGGGGTGGCGCTGCTCCTGGGGATCGGCCACATCTATGACCTCGTGACCGTATGGGCGGTTCTGGCTGTCTTTGGCATCGTGTCCGTGTTGCGCTCCGGCTGGTCCACCCCGCTCTTCTTGCGGCTCTTTATGGTCGTGGTCGTCTCCAGCCCCAGCGTCGCCTACTGGGGGTGGGTGTCCTCCGCTGCCAATCCGACGTGGCAGCAGGCCCTCCGCCAGTACGACAATCTGATGTCGTTCACGCCGTCGCCGCCTCACCTGCTGATCTTTTTGGGCATCACGTTTATCGTGGCGCTACCGGCGCTCTTGCAGCGCCAGGCATCACACGTCGAGGGAGGAATCTGGACACTGCTGCGCTGCTGGTTCGTCACCACGCTGGTGTTGGTCTATTTGCCGCTACCCTTCCAAATCACCCTCCTGGCGGGATACCCCCTGCCCATGGCCGCCCTGGCCACGGTCACCCTGTACGATCGTGTCCTGCCCTGGCTCCAGCGGCGCCACAGCGAACGATCCCTGGTGCGGGCGCGAGCGCGCCTCCGCTGGGAGCGCTGGTTGCCCGTTGCCTTGCTCCTCGTTGTCATGCCGACGAACCTCTACCTCCTCGCCTGGCGCGTCATCGACCTGGGCCGACACGAGTACCCGTACTACCTCCACATCGATGACGTCGACGCCATGCGCTGGCTGGCGGCCAACACGGCCCCGCAGGACGTGATGCTCACCTCCTTTGCTGTCGGCCACTATCTCCCCGGCCTCGCCGGGAACAAGGCCTACCTGGCGAACGCCGTCATGACCATCGACTTTGGCCGCAAACAGGAGAACGTCGCCACCTTTTTCGGCGAACGGACCGATGACGCCTGGCGACGCCGCTTCCTGGCGGACAGCGGCGTGCGCTACGTGCTCCATGGACCGAGTGAACGGGCCCTCGGGGGGTTCGACCCGCGTCAGTCGGGTCTCCTCGAGCCCTGTTTCATTCGGCCACATACCACCGTCTATCGGGTGCAGCCATGAAGCGAACCACCGTCCGCGGCATCGTCCGCCTGGCCGTACGGAGCGGCGGCACCAGCCTCAAGGCCCCGCGCCCGGGCGCCGACGACGCGAGCGCCGTCCATGGGGTGGCCCCGTCACCGACGACGGCCATCGCGACGGAGGCGCTGCTCGTCGTGGGCCTGGCGCTCGCCGGCCTGCTCACGCGGTGGGCCACGCGCAGCCAGGTGCTGTACCATTGGGACTCGGTGAACTTTGCCCTTGCCCTGGAGCACTATGACATCGCCGCCCACCAGCCCCATCCACCGGGCTACATCCTGTACGTGCTGCTGGGCCGCCTCGTACACACCGTAGTGGGCGACGCCAACGGCAGCCTCGTGCTGATCAGCGTCCTGTCCTCGGCGCTGCTCGTCCCTATGGCCTATGGCCTGGGCAGGGACCTGTTTGATCGCGGCACCGGCGTCTACGCGGCGCTGCTGACCCTCACGGCGCCGCTGGTGTGGTTCTACGGCAGCGTCGCCCTCTCGTATATCGCCGAGCTGTTGCTCACCAGCCTCATCGCCTGGCTCTGCTTCCACAGCCTGCTGGGCAGGCGCGGCGCCCTCCTCATGGCCTCACTGACACTGGCCATCGCCGGAGGGATCCGGCAAAACACGCTGCCGCTGCTCCTACCGCTGTGGCTGTTCTGTGTCGTCCGTGCCGAGGGGCAGCAGCGGCTGTGGGCGCTGCTGGCCCTCGCCGTCCCCACCGTGGGGTGGGGACTGGCCATGCTGCACCTCAGCGGTGGCCTGGGCGCGTACCTCAGTGCCGTCCTACGGCAGGCCAGCGACACGGCGGTGACGACAGGTTTGGGTTCCGGGATGCGCATCCTGAGCAACTGGGCACGGCTGTCGCTTTATGCGCTGTACACGCTCACCCTGGGTGTGGCCGTCGTGCCTCTGCTCCTGCCCGCCGTGGCTCGTGCACCACGGTGCCACCTGGCGCAGCCCCACTGGCAGGTGCTCGGGCTGTGGCTGGCGCCGAGCATCGCTTTCTACTCGCTGTTCGTGCAACAGGCGGGTTACGCGTTCACGTTCATGATGGCGCTCATTGTCATTGTGGCGTTTGGCCTGCGTCGCGCATCGGGCGGCGCGGCGCGGCGGATGCGTCGTCGGAACCTCGTGCACTATGCCCTGGGAGTGGTGCTCGCCTGCAACGTGACGTTCTTTGTCGCCGCCCCGCCCTTTCTGTTTGGCGCGCGCAGACAGCTCTTTAGCGCACCCTCATTGCCAGCGATTCGGCACCGAGACGCCTCGGTACAGGAGAGGATCACCTTCATCCGCCACCGCTTTGACCCGCAAACGACGATCATTCTCGCCAGCACGTTCGATCTCCGCCTGCCGGACTATTACCTGCGCGACTATCAGCGCCTCCGGGTGATGGCGGAGGACAGCGCCGACCCGACGGCCGTCCCCCTTGCCGACGCGATCAGCGCCGTGATCCTCTTCGACGAGGACCTGAGCGCCGCGCCCACGGGACCGTCTCCCCACGCCGAGACGCTGCCAGGGGGAGTGACCCTGCGATGGTTCGAACGCGACGCCGATCAGACGCTGGTGTGCACCGGCACCACTGTAGGACTCGAACCCATGGGAGGAAACCCGTGATGCCTCGCACGCGATGGCCCCACGTCCTGGCCGTGCTCGCCTGCCTGGCGATGCCGCTCCTGGCGGCGCCCACCCTCGGCACCGCCCAAAGCCCCGAGTCGGGCTGGAGTACGCCCTACAACGTTTCGCGGTCTAGCCTGCGTTCCTGGTTCCCCGACATCAAGGTCGATGACACCGGCAAGGTACACGTCGTCTGGTGCGAGACCGAGCGCCGCCGCGACGGCCGCGAGTACGAGTCGATCCACTATGCCCGCTGGGACGGCTACTACTGGTCGGACCCACGCAGCATCGTGGCGGCCCAACCCGACATTCGCCGCAACGCCATCACCGTCGGCCCCGGCGGCAACCTGATCATGGTGCACAATCAGACCTCCATGGTGCGCATGGGCTTGGTGTATACCGCCGCGCCACTGGAGCAGGCCTGGTTAGCGCCGGCGTGGTCACCGGCACGGACGGTGAGCGCCTTTGGCGGTACCTACATGTCCGACCTTGACGTGGACGCCACGGGCACCATCCACCTGCTCTTTGACGACTGGGGTTACGATCGGCAGGAGGATCGTATCGGGGGCCTGGCCGACATGTACTACCGGCGCTCCACCGATCAGGGACGCACCTGGTCGGTGCCCATCAATCTGGCTCAGAGCGACGAGGGATCGAGCCGTGGCCAAATAAAGGTCGATCCCGCCGGCGGCCTCCACGCCACCTGGGACGAGGGCTGGGATCGCCTCACGGGCCTCGGGGAGGCGCACTATTCCACGTACCGCTACTCCGGCGACGGCGGCCTGACGTGGTCCCCCCCGATCACGGTCGCGGCGCCCATCACCGGCACGGAGCAGCTCGTCTCGGGCGCAGATGGGGCCGGTGGGGTGCTCCTCGTCTGGCGGCTAGTGGACGCTGCCGAGATCTATTACCAGTGGACGTCCGACGGCGGCAAGACCTGGACGGAACCCGCTCCCATTCCCGGAATCTACTCGCGTCCGTGGGGTGTCCCCTTTGACCTGTACGAGACGGCCACCGACAGCGCCGGCAATATCCACGTGTTGGCCGTAGGCCGCGCCGAACCCACCCTCGAAGCGCCGCTCGAGCTCTACCATCTCGTGTGGGATGGAGAGACCTGGTCCGAGCCCGCCATCGTCTGGCAGGGCGAGGGGTACCCCGAGTACCCACGGCTGGCGGTCAGCGAGGGCAATCGCCTGCATGCCGTCTGGTTCGTACGTGATGATCTTTGGTTCGGCAAAACGTACGATGTGTGGTATAGTGAGATCAAGGTGGCTGCGCCGCGCCGTACCCCCGCTCCCACCTTGACACCGTGGCCTTCACCGACACCTACCGCTACCTCCACGCCTCAACCCACAGCTACGCCCTATCCAACGCTCTTGGCAGCCGAGTATACGGGTGCTCCGCCGAAGCACTTGACGAGGGATGCCGAAATCGCCGGCGTCCTTCGCTTGGGCATCGCCCTGGCTCCGATTGGCGCCGCGGTGCTCACCATGCTTATCGCGGCACAGTTGCGTCGCCGTCGCTGAGGGTATGGCGCCCGCGCCACGCCGGGTACGACTGTGACCCAGCATTAACGTAGCGTACACCTTGCCGTAACCAAAGCGTGGCATAATAGTGCTGTCAGTGGAATCGTGGGTACCGTCGCCGCGTGACGGTGAGGGTGTCCCGCGACAAGTGAACGGCCCAGATCAAGACCGCCCGCCCAACCCCATCGCATCGCTCCCCTTCATCCACGACTCGGCCACATCGCTCTCCACGCGCTCTGCACAATGCCATATTCCATGTGCCCGGTCTTGCGCTGGCGGCTCAGCCAACGTCTGGTTCGGTGTATCAATAAGGCAAGTGGGGAGCACATGGACTCCAACCTGGTTCCAGCACAGAGCGCACACGTAGCGTTCGAGATGCGTATGGCGATCGGCCCGGCCGTCATCGGCGTTCGCAGCAGCGATACCGCCTTTGCCGAGATGGTAGAAACCTGGTGCCGGCCATTCTGCACCGATCGCGAGCCCGAATACATCCTGGACGTCGCCTTGCGCGATGGGCGCACCGCCGCCGAGATCCAGCAGGTGATGCCCGAGGTGCGCGTGCAGGCTCGCGATGGGTGGTTCACATCGGACCCTCCGCTCTGGGAGGCGGAGTATCGCCCTGCCGAGCGCTATCTGCGCTTCCAAGCCGAGCGCGAGCTCTTCCATCCCGCCATCCAACCCCGCTACCTGAACATCCTCCTCTCTTCGCTCTACAACTCGTACTGTGAGGACCGGCAGTGCTCCCCGCGCGAGGCGTACCTCGTCCACGGCTGTGGAGTAGCCCTCGGCGGCGACGGCTATCTCTTTACGGGGCCATCCGGCGCGGGCAAGACGACTGTGGCCAGCCTGTCACCCCACCACACCGTGCTGAACGATGAGGTGGTCCTCATGCGGCTGGCGGATGACGGCGTCTCGATGGCGGGCACGCCCCTGCTGGGGGGCATCAACCGCCGGTGCAACGTCACCGTACCGCTCAAGGCCATCCTGCTGCTGCGCCACAGCCGCGAACCGGCCCTCGGCGAGGTTGAGTCGAAAGAAGCCTACACGCGATTCCTCGCCCAGATCTTTGATCTGGCGCCAGTGCTGTCCTCCGGCGCCGAGCGCATTCGCTGGCTGTCGGAGCGCATGGATTTTGCGCGCGGAGTGCTCGAGCGGCTGCCGTGCTACGAGCTCGCCTTCCGGCCGGACGATTCGTTCTGGCCGCTTATCAAAGATCTGGCGTAGGGAATGATGGACGATCGCACGCACCATACGGTGATCCAAGAGTGGGATGGCGAAGCGCCCCTCCTCCACGAGGTGATGCGCAGGGCAGGGGAGCGCCATATCCCCTGGCAGGCTGCCATCGAGGTGACCTATCGCTGCAATCTCGCCTGCCGTCACTGCTACGTCGATGATGGGCTCAAGGGCACAGAACGGCCCGAGCTGTCCGTCGCCGAGTGGCAGCGGATTCTCGACGCGTTGGCTGCCAGTGGGACGCTCCACCTCCTCATCACCGGGGGCGAGCCGCTGGTGCGCGCGGACCTGTTGGACATCCTGGAGGCGGCCACCGAGCGCGGGTTCTTTGTCGCGCTGCTGACGAACGGCACCCTGGTGTCACCCGAGTGGGTAGCTCAGCTACGCGCCCTGCGCCCGCACTTTGTGGGCACCAGCGTCTATGGCGCCTCCGCCGAAAGCCACGACAGGATCACCCAGCGGCCGGGATCCTTCCGGCGCACCGTGGACGCCATTCGGTCGCTGGTGAACGCTGGGCTGACGGTCGTCGTGCAGGCGACGCTGATGGCCGACAACGTCGGCGAGATCGCCGCCATGCGCGCACTCGTCGCGGACCTGGGCGCGACATTCTCCCTCGGCTTTAGTCTGGTGCCGACCAAGGGATGCGGTCTGGGGCCGCAGGCACTGGAGGCACCTGTTGGAGAGATGCTGGAGCACCTCTGGGCAGAGCCGGCGGTGCTCGTCGAGCCGCATCAGGCCGAGCCGCGCGTCTGCCAGGCGGGCCGGGGCATCTGCTCCGTCTCGCCCAATGGCGACCTCTATCCCTGCCTCCTCATGCCACTCCGACTCGGCAGTCTACGGGAACGGTCGTTTGACGAGATCTGGTGGCAGCAGCCGCCCAAGGCGTTGGTGCACCTCCGCAGCCTCACCCCAGCCGATTGGGTCGCGTGCGAGGGGTGCCCCGATGCCGCGTTCTGTTTTCGCTGTCCGGGAGCCGCCCTCGGTGAGACGGGCTCTTTGACGGAGAGGCCACCCAGCTCGTGTCGCGCTGCCGCGATTCGGGCGCGGCTCTATCACACGAGGAAAGGAGGGAGCCGACTATGAAAAAGAGATACCTCAAGCCCACCATCATCATTCAAAAGATCGAACTCGCCACGTTGGCCGGCCGCTACCAGAGTTTCTCACCGCTGCCCATCCTCAACCCACTGTTTAGGTTGTGCTGTAGCTAGCTCGGTAACTGAGGGCGTCCGGTTGGTGCCCTAGGGAACCAATCGGCGCCCTGCGGCACCCACCGCCCGATTGGGGGGCCGTCCGTTGGCCCGTCTCACCGAGGGCGGCTCCGGGATCTCATGGCGGCCGCACCGTCCATCTCGAGAGGTGACACGATGGCCCACGGCGCGAGTGAACCCACGAGAACGCCGCGAACCCCGGGTGAATCGCCCGTGGGCCCGGTGCCCGATGCCGTGCTCGAAGAGCTCTCCGAAGAGCTGCTCGCCCGCGGCGGCCGTGTGTGGCGCAGTGTGACATCCGACAGCATGGCGCCCCTCCTGCGGGCGGGCGACCGCATCCTCGTCGAGCCATGCGCCGATCGCATCCGCTGGGGTGACGTGATTGTCTTTCGCTCCCCCGCCGGACCGACCGTGCACCGCGTGCTCGGCATCCGCCGCGATACTGTGCCGCCCCAGATAATCGAAAAGGGGGACGCCAACCCCTTTGCGGGAAGTATCGCCCTGACAGCGGTGAGTGGTCGCGTGTGTCGGCGCGATCGTGAGGGCCGCTCGTTGGATCTGAACCATGGCAGGGGGCGCGTCATCCAGCTCATTCTGGCGACGCTGTCATTGCTGGCGTTGGGCGGGCTGCTCGCTGGTCAGGCAGTGCGACGTCTGTTGCACATCGAGCGCCCCACGGGCATCGCCACGCGCATTGCCGGGCTTCTCCGCGCCCTGTCTGAAGGTGTAGCCCGTGTGCTCGGAACGGATTAGCCGGCGCTGGTGCCGGGCAACGCCTGGCTCTCAGGGCCGCGCCTTGCGCAGGGCAAGGCCGCCTGCGCGGGCTGCCGGGAGCTGGACCTAGGCCGCCCCATCGGACGCCCCCCGCGCATCATACCTGTCCCGTTGCTGGCATGATGCGTCAACCATCATCAGCGCGGGGCGCGTCTTGAGGCGCCAACAGGAGGATGAAGGGAAACATGGAAAAGCGCTACCTGAAGCGCAGTGAGGACTATGTGTGGCGCGACATCGGCGGAGAGATCGTGATCCTCAACGCGGAGGGCACCCAGGTCTGCCTACTGAATGAGACGGCCGCGACCATCTGGGCTCTCTGCGACGGCGAGCGCGACGTGTGCGCCATTGCCCAGGCCATCGCGACGCAGTACGACGTATCGCACGACGAGGCGACGACCGACGTGCACGAGTTCGCCGGACAGCTCGTAGCCTCGGGCTTCGCCGAATGGGTGGGCGCCACCGAGGTGTAGCGTTGGTTCCGGGTGACGAAAGGATGCGGGAGTGGGCGTCATCGAGACCCAGGCCCTCACCAAGGCCTTTTCGAGACGAACCGATTACCGCGCACTGTGGCGCCTCGGCAGGCGCCACGACCTCGTGGCCGTCGACGCCGTCGACTTGGTGGTGGAAGAGGGAGAGCTGTTCGGCCTGCTGGGGCCGAATGGCGCGGGCAAGACCACCCTCACCAAGCTGCTGTGTACCCTCATCCTGCCGACGTCGGGGAGGGCCACCGTTTGCGGCCACGACGTGGTGGCCGATGCCGCTGATGTGCGGCGCGAGGTGGGGCTGGTCGATTGCCAGGATCGCAGTTTCTTTTGGCGGCTGTCGGGTTGGCAGAACCTCCTCTTCTTTGCCGCGCTGGTGGGCCTGCATGGGGCCCAGGCGCGGCGTCGCATCGCGGAACTCGTGGACCTCGTCGGCCTGGAGGGCGACATCGACCGCCGGTTCATGACCTACTCCAGCGGCATGCGGCAACGGCTGGCCATCGCCCGCGGGCTGCTGTCCATGCCCCTCGTCGTGTTCATGGACGAGCCGACGCGCAGCCTTGATCCGGTCACCGCGCGTGACCTGCGCCGCTTTATCCGCGAGATACTGGTCGATGCCCTGGGGCGTACGGTGGTGCTCGTGACCCATCGCCTGGAAGAGGCCGAGGAGCTCTGTGATCGCGTGGCCATCATGAACCACGGGCGCGTGCTGGCCTGTTCGCCGGCCGAGGACATCAAGCGGCGCATCTCGGCGCGCCTGCGCTACACCCTGCGCGTGCGGCGCCTCGCGCCAGAGGTCCTCGCGCCCCTGCGAGGCGCGCCGGGGGTGGCCGATCTGTGCATGGCCGATGCCAACTCGCACGGCGTCGAGTTGCAGCTCCTCCTGGCCGATGAGGATACCTGCCTGCCGGGCCTCATCCGCGAGATCGTGACACTGGGCGGCGATATCGTGCATTGCCAGTCGCAGGGGCTGTCCTTGGAGGAGGCATTCGTGCAAATGGTGCAGGGGTCGGATGATGGTATTGGCACTACATAGGGCGTGGGCATTCGTTCGGCGCGACGCGCAGATCCAGGCGAGCTACCGCCTCGATTTCGTCATGCGCATCGGTGGCATTGTGCTGTCCGTCGCGGTGTTCTACTTTATCTCTGACATGCTCGGCACGGTGGTGAACCCCTACCTGCAGGACTATCGCGCCGACTATTTCCACTTTGCCCTGATGGGCGTGGCCTTTTACCCCCTGATCGACGCCAGCATCGCCAGTCTGTCGCGCATCATCCAGGAGTACCAGTCGGACGGCACGCTGGAGGTGCTGTTCCTCAGCCCGATGCCAATCCTCCTGTCGCTGCTCCTATCCAACCTGTGGACCTACCTCTGGACGCTGGCCCAATCGCTCCTGTACCTCCTGTCAGGTGTGCTGCTCTTTGGGGCGACGCTGAACTGGAGCAACCTACTGAATGCCCTGCTCGTCATCGCCATGGCCGTCCTCGCCAACGCGGGGTTGGGGCTCATCAATGCCAGCTTTGTGCTCGTGACCAAGCGCTCCAGCCCCATAGCGGCCCTCCTCAGCCTGGTGACAGGACTGCTCGCGGGGGTCTACTACCCGGTCGAGGTGCTTCCCGGCTGGCTGCGGTCGCTGAGCCTCCTCCTGCCGGCCACCCACGCGCTCAACGCCCTCCGCACGAGCCTGCTCGGGGGCGCCACGTGGCAGGCCATCCTCCCTGAGCTCATCGTCATGGCCCTCTTTGCCATCCTGCTCCTGCCGCTGGGCCTGTTTTCATTCCGCCTAGCAGTGCGCTGGGCCAAGATCGATGGCAGCCTGACCCAGTACTGAGAAAGGTACACCGTGCGACCGAACCCCACAGCGACTCCCATACGAGCATCGAGCGACAACGATCCCACCGATCGCCACGATCGTCTCGATCGCGTGCCGGTCTCGGACGCCCTCCGCGGAGTGCTCGTCGCCCTGGCCACGGGCGACATCGACCGCCCCGTGCCCTGGGGGCAAATCACGGCAGACGAGCTCGTCGCCGCCCTGGACCGCGAGCGCCTCATCGGCCTGGCCCACCGCTACGTGCAAGAATCACCCCACCGTGACGACGTGCCCGCCCTCGAGGCCGAGCGTGTGCGCGAGGCGCATCTGGTGACGGCGATTCGCCTCGCGGTGACCTACCAGATGATGGGGCATGTCCTGCGGCACCTGGCCAAGGCGGCCCCGCCCTATCTCGTTGCCAAGGGCCCAGCCGTGGCACAGCTCCTCTACCCCAACCCCTGGCTCCGCACGTTCAGCGACGTGGATGTGATCGTCCACCAAAGCGATTGGCGAGCCATGGACGAGGTAGTGATCGGCATGGGCTTTGTTCCCGAGCGCGACGCCCGCGTACCGCTACCGCCCCTGACCGGCGCCGACGCCCTCTATGAACGCACCTACCGCCACCCGTCGGGATTTACGCTGGACGTCCACTACGATGACCTGCTGAATTGTGGGCTGGCCGCGCGTGACGCCAACGGGTTCTGGCGTCGCGCGCAGCAGATCGACATCGAGGGGGTTCGCGTCCGCACATTGGCCCCGGCGGATCAGTTCGTGCACCTCTGCGCCCACGCCCATTACCACGGCTATACGCGCCTCGTGTGGCTCTCTGACCTCGCCTTCCTGCTGCGCGACCATGGGGATACGGTGGATTGGGATCAGGTAGTTCGCACCGTCCAGCTCGAGGAGGCGCAGGTCCCCGTCTACTATACCGCTCGGCTCCTCGAGGCGCTGCTTGGCGTCACCGTCCCCCCGCGCGTCCTTGCGCAGGTGCGCCCGGATCGCATCCGCCGCGCCATCCACGAGCTGCTCCTGCCCGAGCGCGATCTCGTGGCGCTACGACCCATGTGGCGCCCCGATCTGAGCTTTTACTTTCTGCCGCTGCTCAAGCGACTGGTACCGGATATGCTGGTCATGGGCCGCCGTCGCGACAAGCTCGCCTATTTGGCGCGACTACTCGTTCCGCCACCACACTGGCTGAGACGCTACTACAGCCTGTCTCCATCCTCTCCCATCTGGCCCCATTATGTCCTCCATCCCCTCAAACTGCTGTACCACTATGCGACGGAGCTGATAACCGCGGCGCGCCTGCGACGCCTGCGACTCGACGAGGACGACCTCCCCTACCTCCGGCGAACCTCGGTGGACAACGGCGCTCTCTTTCCCCAGTCGAGCCGCTAACGCCATGCAGGGCACAACACGTCGCCGGCGCGTCGTGGCCCTGTACGCCGCCATCGGACGGAGCGCCCGCCGGCGACCGCTGTCACGCCGCGGCGGGATGGCCTGCCCTCGGATCCTGACGACGTGGGCCCTGACCTAGGGAACAGGGTGATTGCGCCATGCATGTGCTGTTTGTGACGCCGTATATCCCTTCACTCATCCGCGTACGGCCCTACAACCTCATCCGCAGTCTCGCGGAGCTCGGCCACCGCGTCTCGTTGGTGGCGCTCGCAGTGGGAGACGAGACAGCCCAGGCCGATGGCATCCGCCCCTACTGCCATCGGTTCCACCTCGTCCTGCTGCGTTCACGGCAGGTCGCCAGCAACCTCGTATCAGCGCTCACGCGGCGCGTGCCACTCCAGGCCGCCTACGGCCACTCACGGCAGATGATGCGCAGCATCCGGGCGCTGCTGCAGGAAGAGCCGGTGGACGTGGCGCACGTGGAGCACCTCCGTGCCAGCATGCTGGGCGACGCGGTAACGGGCATCCCCCGCGTCTTTGACTCGGTCGATTGTATTAGCCTGTTAATGGAACGGGCGTCCCAGGGCAGCCCACAGATCGGCAATCGCCTGATGGCGCGCCTCGAGTTGGGGCGCACGCGTAGCTATGAGGGGCGCCTCCTCGACACGTACGAGCGTGTCCTCGTGACCTCGGCCGAGGATCGGCAGGCCCTCCTGGAGCTCATGGATCGCTCCGGGGTAGCGGATGCTCCGCGCCGCCTCGTGGTGCTGCCCAATGGCGTGGACCTCGAGTACTTTTGCCCGCTGCCCGTCGAGCGCGAACCCGACGCCCTCGTCTATACGGGCAAGATGAGCTACCACGCCAACGTCGCCAGCGCGCTGTACCTCGCCCGAGAGGTGATGCCGCGCATCTGGTGGCGCCGGCCGAATACCTCCCTGTGGATCGTGGGCAAGGACCCCCCACCGGTGATTCGCGCGCTGGCCGCAGACGCGCGCATTACCGTCACGGGGTTCGTGCCCGACATGCGCCCCTATCTCGCGCGAGCCACCGTGGCGGCTTGCCCCATCGCCTACGGTGTGGGCATCCAGAACAAGGTGCTGGAAGCCATGGCGATGGCCACACCCGTGGTGACGAGCTCCCGAGTCCGCGTGGCGCTCGGGGCGACGCCAGGCGCGCATCTCATGGTGGCCGACCGCCCCGAGGACTTTGCCGACAAGGTGCTCCAGCTGCTGTCCGATGCGACGCTGCGCACCCGGCTAGGCGCCGCCGGGCGCCAGTACGTCATGGGCAATCACCACTGGCCGACGATTGCCTCCCGTCTGACCGAGGTCTATGCCGAGGTCGCCGGCGAACCGGCGGAATGAGGGCCTGAGGTATCAATTTGTCGCTTTACAGAACGGGGCAACACCCCATGGAAGTCAAGAATACCCAGTATACTGAGCTTAAAGAGCGGTCCATCGATTTGCCGCCTCCGCGGAGATTGTTATACTGTCTGCCCTACCATGACATCGGACCATCAGTGTCATAGCATCACCACACCTCGCGGGCCACGAGCCTGCGGGAAACGAGGCAAGAGGATGACACCCAAGCTCCGAGCCATCGGACTCACATTTCTGCTCTTCGCACTGATCGCCCCCTCTCTGGTATTCCTTCCCCCCTTCCGAGCCCCCATCGAAGCGAGCGATACTCCCGCTCCTGCCGGCGACGCCTTCCGCGCCCTCCCCGAGCGCCCCGCGGGTGACAGCGAGATCCTCTTCCCGTTCGTTGCCAGCTCTCCCGAGCCGGGCCCCATCGGGGGGCAGCCGCCCGCGGGAGATGAGCTCAAGCCTCCCAGCACCACGGTGGACGACCTCACCGCGGTGAGCGCCCATCGGGCCGTGTGCCTCACCTGGACCGCACCCTTGGGCGACGGGCCGCTCGGCGGGCCAACGGCGTACGAGATCCGCTACGCCACGAGCCCCATCGCCGAGGAGACGTGGGAGCACGCCCAACGCGTAGAGGATCCTCCCCATCCCACGGCAGCACGCGGTCAGGAAGCCTACACCATCGAGGGCTTGGAGCCTGGGCAGACCTACCACTTTGCCCTGCGCTCCGTCGATGCCTCCGGCAATCTCGGGCCCATGTCCAACGTGGCCAGCACCACCGTGGTGGATCACCCCGGCAATCTCTTGAGCAACGGCAGCTTTGAGGGGGGCCTCGGTAGCTGGAGCGCTTCGGGCGATGCCGCCACCAGCGGCGATGCCCGCGACGGTGGCAGCTCTGCTCGCCTGGCGAACGCCAACGTGGAGCAATCGTTCGCCACGCAGTACGGCACCGAGTACAAGGTCACCGCTTGGGTCAAGATCACCCAGCAATCCGGCGGCACGTGGGGCGGTTTCCGCGCCGAGGTGTTCTCCGACAGCGGTGACTCCCTGGCCCACTCGGGCTATCTGACGGCCTCATCCCACGGCAACGACTGGTTCCAGATCGCCCTGCGGTTCCGGGCCTCTGGAGGCAGCAGTCGGCTCGTGATTGGCTTTTTCGGCGACGGCTCACTGGTTGCGCAGGTCGACGACGTACGGGCCTACGAGAAGGGCCCCAACGTGGCGCCGGTGCTCTCCTATCGTCTGGAACCGGCCGAGCTGGGCAGCCTGCCCGGCGAGCAGCGCTATGTCGTCGAAGCACATGACCCGGGAGGCGCGGTGGCCAACGTCTACTGGGACTTTGGCGATGGCGTGCGCTCGCTCGACGCGAGCGGCTCGCGCCGCGTGGCGAATGCCGGCACCTACGTCGCCACCGTCCGCGTGGTCGACGATGAGGGATTGGCCGTGACCCAGTCCATCCCGTGGCGCGCCGAGGATGGCGCGTATCCCACGCTGAGCGTTGCCTCCCCCGCCGCTCTGTCGACTCTGTCGGAGAACGGCCGCTATACCCTGCGCGGCGCGGCCGGTGGATCCGTGCGGCAGGTGCGCGTCAGCAGCGATCGCGGCTACTCGGGCACGGCCAGCGGAACGTCAGACTGGAACGCCACGGTGCCGCTACAGCCCGGTGTGAACCGCATCATCGTGCAGGCGCACGGCGATAACGGCCGCATCACCAGCTGTGAGCGCATCGTGCGCTATGTGCCATCGGGCGAGCTGGCGATCACGGGCCTCGCCGAGACCGCCCCCACCGTGGGACGCTGGGAGATGCTCGAGGCGACCTTTGGCGTCGCCAACAGCGCCGCCACCCATACCGACTTTCCCTACGATCCCTCGCCCCCAGCGGGCCTCGAGTGGATCGATGGGATCACCGTCGAGGGCGTGTTCACCCCGGATGATTGGCAGACGGTGTACCGCCGCCCGGCCTTTCTCAACCAGCGCTACGAGCGCGCCTTCAAAGACGGCCAGGAGTGGCTCTACCCGGTTGGCGATCCAGTCTGGACCGTACGCTTCTCACCGCCCACAGAGGGTACCTGGCGCTATCGCATCGAAGCGTTCGAGGCCAAGGGATCGGCGCAGTCCGAAGAGCGCTCCTTCACCGTGACCGGCCCGACCCAGGCCCACAACCACGGCCCCATCGGCGTGTCGCCCACCGACAGCCGCTACTTTGAGTGCGCCGACGGTACGCCCTTCTTGGGGGCCGGGCATAACGTGGGGTTTGACGCCGACAGGTACTCGTACGATGCCGTGGAGCAGTTCGAGGCCATGGGCACCGGCAACCAAGAGCTGCTCCGCTGGTGGATCGGCGGCCATCTGTGGTCATCGGCGTGGCAGCCGTGGAACTCGACCAACCTGGACTATGACGGCTACATCCCAGCGACGGGCCTGACGCTCCATCGCGGCTACGGCCATGGCCTCGCCTCGCTGCGGCTGAACGCCGCCAACCCCATCATGTTCCAAGGGTGGGAGTCGGGCCACGCCAGCCTGATCCCTGGGCGCACGTATCGCTTACGCGTCCAGTGGATGACAGAGGACATCACCGGTCCCGCCGACGGCGGTCAGCCCTATGGCGCCACCGTCAAGGTGCTCGGCTGGCCAGAGCCGGGCAACACCGGCTCGGCGCCGGCGATCATCTCCCACGTCCATGGGGATACCCCGTGGCACGTGGCCGAGGGCGAGTTCGTCGCCGACAGCAACACCCTGGGCAACCTCGCGTTGATCCTAGAGAACACCACCGGCGGCGCGGCCTATATCAACGAGGTCAACCTGCACGAGGTGCTGGACGATGGCAGCCTTGGGCCGCAGATCCTCCGTGGGCCGCGGTTCAACTCGCACCTCACCTTTGACCCGCGCCGTGCGGCCGGCATGGACGTCATCCTCGCCGAGGCCGAGGCACGCGGCAAGTACCTCAAGCTCGTGATCAGCGAAAAGAACGAGTACTTGCTTAACCGCATCGCCCCGGGTGGCGTGCCCGATAGCAGGGGTGGGCACTTTGCCCGCGGCGAGGGCACGCCGAGCTGTCGCCTCCACGAGTACTACTGGCGATACCTCATGGCCCGCTACGGCGCCTACCGCTCGGTGCACTCGTGGGAGTTGGCCAACGAGCACGATCCTAACAACATGGAGTACTACCGGCTCGCGGCGCACCTGGCGTCCAAGGCCGCAGCCGATGGCAACCCGCACATGGCATCGACCTCCTCGTGGGCGACGCTGCCCACGGGCCCGTGGAAGAGCCGGTCCTGTGCGTCCATCTCTTACGTCGATTTCCACGCCTACGTCCACGGCACGGGTTGGCTCGAGCCCAAGGAAGAGCTCTCCAATGACTCGGCGCGTCTCTTTGCTGCCTATGACCAGGACGTAGCCTCCAAGGACTTTGGCAAGCCGGTCATCTGGGGCGAGATGGGCATCGACGGCACGGAGGGAACCGACCATCAGGATCCCCTCCTGGCCCGCGATGAGCAGGGCGTGTGGCTCCACAAGATCATGTGGGCACGCACCGGCCCCGGTGGCGTCTATCCCATCTATTGGTACACCGACCACATCTTTGGCAAGTCATTGCACGGCATCTATGGCGCCTGGAACCGCTTTATGGCGGATATCCCCCTCAGCAACGGCCACTACCGCGACGCGGAGGCCAGCGCTTCGACCGGTGACCTGCGCGTGCTGGGCCAGAAGGATACCCACGAGGGGCGCGCCCACCTCTGGATCGACAACCGCCACCACACCTGGAGGGCGGTCGTCGATGGCGCCTCCATCCCATCGGTGAGCGGCTCCGTCACCATCGCCATGGAGCAACCCAATCAGCAGTATACTGTGACCTGGTACGATACCCGTACGGGCGAGCAAAGCGGGTCACAGAGCGTCACCGCAGACGGCTCTGGGAACGTGGTGCTGAGCGTCTCGAACCTGCGCACCGACACCGCCGTCACCTTGCGGCGATCCTAGCCAACACGGGGGCGGACCGGTTCCGCCCCTAGACACTCATCCAGCGGCGGGCGGCCGCCGTCCCAGCCTTCGCTGCGCCGACGGCCGCCCCCACCCAACATGTGGCACATCACGCCCGGCCCGAGAAGCAGTACGCCTTGCCGTAGCACTTTTCGGCCATGCCTCCCTCAGAGCACTCTGACGGAGGTCCAGGGCAGCGCAGTCGCCCACCTGGCTGCCGGCCACGCCAAGCACATCGCACCTTTCGCCAGCGCGTATGGCGCTGCCTCTGAGCGACGCCTGCGTGCTGCCAGCGGTGACAGGGCCCCCGCACGGGCGATCGTGCGTCTGCGGGGAGCAGTTGCCCAGCTAGGAGTATGATGTCTTTCGGTGTCCCCCTTCCATCCATCACCCCAGTACGAGCGTGCGACACGGCGACGCCTGTTGCACCCCGCGCACCGCTTGCACCCGGGTCCGTCCCGGCCCCCGGTGTACTCCTCCTCGATCGGTCTCGGCAGGGTTCCGAGCAGTCCCTGCGCCGGCCTGCCCGCCGAGCCACAGAGCGACCACTGGGTAACCCCGCATTGCGCGCCCGCGCCCCCTACCAGACCGGGGGACACCCTTCCGCGCCCGAGCGCTCTCGGCGTTCCCGTCCACTGACGGGGGCCTGGCTCGCGACGCGCTATCAACGCACAACACACTCGCAATGGAGAACACCATGACCACGCTACGAGAACGCCTGATCATCCGCCTGCTATTGCTCGCGGTGGCCGTGCTCGTCGTCAACGGGGGGATCAGCGCCGACCCCACGCCCTATGGTTGGCACCAAGAAGCCGGTGACGCACAGCACACCGGATACGCCCCTTACGATCTGTCCGGGCCATGGCACTACCGCTGGCAGTGGAACGGCTCCTGTAACTCGCCCCTGGGCAGCGACTGTCGCCCGGGCAACCCCGAACAGGGATGGTCGTTCGAGATCCCTCCGCGCTCGCACCCGGTTGCCGGCGACGGTTGCCTCTACCTTCCGGCCGGCGAGCACGGCGTCTATGCGATTCGCGAGGCGGATGGCAAGACGGCCTGGCACAACAGTGGCATTACCAGCAATGTCACCGGTGCCTTTGACCCCGAAACGCGCTCCTTCTTTGTGGCTGGTATGGACGACCGCCTATACAAGCTGAGTCCCTCGGACGGCTCTATCCAGGGCACCTTCCAGGCCGACGCCGCCCTGGACCTGGCTCCCATCATCGTCGGGGGGCGTGTGTACGTCGTCTCCGATCGCGGCACACTGTACGCCGTCGACAAGCACTCGATGGCGCAGGTCTGGGCCTACGCCGGCAATTCGCGCGGTCAGACGCCTGCGGCCTACTCAGCGCGACGCGATGTGCTCGTCTTTGCCACGGAGGATCTCTACGTCCACTGCGTGAGCAACGCCGACGGGCACCAGGTGTGGCGGCGCAAGCCGACGCCCAACGAGCCCGGCGAGCCCAGCTATGACGGCGGAGACGGCCGACGCTATCGCAAGTACAACTATGAGCACGGGTGGCCGGTCATCGCCGAGGAGCACGGGATCGTGTTCGTCCGGCTCCATCAGCCGAACCAGGACATCCTCAGTGCCTCGATCTGGCCGCGGACGAACGACGACATCCGCCGGCATCTCGAGGCCAATCCGCATCTGCAGACCCTCTTTGCGCTGCGCCTCGATGACGGCGGCACCGCCTTTATCCCTGCCGTGGGGCCCGGCGGTATCGACACGCCCGAGCTGCACAACGGCAGCACCCTTGGGCCCCTGCCCGTCGTACGCCGCGTCGGCAGCGCGGAGGTGGCCTACATGATCTGGCGCAACGGCCAAAAGTGCGACGCCGGCGACTGCTCAGACTCGCGCTGGGACGCCGTGATGGGCGAGATGGTGCTCGATGACAACACCTTCCCCGGGTACCGCGCCGGTGATCTGCGGTTCATCGACTTTCAGAGCGACCGCGACTTTTTGATCAGTGACGAGATGGGGCACCTTACCGTGTCCGGCGATACCATCATGCACGCGCACTGGCTGGCGCTCTACAGCTATCACATGACGGATCGCTCCGCATCGCGCGGAGGCTCGTACACCGATCCGATCCGTACCGAGCAACGCCCCTCGATCGTCAACCGCGGGAGTAGCGAACCGGAATGGGTAACCTACAGTCCCACCGAAGATCATTACGCCAGGGGTACCTTTATCCAGGCGCACCGCGAGGGACGCACCTTCCAGGATGCCTTCTGGGTGTTCTTTAACGCCCTCGACCCGCCCTACGCCGGCGGCACGACCTATGGTGACGGCTACAAGGGGCGGTATGCCATCGTCCACGATGGCACCATCTACTATCAGACCAACGGCGGCAGTATCTTTGCCGTCGGTACGGGCAGCTCGGGCTCGGTGCATATCCCACCGGAGGACGATCAGCCGGGCACACACCCCGCACCCACGAACCCGCCGGTTGGGCACCTCTTGCTCCATCTGCCCACCCTTCGGCGCGGCTAGATCCCCTCAGGTGTCATGCGAGCAGCCATGGAGGGCGTGGTACCACGCCCTCCATGGCTGCTCGCTCCTTCTGGCGCCGCCCTACGCCCCCCCGTCGCGCACCCTTTGCCCGTCGCCCTCCCCTGTGGTACAAGAAGCGCACCAGCGGCACGATGCCACCCATGCGGTGGCGGGCTGTGGGAGAGGGGTGACGCGTGAGCACACGAGCGACCGAATCCAGGCCGGCCTATCTCGACACATCCCTGCCCGTCGACCAGCGCGTGCGCGACCTCGTGAGGCGCATGACGCTGGAGGAAAAGGTCTCACAGATGGTGCACGGCGCCGCAGCGATCGAGCGCCTGGGCGTCCCCGAGTACAACTGGTGGAACGAGTGCCTCCACGGTGTGGCGCGCGCCGGCATCGCCACCGTCTTCCCCCAGGCCATCGGCATGGCCGCCACCTGGAATCCCGACCTGATCCGTGCCATGGCCATGGCCACGTCGGACGAGGCCCGCGCCAAGCACCATGCCTTTGTCCGTCAGGGGGATAGGGGCATCTACAAGGGGCTCACCTTCTGGTCGCCGAACGTCAACATCTTTCGCGATCCGCGGTGGGGGCGCGGCCAAGAGACCTATGGCGAGGATCCCTACCTCACGGCGCGGCTGGGAGTCGCCTTTGTTCAGGGGCTCCAGGGCGATGACCCCACCTATCTCAAAGTGGTCGCCACCCCCAAGCACTTGGCCGCGCACAGCGGCCCCGAGGCCGAACGCCATTCCTTCAACGCGACGGTTAGCCAACGCGATCTGCTCGAGACGTATCTCCCCGCCTTTCAGGCCTGTGTGCAAGAGGGAGGGGCCGCCTCGATCATGGGTGCCTATAACCGCATCAACGGTGAGCCCTGCTGTGCCAGCCCCACGCTGCTCGGCGCCTTCCTGCGCCACGCCTGGGGCTTCGATGGCTATGTGGTGTCGGATTGCGGCGCCATCGATGACATCTACCAGCACCACGGCGTGGTCGCGACAGCCGAAGAGGCGGCGGCGCTGGCGGTGCGCAGCGGATGCGACCTGAACTGCGGCACGACGTACCCCGCCCTGGTGCGGGCCGTGCGGCAGGGGCTATTGGACGAGGCGGTGATCGACCGGGCCGTCGAGCGCCTGTTCACGGCGCGGTTTCGTCTGGGGATGTTCGATCCGCCCGAGCAGGTGCCTTATACCCACATCCCCTCCGAGGTGATCGACTCGCCCCAGCATCGCCAGTTGGCGCTGCAGGTGGCGCGCGAGTCCATCGTCCTGCTCAAGAACGCCAACGGCATCCTGCCGCTGAGCCGAGACGCCTCGCCCATCGCCGTCATTGGCCCGAACGCCCACGACGTCGAGGTGCTGCTGGGCAACTATCACGGGACGCCGTCGACCGCGGTGACCCCGCTGGACGGCATCCGCGCCAAGCTGGGGGCCGGCGCCCAGGTACGCTATGCCCAGGGATGCGCGATTTTGGGGCCGGCGGGCGGTGGCATCGTCGAGGCGGTGGAGGCAGCCCGTGGTGCGCGGGTGGCCATCGTGTGCGTGGGCCTGTCGCAACAGGTAGAGGGAGAAGAGGGGGAGGCCGACCTCTCGGACCGCATCGGGCTCGGTCTCCCCGGAATGCAGCAACAGCTCCTCGAGGCGGTCGACGCCACCGGCGTTCCGCTCGTCGTGGTGCTGCTCAACGGCAGCCCGGTGGACCTGCGCTGGGCGGAGGAACACGCCGCCGCCATCATCGAGTCGTGGTACCCCGGCGAGGAGGGCGGCACGGCGCTGGCCGACGTGCTCTTTGGTGACTATGACCCGGCGGGGCGCCTGCCGATCACCTTTTACCGCTCCCTCGATCAGGTACCCCCCTTTGAGGACTATGCCATGGAGGGGCGCACCTACCGCTTTCTGCGCGACGAGCCCCTCTACCCCTTTGGCTACGGCCTGAGCTACACGCGCTTTCGCTACACCGACCTGACGATCACCCCTGCCGTGGTGCGGCCGGGGGAGAGCGTCCGCGTGAGCGCGCGCGTTGAGAACGTCGGCGAGCGCGCCGGCGATGAGGTGGTGCAGCTGTACCTCAGCGACCTGGAGGCGAGCGTTCCCGTGCCGCTCCGCCACCTGGAAGGGTTTGCGCGCATCCACCTCGCGCCGGGCGAGAGCCGCGTGGTATCGTTCACGCTGCAGCCGCGCCAGATGGCGCTGGTGGACGATGCGGGCCGTTGGGCCATCGAGCCGGGCGCGTTCGGGGTCTATGTCGGCGGTGGACAGCCCGTGGAGCGCACCGGTGGCGCAGGGGTGGCGGGCCAATTCCACATCGTGGGAGAGACAACGCCCATCTCGAACACGTACGGTGTATAGAGTGCGGGGCAGCATCGATCGTCGTGCACCTGGCTGACGCATCTGCCCCTCGACCGACGATACCCGTAAGAAAGGCCACCGCGGCATGCACAGCCCATTCGTCTATGTCTTTGTCGCCGGCATCCTCATCGAGGAGATCATCCGCGCGCCACGCCGCTACCGCAACTGGTTGAACCAGCGCACAGGGATGATCGCCGAGCACCGCGTCGGTGCCCTCGAGCAGGTGCTCATGAGGCTGAATCTGTTCGGCACGACGCTGGCCCCCATCCTGTACGCCTTTACCAACTGGTTTGGCTTTGGTGCCTACGCTCTGCCAGCGTGGACGGGCGTCATTGGCGTCCTGTGCCTGGCGGTGGCCATCTGGCTGCTGGTGCGCGCCCATGCCGACCTCGGCCGCAACTGGTCGCCCACCCTCGAGATCGTCAAGGAGCACCGCTTGGTAACCGAGGGGATCTATGGCACAATACGGCATCCGATTTATGCCGCGGTGTGGCTGACCGTCATCGCCCAGGCGCTGATGATCGACAACTGGTTCGTGGGGTTCGCGGGCATCGCCGTGTTCCTGCCCGTCTACCTGACGCGCATCCCCGCCGAGGAGCGCATGATGATTGACCGCTTTGGTGATGCCTACCGCGCCTACATGGAGCGCACCGGCGGGATCGTGCCACGTTGGAGGCGTCGCGGCGCCGCCCGCAAGGCATCTGACCACTAGGGGAGAACCGTGGAGCCGACCGTACTCGACAGCATTCCCTTTCATGCCGACCGCGAGGCCCTCGCCAAGCGCCTGCGCCTCTCACCGGACAGCGACGCGTGGCCGGAGGTGCTGGCCATGGTCGAGCACGCCGAGGCCATCGGCCGCCCCAAGGCGCTCTATGGGGTCGGCTACATCGAAGAGCGCGGCGACGACTATATCGTGGTCGACGGAGAGCGTTTCACCAGCCGGGTGCTGCGCGTGAACGTCGGCGACGCGCACCGCGTCTTTCCCTTCCTCGCCACCTGTGGCCAAGAGCTCGAGACCTGGGGCGAGGGGCTGGATGATGTGCTCCAGTCGTACTGGTCAGAGGCCATCCGAGAGGCAGCGCTGCGAGCGGCAAGCGCCGCGCTGGTCGAGCACCTGAATGCTACCTTTGCGCCGGGCAAGACCTCGGCGATGAACCCCGGCTCGTTGGCCGACTGGCCCCTCCAGCAGCAGCGTCCCCTGTTCCGCGTCCTGGGCGACACTGAGGCCCTGGTGGGGGTGCGACTCCTGCCGAGCAACCTCATGGTACCCAGCAAGACGGTGTCGGGCATGCGCTTCGCCACTGAGGAGACGTTCGAGAGCTGCATGCTCTGCCCGCGACCCGACTGCCCCGGTCGCCGCTCGCCGTATGATGCGCAATTGCACCGGGAGCGTTACCGCTAGTAGTTCCCGACGGCCCACTCCACAGTCGTCACAGCGCCCCCTCTCCCCCCTGTATCTTGTGTGCAAGGACCCGGGAGGGGAGCCCTCGCACGCGGGGGAGAGCTTGCCTTGGTCGTGACGACGTGCGATCTTTGAGTTCCTCTGGCAACAGGCCGCGAGAGCGTAGCCGGGCGGGACATGGCACCCCTCCACCGGTGCCCTCGGACGCCACCCCGAGCATCACACTCTCCCGTTGCGGGGATAATGCGTCAAGCATCATGAGTCGTTCCCATCCCCTTCGCTTTGCGTGCTGGGGAAGGCGACCCTCGTGCGCGCGTAGGTGCGGGCCAAATGAGATCACTCCCCCACAATTACCCCCATCCTTGGGCGCTCAAGCCGTTGACGGCCGTTTCCACAGCTTCTATACTAGACCCAATCCGATACCACAAGACGAAAGGCGGCATAGCGATGTCGTCAGGCTCATATCCCTTGACCGCCAGCGAGCTCGTCCTCCTCAAGGGCGAACACTTTGCCAAGCGTGCACCAAGGGGCAACGTCGACCTCCTGCACACCGGTGCCAAGGTCTCAGCCGCCGAGCTCGGGCAACGCATGGTGGCGGTGGCCTTTCTCGCGTGTGAGCGCGTGGGCACCGTGCGCCTCGAGGTGCGGCCCAAGCGCGCGTTCTTTGGACTGCGCACCGTTGATACGCTCTACGCTGAACCCGGGGATGGCAGCTACGCCTGGCCCACACCCAGTATCGAAGGATCGCTGCGCTCCCTAGCTGTCGAGTGGGCCGAAGACAAGGCCCAGAACGAGATCGCCAACATCGTGCACACGCTGCTCCGTGAGGACAGCCCCGATCCCTGGCACGCGCTCATCGAACGGGTCAAGAGCGATCTAGCGGCCCGGGGCCTGCTCCGGACGGCAGAGCAGCGCACCCTCCGGGTGTTCGATCCGATCCGCTACCATCTTCCCGAGACGACTGCCAGTCTGGCCGCCCGTCAGTCTGAGACTTCGCTGCAAGAGATCCTCGATGAGTGTCAGCGCACACGGCCACCGGTTTGGAAGTTGCTTCTCACCGGACTCGACAAAGCCGCCAGCCAACGCACCGAACGCTTGACCAACACTGACACCGACTGAGCCCGGATGATCTGTATGGCGTGGCCGATCGTGCGCCACGTCGGTTGCTCAGGGCAAGGAGGTTGCCATGGGTTTGTTGGCCTGGATCATCTTTGGTGCGCTGGCTGGGTGGCGAGCATCATTACCGGACGGAATGAGCGTCAAGGCTGCATCCTCAATATCGTCGTGGGCATCGTGGGAGCCCTGTTGGGCGGGTTCATCCTCCAGCTCCTCACGGGGATGGGCTTTGACTTTGGCTTTAACCTGCGCAGCTTTATCGTGGCAGTACTCGGATCGGTGGTGCTCCTCCTCCTCGTAGGGTTGGTGCGGCGCTAGACGACGCCGCGTGTCCGTCGTAGCCCGGACGTGGGGCTGCCTCGCGC
>DUUT01000144.1 GCA_012841405.1 Chloroflexota bacterium
CCGCGGGTGGTGAAGCGCAAGCTGTCGAACTACAAGCGCAAGCGGCCGGAGCATGCCCATTTGCCTCAGCCCCGTGGGCCGTATCGCGAGGCGCTGAGGCTTATTTGAAAGGTATTGGACCTTGATGGACGCGACGCGTCTCCCCCGCCACAGCCCTCATCCTCACACCCTGCCCGTCGCCGAGGACAGGGGGGCGCGGCCCTAGCCGACGCTTTCGCCAAGCATATCCAGCAGGGGCGAGTCCTCGATCGTCAGGGGAAGGTCCACGCGGCAACAGCTGCGGCTTGACTCATAGGTGGCAAAGATGAGTTCCGTGGCGCGCAGCGCCCGACGACCGGAGAGCTCGGGCTCGCGTCCCGTCTTGAGGGCGTCGATCACATCGAGGATGGCGCGCTTGACGTAATCAGCGCCGTGCAGCCCCTCTGGGACGTCCACCACCTGCCACCCCGGCTCTTCTTCGCACCAGTAACGCAGCGGTACCTCGCTCGAGTGCCCCACCTCGATGACGCCCTGGGTGCCGATCAGGCGGATAGCGGCCTCCCACTGTGCCTCATGGCCGGTAACCATCAATCCGCGCACGCCCGTCTGGTACTTGAAGTGGCTGATGCCCTGCCCCTCCACGGGCACGCCAAAGATGCGCTGACCTCCCCGCGGGTCGATCTGGGCGATGACCCACTCGACGGGCGCCTCGTCGGCGAAATAGTTCATCATATCGAACCAGTGCGTGCCCCAGTCGAACATATTGGCGCACGTGGCCTCCAAGCGCAGCAGGTCACCGATGGCGCCGGAGGTGAGGATTGCCTTGGCTCGGCGAAAGGGGGCGCCAAAGCGCCGTTGATGGTTGAAGGAGAGCTGCACCCCGCGCTCCTCGCAGGCCGACACCATGGCGACGGCCTCGCCCCAGGTGGGGGCCATGGGCTTTTCGCAGTGGATGGCCTTGACGCCCGCCTCGGCGGCGGCGATGACCATCGGGGCATGGAGGTGCGGCCAGGTGCTGATACTGACGATATCCAGGTCTTCCTTGGCCAGCATCTCGCAGTAATCGGTATAGAGGCGGTCTCCGCCGTGCTCTGCCTGGAACACTCGCGCATTGTCGAGGTTGATGTCTGCCAGGGCGACGATCTTGACATCGGGCGATGCCTCATAGCCCTGGGCGTGCTGATGCGACATACCGTAGCCCGTAGCGCCCTCGGTGTTGCGCGGGCGCCCACACCCAATGATTCCCACCCGGTACATCGTACCCTTCCTCCCGTTGTGGTTGTACGCGCACGAATGCGGCGGTGACAGGGGCTCTGGCAGCGGCATTCTAGACGCGCCGCGGGGGCTGTCAACCGGCAGTGTTTGACACAGCATCGAGCGGGCACTATCCTCCCATCAGTTGGTCGCGTAGCGATTCGCAGTACGCTAGAGGGAGGACCGTCGTGGCCGCCGACGCGCCCATGACTCGTGAGAACCCCATGACCCCGCGCGAGCGCTTCATCGCCGCGCTGGAGCGCCGCCCCATCACGGGGCGCGTGCCCCACTTTGAGCTCGTCTTTTTCCTCACGATGGAGGCGTTTGGGCTGGTGCACCCTTCGCAACGGCACTATGCCCAATGGGACCAGATGTCCGAGTCGGAGCGCCAGCTCCATCGCGAGGAGATGGCGGCGATCTATATCAAGACGGCGCAACGCTATGAGCACGACGCCATCTTTATCCACCCGAATCCTGGCACGCTGGACGAGACCAAGCGCCTCATCGACCTGATCCGTCAGCGCTCGGGAGACACCTACTTTCTGATGATGCACGGCGACGTCACCTATGCCATCCCCGATGGCAACACCATGGAGGAGTGGTGCGCCTGGCTGTACGAGAACCTCGATGAGGCCAAGGCGGAGGCGGATCGGCGCGTCGACGCACAGCTCGAGCGCGCCGCCGAGCTGCGCCGTCATGGAGGCCTCGATGGCTTTGCGCTGTGCTCCGACTATTGCTTCAACAGTGGGCCCTTCCTCAGCCCGCGGATGTTCCGTGGGATCATTACGCCCTACCTCACGCGTCTCATCGCGGGGCAGCGTGCGTTGGGCTACTATGTCATCAAGCACACCGATGGCAACATCATGCCGATCCTCGAGGATCTCGTCGCGGCGGGCCCCCATGCGTTGCACTCGATCGATCCCCAGGCGGGTGTCGACATTGCCGAGGTAAAGCGGCTCGTGGGGGATCGCGTGGCCCTCATCGGGAACGTCAATTGCGGCCTGCTCAGCACCGGTACCGACGAGCAGGTCATCGAGTCGGCACGCTACGCCCTGCGCCACGGCATGCCGGGCGGCGGGTACGTGTTCAGCACGAGCAACTGCATCTATACCGGCATGCCCCTGCATCGCTACGAGCTCATGCTGGACGTCTGGCGGCGTGAGGGCAACTATGCCTAGGGATGGCGCCGCAGGGCGCCCGCGTCGCCGGGGCCCTCGCTGATGGGCGGGCTCTGGCGGCGCGTGCCGCGGGGCGCGTGGATCGTCGTGGCCGCGGTGCTACTCGCCGCGGCGTTGATCGCCCTGCTGGTGGACCTGTGGGGTGTCGGGACACCGACGCCCGCTGCCGAGGCCGTGGCGCGGACGGCGACGCCCTTGGGCACAGCTACGCCCGCCCCCACGCCTACCCAGCGCCCGTATCGCGGCGGCATCGTCGATCTGGCGCTGCGGTTCGATGTCGAGGAGGCGATGACTCACGCGGAGGAGCTTGCCTCCGACGACTATGGCGGACGACAGGGGGGCTCCCCCGGGGGCCGTCGGGCCGCAGCGTACATCGCACGCCACTTTGAGGCGCTGGGGCTCGAACCGGCGGGCATCGACGGCTACTTCCAGCCGTTCGTGCTGCCCTACGCCGAGGAGGCGGGCATCCCCGAGCTGGTCATCACTTCTCCCGATGGTGCAGTGCACGACGATTTCGTCTTTGCCGAGGACTATCGTCACGCGCTCGGGGGCCATGCGGCGGGTGGTGTGGCCGAGGGGGAGGTCATCTGGCTCGGGAGCTGTCAGTCCTCGGCGTATGACGCCCATGAGGTGAGCGGTGCCATCGTCCTGTGCCGCTCCACTCAGGGGAGCGACCAGGCCACTAGGGCGGCGGAGGAGGGCGCCGAGGCGCTCCTCCTCGTGACCAACGACGAGCGGCGGATCGCCGTGCGGCGGGCTCTGGGTGAGGCTCCGCGGGAGGAGGGCATCCCGACGCTGCTCATCTCGGATGATGTCGCCGACTTGCTGCTGGGGGCGGAGGGCACCGCACGGGCGATGGGGCCCCTCGCGTCCACCGCGCGGGTCGTCGTCGATCTGGCACAGGCCGGGGAGGCGGAGGGGGCCAACGTGCTGGCCGCGCTCCCCGGAGCGGATGCGCGGCTGCGCGAGCGCGTCCTCGTGGTGGGCGCCCACTTTGACCATCTGGGGACGGATCCCGATGGGGCGATCTATGCCGGGGCCAACGACAATGCCTCCGGCACGGCGGCGCTGCTCGAGATCGCCCGATCGTGGCGCGATGCCGGCTATCGCCCCGCTGTCACCGTGCTGTTCGCCGCCTGGGATGGCGAAGAGCAGGGATTGCTGGGCGCTCGTCACTACGTGGCGAATCCCCGCTACCCCCTGACGGCGACCATTGGCATGATCCAACTCGATATGGTGGGTACGGCCGATGCCGGTACGTTGACGTATGATGGAGCGGCAAACGCCGTAGGCCGCCAGCTCGCGGCCAGCGCCGAGCGGTTCGAGGTGCCCACCGCGGCGGTCCGTTGGAGTGGCGGCAGCGACCATGGCGCTTTCCTGAGCGTCGGTGTCGACGCGGGCCTGCTCATCTGGGACGCTGCAGAGGTGCCCTACTACCACACCCCCCAGGACACGGCGGAGTCGCTACATCCCCAGCGTCTGCGCCAGGCCGGGGTCATCGCCTCGCACGCGGCTCTGGCGCTCATTCGGGCCGCCGAGGAAGGGAGGGCGACGCCCACGGTGCTACCGGCAGGGCGCTCGCTGTACGGTGTGGGGGCGCCGCCGGCGCCCGCAAGGTGACGCCTCAACCCGTCTCGGATCGCCGCTAGTCCATAATCACAGATACTGAAGGCTGCCATGACCGAACCCCTCATCCTAGCCATTGATGTTGGCACGCAGAGCGTGCGCGCGTTGCTGTTCGACCCGCGGGGGCAGCTGGTGGCCAAATCACGGGTACCTCTCGAGCCCTACTTCTCGCCACAGCCCGGGTGGGCGGAACAGCATCCCGAGTACTACTGGACCAAGCTGGGCGAGGCCTGTCAGGCGCTGTGGTCTACCGCCAACGTGCCCAAGGACGCGCTGGTGGGTGTGGCCCTGACCACCCAGCGCGCCACCATCGTCAACGTCGATGCCGATGGCCGGCCCTTGCGCCCGGCCATCATCTGGCTCGACCAGAGGCGTGCCACGGGCCAGCGTCCCGTGGGCGGGCGCTGGGGGCTCCTCTTTACCCTCCTGGGGCTCTCTGATACCATCGCCTACTTTCAGGCCGAAGCGGAGGCGAACTGGATTCGCACCGAGCAGCCCGACATCTGGGAGCGCACCCACAAGCTGCTGCTCCTCTCGGGGTACCTGACCTACCGCCTGACCGGGCGCTTTATCGACTCGATCGGGAGCCAGGTAGGGTACATCCCCTTTGACTATCGCGGGCTGCGCTGGGCGTCCCCCGGCGACTGGAAGTGGCTGGCGGTTCCCATGGCACCGGATATTCTTCCCGAGCTGACGCCACCGGGCACGATGCTGGGGCAGGTCACGCGGGTGGCCGCCGAACACACGGGCATTCCGGCCGGGCTGCCGGTGGTGGCTGCCGCAGCCGACAAGGCGTGTGAGGTGATTGGCGCCGGAGCGCTGGACCCGCACATCGGCTGCCTGAGCTATGGCACCACGGCCACGTTCAACACCACGCATCGGCGCTACGTGGAGGTCATCCCTCTCGTGCCGCCCTACCCCTCGGCGGTGCCGGGGCACTATAGCCTGGAGGTGCAGATTTTCCGGGGCTACTGGATGGTGAGCTGGTTTCGGCGCGAGTTCGGCACGCCGGAGGAGAACCTGGCCAGCGAGCTCGGCGTCGAGCCGGAGGAGCTCTTTGACGAGTTGGCCGCCAGCGTCCCGGCGGGCTCTATGGGGCTCATGCTGCAGCCCTTCTGGTCGCCCGGGGTGCGCGTGCCGGGACCGGAGGCCAAGGGCGCGGTGATCGGCTTTGGTGAGGTGCACACGCGCGCCCACGTGTACCGGGCCATCATCGAGGGACTCGCCTATGCGCTGCGCGAGGGCAAAGAGCGCTCGGAGCGGCGCAGCCACATTCCAGTGACCGAGCTGCGCGTCTCGGGGGGCGGTTCGCAGTCAGATCAGGCGATGCAGATTACGGCCGATATCTTTGGGCTGCCGACGGCGCGGCCCCACATCTACGAGACCTCCGGCTTGGGTGCCGCCATCGATGCGTCCGTGGGGCTCGGACTCTACGGGGATTTCCACCAGGCCGTGGCGGCGATGTCTCACCCGGGGGATGTCTTTGAGCCCGACCCGGCGAACCATCGCGTGTACAACGACCTCTATCAGCGCGTGTACCTCCGCATGTACCGCCGCCTGCGGCCCCTGTACGAAGAGATCCGCGCCATCACGGGCTATCCCCCTGCGCCGCGGTGAGTGGACGGGTTCCGTGCCCGGGCGGGTGCCGCGTCTGGGGTGTGCTGCTCGCCTCCGTCGCGCGTGCCCCTGTCGACCGCCTCAGCCCGCAGGCTGGCCGGCGGGATGGGCGATGATGAGCAGGCGGTTGAGGTTTGTGCCGTAGGGCGTGCAGGTGATGAGCGTCAGGCGGTTCTCGGGAAGGTAGCCGATGAGGCGCTGGTTCTCGGCGCGCTGCTCGGGCGAGGCGTACTTTTCCGGCACCTCGAGGATCTCGGTCACGGTATAGATGAACTCGTGTTCCTCGGTATAGACCGTGATGGGGTCTCCCACCCGCACCTTGTCGAGGTCGGCAAAGACCTTGCCGTGGATATCGCGGTGGCCGTTGATGACCGTGTTGCCGACATATCCTGGCGGGGCGGACATATTGTGGTAGGCCCCGGCGTTGACCGCCGTATCCCACACCTCGTACGTCTGCCCTCCTACCGTCTGTTTGACCGTTCCTACTGTGACGACCGGGATGTCCACACCGATGGAGGGGATCACCAGCCGAACTGGTGGCGGCCCGATGGGATAGACGACGGTGGGCGCGGGCTCACCGGCGGTGCCGGGCGTGGCGGAGGGGGCGGTCACCACCAGCGACGTGTCCTCGGTGGGCATGGGGGGCGCGCTCGGCGGCAGCGTTGCCGGCTGCGTGGCGCTGGGCGCTGTCGTGGGGGTGCGCGTGGCGGCTGCTGTGATCGTGGAAAGGGGCGTCGGGGATGGCGCGAGCGCCGTCTCGGGGGCGGTTGTTGGCGGTATGGTGGGTTCTGGGGTGCGAGGCGCGACGGTCGCCTGTGACGATGCCTCGGCGACGCTGCGTGCCACAGCGGACTCGGGCACGCCCAGGGCATAGCCCGATCCTAGGAGCGTGGCGGCGGCCAACGCCAGCAGGGTGAGCACCCGCGCGCCGAGGATGACGCGGAGCGCTCGCGGCCATTGCGAAAGACGGGGCGCCTCCGGCTCTGGGAGCGGTTCCCACTGGGGCGCCTCCCAGAGGCTCTTCTGCCGATACAGACTGGCATCCTCACCGTGCGATTGGCCCGATGTCACGCGATGTGGCTCCTTGGAGCGATGGTGGGGCGTCCACTGCCCGAAAGTGGAGCGTTCGTGGTGATGTGTAGCAGATGACGCTACCCTATTGTAGCAGAACGCGTGCAGAGAGAGAACCCTGGTTCTGAGCGCGTATCGCGTCGCGATACGCGCTCAGAACCAGGGCGAGTTCCAGAACCGGCGTCCGATGCGTAC
>DUUT01000145.1 GCA_012841405.1 Chloroflexota bacterium
CGTCACGCGGGGTGTGTCCAGGATTGTGGGGCAACGGCGCGCCACCGCGCGTCCGCCGCGGGTTGCGATCTTGACGCATTCCTCGGGCAACGGGCCGCCGGTGTGTCGCAGGGGGCGGGCGCGCCCTCCAGGAGCGGGTCCACAAGTCGGCCTCCGCCGACTTGGCCTTCTTCGCGCCGGACTCGAGTCCGCGGCGTAGGACAGGGCAGCATGGCGGCGACGAGAGCATTGCGCTCCCGCCGCCGCTCACGGCGTTACGGCCGACACCGCTAGGTAGTGTCTGGAAAAAGGGCCACAGCGTCGTTCTGAGCGTGGCGAGACACCTTGTCGATGGGTGTCAAGGCCCATCGCTCTCGCTCGGGGCGACACCGTTTCTACGTCGGGTGCGTTCTTGAAACACGGCCTAGCAGAGGCCTATCCCTTGATGCCCGTTCGCGTATAGCCCTGGGCGATGTGCCGCTGCAGGACCAAGAAGATGATCAGCATCGGCAGCGCACCGAGGAGCGCGCCGGCAAAGGCCAGGCGCAACACCACCACTTGGGCGGTGATGTACGCCGACAGCGAGATCTGTACCGTCCACCAGGTACGCTTCTGGCCGATGAGCAACGGCCACAAAACGTCGTTCCAGCCGTTGATCAGGGCCAGCGAGCCCAGGGCAATGATCACCGGCCAGGCGTTCGGGAAGGCGATGCGCCAGAACACGCCCCAGTACCCCAACCCGTCCACGTGGCCGGCATCCTCCAGATCCCGCGGAAAGCTCAAAAAGTACTGGCGAAACATGAACGCCGAGAACACGCTGAACATCTGGGGCACGACGAGCCCCTGGGGCGTGTTCACCATGCCCATCTTGGCCACCATCACGTACTTGGGGATGAGGGTTCCGGTGCCCGGGATCAGCAGCGTCGAGAGCAACAGCCCAAAGATGAGGTTGCGGCTCGGGTGGGGGATGCGCGCCAGTGCATACCCCGCCATGATGGCCACGAGAATCTCACAGGTCGCGAGGGAGATGGCGATCAGCGCCGAGTTCCGAAAGCTGTTGGCCATCGGCACCAGGGGATCGGCAAAGAGGTCTACGAAATTGCGCCACTGCGGTTCGGAGGGGAACCAGATCCAGTCAAACCCCGTCATCTGCGGGTCGGTCATCAGGGCGTTGTGGATCAGGATATAGAACGGGAACAGGAAGAGTAGCGCCAAGATGATGAGGAGCGTATGGGTGGCGATATTCTCCAGCCTGCGCGTGCTCATATCTCCCTCCCCAGCCCGCCGGATAGCTTGGTCTGAACGACCGTGAAAAGGATGATCATCAGCCCCACGATCACCCCACCCGCCGAGGCGATGCCATAGCGCTGCTCGTTCATGGCGACCTGATACAGCCACACGAGGGGCGGCCGCGCCAGACGCAGCATCCCCGCCGATGACATGGTGCCGCCAAGGATGTTAAAGAACTCGGCAAAGGCGTTGAACGCGTGGATGATGTTCATGATGATCAGAAACATGGACGTGTTCCTGATGAGCGGAAGGGTGATATTCCTGAACAGCAGCCACTTGCTCTCGGCGCCGTCGACCCGCGCCGCCTCGTACAGCTCGGGGGAGATGTCTTGCATGGCGGCCAGCAAGAGGATCATCTGAAAGCCGAGCTGCAGCCACAGGCGCACCGACACCAGCACGAGCCAGTACACGGGCGGCTGCGCCAGACCGATCCAGGGGATAGGCTGCACCTTGAAGAGCCACAGCACCTGGTTGGCCACGCCATAGGGCAGCCCGCTAAAGATCGACATGCGCCAGATGAGCGAAGCAATCACGTACGAGACGGCCGTGGGGATGAAAAAGATCGAGCGGAAAAAGGCTCTACCAAAGGCGGCATTCTGCACGAGTACAGCGAGCAGCATGGCCAAGCAAAAGGTGGTGGGCACGATGAACGCCGCAAAGACGACCACTGTCCACAGTGACTTCAGAAAGGCCTCGTTGGTGAGCACATAGCAATAGTTCTCGAGGCCCACAAAGCGGTCGAGGTCAATGCGCAGCCGCGACTCGAACAGGCTGACAAGCAACCCCCACAGCAGCGGTCCGAAGGAAAACAGCATAGTTCCAATGAGCAGCGGCCCAACCATCGCCCAGAAGACCAGGTTGTTGCGCCACCTCCTGGTTGTGAGCGCGCGCCGGACGCGGGCGAGTGGTAGACCCCTGGTTGAGACCGTGGTCATTGACACGTCTCCTTGTTGCACGTTCTACCGAGATCTGGCCCTCAGCGTCACAGGCACCGTCAGCGGACAGCGAGGGCCAAACCTCGGTCGTTCCGGCAAGGCCGGCTCACAGGCTCACAGCGCGCCTCTACCCGGGCAGTTCTTCCCAGAACGCCCGCTGGCTATCCAGTTCCTTCTGGCACAACTCGGCCGTCTTTTCGAGCTGGCTCTTGATATCGGCATTGTTCTTGAAAATCTCGGTCAACGCGTCGTTGTACGGCGTGGGAACCGGGCCGCTCCACAGCTTGTGCAAGGCAAAGCCATACTTGTTCACCTGCTCCACGGCCTTGGCGCCGGGGCCGGTCTGCAGTTTGGCGTTGGCGGCGGCAGCGCTCTTGCGAGCGGGGATGTGAAAGCCGTAGGCGGTGCTCCACTCGTTCTGCCAGTCAATGTTGTCGATCCACTGCCACTTGGTGTACTCGAGCGCGAGCTCGAGGTTCGCACTCTTGCTGTACACCGATCCGACCCAACCACCCAGTTCGGTGTAGTAGCGCGCCTTATCGCCCCCCGCTGGGTGCGGCGGGAACACGGAGAAGGAAAAGTCTTCCCCCAGTACGGCCGCGGTGCCCGGCATCTGCCAGAAGCCGCCCCACTGCATGGCGCACAGGCCCTGGTTGATGGCCGAAGGATCCCACCAGTCCATGGGTGAACCCTGCAGGAGCGTGCCCTTTTTCTGGTACTCGCGGAACTCGTCAAAGAGCTGGTAGATGGTGTCGTTGTTAAAGTCGAGCTCCAGGGTCTCGGGATCCAGCAGCCAGCGACCGGTGTTGTGCACGCCATAGTTGCCGATACAACCATGGCCCCCCTCGTTGCCAAGGAAGAGGCCCTTCATGCGGTCTTTGGTCAGTTTCTCCGCGGCGTCAAAGATCTTGTGCCAGTCCCAGGCATCGTGATCGGGGTCGACGCCGGCCTCCTTAAGGAGCTTGTCGTTGCAGTACATCCCCTGAAAGTCGACAGCCACCGGCAGGGCGTAGACCGTACCCTTGATGGAGCACAGCTTTTCCATTACGCCCTCGAGATAGTCGGCCTTGGTCTCCGGATCCAGCAACTCGTCCATTGGCGCCACCACGCCGGTGCGGACGTAATCGACCTCGAGGTGGTGCTCAAAGCAGTCCGGGGCATCCCCAGCGGCCAGCGCCGTATTGAGCTTGGGGACGTAATCGCCCGGGAACCACCCGACTTCTACCGTCACCTTGTCCTGGCTGTTCGAGTACTCTTCGGCGATGCGGTACGCCGCCTCCTGGCAACCGGCCTCACCGTACTCGTGGTACCACTGGGTGATGACGACCTTGTCCCCGGCGGGCTTGGCCTCCGCCGGCCTTTCCTCGGCCGCTGGCTGGGGAGCCTCGGACTCGGCCGCCGGCGCTTGGGGCTCTTTCGGGCCACACGCTGCAAGGGCAAGCACCACGGACCCCGCGGCGGCATAGCGCAAGAGATCACGGCGAGTCATCTCCATGGCTGGCATTTTTCCATCTCCTTGTGACACCCTTGTCCGCAATCCACACAACACCCTCGTCACGAGACACCTGACGCTTGCGTCGGGGTACCTCCCTTCTTTCTTGCCGTGCCGGCAAACATGTGCTACGCTTTGAGGGCATCGTAGGCGATGCCCCCGCTCATGCTCAGCATAGCAGGCGCATTCTTCGCTGAGAATGGCTCTCGTCCCAATAGTGTCTCTGTATCATCTCGCGGGCGGTGCAGGATGTGCTGCAATGTGGCAGCGGAGGAGGCGTGCGGCGGTGATCTCTCGTGACCTCTTTGCCCGCTACGTGAAGGATGCGCTCTGCAACTATTACGACCCGGTGCAGCTTCAGACGCACCCCCTGGCGCGCCTGCTGCTCTCCGAGCACCCGATCGTCGTCACCACGGGCCAGCATCTGTCTGCGCGAGGTCTTGCGGGAGGCGCTCGAGGCGCTCAAGCCGAACGGCACCGTCCCCTTTGGGCGCCCCGAATGGCTGGGCTTTCGCGCCATGTGGCTGCGCTACGTCGAGTGCCTCGATCAGGACGCCACGTGCCGCGAGTTGGGCGTTAGTCGCGCCTCGTTCTACAGGTACCATCGCGATGCCTTTGAGGCCATCACCAGCATCCTCTGGCAGCGCTACCTGCGTCACGCGCCTGCCGCTGCC
>DUUT01000146.1 GCA_012841405.1 Chloroflexota bacterium
CAGGAATACTGCCCCTGAGCTTGCCAAGCCCGCCTGCGCGGGCTGATAGGGCACTCCTGGTCTCGGCTTTCTGCTGGGACAAGAAACGATACGTCATCACAACTCCCTCTCCCCGCGCACGCGGGAAGAGGGTTGGGGTGAGGGGCCAGCCCTGCGCGCCGCGCACGTCACCCGTCGGCAGGGCCGCGGAAGAGGCTATGCGTCGCATCCCAGTGCCAGCCATCGCCGGTGACGCGGGCATCGAGCCGCTCCCACCCCGCCGCAATGCGGCGCTGCGTCTCGTCCCAGGGGCGCACCCCGCTGATCGCATCGGCAGCCTCAACGTTGCAGGCACCCACCGCCACGGCCGTCGTCAGCGCCTCCTCGGCGGACTGGCCCCTCAGCAAGCCGGTGATGAGCCCCGCCGAGGTGGCGTCGCCCGAGCCCACCGTTCCCGCAACGGGCACTCGGAAGCAGGGGGCCCACAGCTCTCGCCCGGTCCAGGCGGCTGGACTTGCGGGCGCGCCGCGGCCCATGTCGCTCAGTTCGGTGGCCGTGCGCAGGTAAAAGCCTCGATGGCCAAGCTTGATGGCCACCATCCGCACACCCATCGCCAGCAGCTCCTCCGCTAGCGCCGATATCGCGGCAGGGCGCAGGGCATCGAGCACTTCTTCGGGTGCACACTGGAACGCCTCAAGCCGATCCCGATGGAGCATGAACAGTAACTCCTCGACGTTGGGCTGCGCAATGTCCACATAGGGCAGCACGCGCTTGAGGAGCCCACGCCAGTCGGCGCGCCCGCTGTGGCCGGCAGGGTCGGGCATGGCCAGGTCGAGGGAGGTGGTGGCGCCCGCCTCTTTGGCGCGCTTCATCAGCATCGCCAACTCGACCCCACCGTCCGCGTACATGCGCCGCATGAGCGGCGGATAGCCCAGATGCAGCACGCGCGTCTCGGCCAGGAGCGTCACGGGGAGGTCTTCGGGGCCAAAAGTGTTGTTCGTGCCAGGGCAGTGGAGAAAGGTCCGATCGACGCCCGGCGGGCTGATGACGATGGTATAGGAGCTCGGCTCGCCGTGGGCCACAGACAGATGCGCCGTCAGGCGGCGATCGTGCCGCTCCAAGATGTCCCTGGTGATGCCGGCGATGACATCGTCGCCGAGGCGCGCCACGAGACGCACGTCGAGTCCCAGCCGATGGAGCGCCAGCCCCGTGTTCGCTACCGAACCGCCGGTGGAGAGGATCGCCCGTCCCACCTCGGTGAGGCGCCCCGGTACCAAAAAGCTATCCGACGTCGCCGTGGCGGGATCGGTGATCTCGGGAATAATGTCCACGCAGAGGTGTCCAGCAGCGATGGCATCGATCATGGTGGTGTGTCCTTGCCCCTTCAGTGGTCCGCGTCGAACCGTGGCCAACCCGTGGTCACGCACGGTGCCGATTATAGCACGGCCCCACGCGCGCAGAAAGCACGTCGCGGCGCTTCTCCGGCGCGGAAGGCATTCCCGCTCACAGGAGTGGTCAGAGTTCCGGGCATTCGGCCGGGCGACTGCAGCGATGCAGCGCTTCGCGCGCCGCGAGCTCACGCTCGGCGCTAGCGTCGCCAAGCCCTTCGCGGGCTGAGCTCCGGTCTGCGCAGGTGGACTTGGTCCCAGCGCCAGGTCTCGACCCTCGGCGAGCGCTAGAGCGCGCCGTTCCCCCCGGACCGTGGCCCCCCGAGTCCCCACGAGGCCTTGTCGACGCCTATGCCCCGCGGTATACTCCCCCTGACCGATACATTTCGGTCGAGCATCCTCAGCCGGCTACCTCAAGTTCATGACACGGAAGTGAGGCGACCATGACCTTGACTCCCGAGTGGGCACGGAGGATCGACAACTGGCGTCGCGAGCTGGCCAGGCAGTGCTACCGCGCTCTCGGCACCGTCGAGCTCGAGGGGTACACCACCTTTGACCAGCTCACCGTCACGGAGGCGCAGGGAGGGCCCTTCGCTCCCATGCCGCCAGGAACCCGCTGGGGCGCCAAGTGGGAGTACGCCTGGTTCCGCACAGAGGTGGTGGTGCCGCCGGAGGCCGCCGGGGAGCGCTTTGTCGTCGCCCTCGAGCCGGGGGGCGAGAGCGCCGTCTATGTGAACGGCGTGGCCGCCGGCGCACACGACCGCCATCACCGCGAGATCACCCTGGCGACGGAGGCGGTCCCCGGCACGCGCTACCAGATCATGATCGAGGCGTATGCCGGTCACGGCCCGCGGGTGGCCGGCGTTGGGCCGGTCCCCCCAGGACGTGAGACCGTGCCCGAACCGCCCCCCACGCAGGCCTGCGTGGGCACATCGACGTACGGCATCTGGGAAGAGGACGTCTACCAGCTACGCATGGACGTCGAGACGCTCTACGGCCTGCGCAACGCCATCGACCCCGATGCGCTGCGGGTCGCCGAGATCGACGCCGGCCTCCGCGATTTCACACTCATCGTCGATTTCGAGGTCGAGCGCGAGGAGTTCCTGGCATCGGTGCGCGCGGCACGGGAGCGCCTGCGGGATTTGTTGGCCTGCGTGAACGGCTCCACCGCCCCCACCATGTACATGTTCGGCCACTCGCACATCGATGTCGCCTGGCTCTGGCCCCTCGCCGAGACGGAGCGCAAGTGCGTGCGTACCCTCGCAACCCAGCTGGCCCTGGCGGCAGAGTACCCCGAGTACCGCTACCTGCAATCCCAGCCTCACCTGTACACCATGGTCAAGGACCGCTACCCCGACCTGTACGAGCGCGTGGTCGAGGCCGTGCGGGCGGGGCAGATCATCCCCGAGGGGGCCACCTGGGTCGAGCCCGATACCAACGTGCCGAGCGGTGAGAGCCTCATCCGCCAGTTCCTCCATGGGACGCGCTTCTTCCGCGAGGAGCTGGGCGTCGAGTGCAAGATGCTCTGGCTGCCCGACGTGTTCGGCTACTCGGGCGCCCTGCCCCAGATCATGCGCGGCTGCGGCATCCGCTTCTTTTCCACCGCCAAGATCTTTTGGGCCTACAACGGCGGCGACCCCTTCCCTTATGTCACCTTTGTGTGGGAGGGAATCGACGGTTCGGAGGTGTACGTCAACCTGTGTCGCGACTATAACGCGCACACCAACCCGGAGGCCATCATCGAGCGCTGGAACGAGCGGCTGCAGAAGGACGGCTACTCCACGCGGCTCTATCCCTTTGGCTATGGCGACGGTGGTGGCGGCCCCACGCGTGACCACCTCGAGTTCCTGCGGCGCATGGGGGATCTGGAGGGTGTACCACGCTGCCGCATCGCTTCCCCAATCGAGTACTTTGCCGATCAAGAGGCCAAGGGGTGGCCCGAGGCGCGCTACGTCGGCGAGCTGTACTTCCAGGCGCATCGCGGCACCTACACCTCCCAGGCGCGCACCAAGCGCGGCAACCGCAAGAGCGAGCTGGCCCTCCGCGAGGCCGAGATGTGGGGTGCCGCCGCTGGCGCCCTCACCGGCTATGCCTACCCCCTGGAACGCATGGACGCGGCCTGGAAGACGGTGCTCCTCAACCACTTTCACGACATCATCCCCGGTTCCTCCATCCATCGCGTGTACGAGGAAGCCGAAGCCGCCTACGACCAGGTCATCGATACCGCGGAGGAGGTGGCGGGCGAGGCCGCCGGCACCCTGACCGACGCCGGCAACGACCTGACCGCCTTCAACTCGCTCTCCTGGGAGCGCAGCGCCCTCGTGCCCCTGCCCGAGGGGTACCGCGGCGCTCTGAACGCGGCCGGGCGCCTACTGCCGACGCAGACCTCAGAGGGCGAGACCTACACCGAGGCGATTCTGCCGTCGTGCGGGTGGACCACCCTGCGCCCCACAGCCGAGCCCGGCGTCAAGACGCCCAACGAGCTCTCGGCCAGCCCCACGCACCTGGAGAACGCGCTGCTCCGGGTAACGTTCAACGAGCGCGGCGAGATCACCAGTATCGTGGACAAGGAGACCGGCCGCGAGTGGGCGACGGGCGTCTGCAACCAGATGCGCATGTTCAAGGACGTGCCCACCAACTGGGATGCCTGGGACATCGACAGCACCTACCAGGATAACCCCGTTCCACTGAACGCGCCGGCCGAGATCGCCGTCGTCGCCGAGGGGCCGCTGTTCGCCCGCTTGCGCGTGACGCGGCCGTTGCTCAACTCGGCGATGCGCCAAGAGATCACCCTGCGCCGCGGCAGCCGGCGGATCGATTTCGACACCGAGATCGACTGGCAAGAGAGCCACAAGCTTCTCAAGGTGGCCTTTCCCGTGGATATTCACGCCGACGAGGCGATCCACGAGATCCAGTTCGGCCACATCCGCCGCCCTACCCACCGCTCGCGCCCCTTCGACGCCGACCGCTTTGAAGTGGCCCAACAGCGGTGGACGGCCCTGGCCGAGGAGAATCGCGGCGCGGCCGTGCTCAACGACTGCAAGTACGGCGTGAACGTGCTCGGCAACGTCATCAGCCTCAGCGTGCTCAAGTCAGCCCTAGCGCCCGACATGACGGCCGATAAGGGGCAGCAGGTCTTTACCTACGCGCTCTACCTGTGGAACGGCAGCCTCCTCAGCAGCAACGTCGTCTGTGAGGCCTATGACCTGAACGCGCCCATCATGACGGTATCGGGCAGCGCCGGGGAGCGCTCACTGTTCAACGTCGATGCCCCCAACGTGGTCATCGACACGGTCAAGCCGGCTGAGGACGGCTCCGGCGACATCGTCGTGCGGCTGTACGATGCCCAGCGCGCTGCCACGCGTTGCACGCTGCGGACATCCCTGCCCATCGCTGCCGCACGCCTCACCGACATGCTGGAGCGCGATGATGAGCCGGTAGAGGTGCGCGATGGTGCCATGTCCCTGGCATTCCGCGCCTTTGAGATCAAGACCGTCCGCCTGACGCCGGTCGAGCGGCCATCCTGACGCGATGACGATCCCTCGGGGAGCGCACGCCGCCGCTCCGAGGGATCGTTGCGTTACGCCTCCAGTGGGGAGGATGGCTCGGGAGCGCAGCGAGCGCCGTCGCGAGCGACGGGCGCTTGACGGGAGGGAGCAGAGCCATGGACGCGAATGACAGCAGGAGCGACGTGCTGGCCGCCGTGGTGACCGGCAACCACCCCTACGATGTGGTGAGCTTTCAGAGGATGCTCCGTGCCCTCGAGGGCATCGACCCCTTTGTGCAGCACATCGACGACCTGGTCGCCGACGCGGGGCATGTGCGCGTGCTGTATGACGTGGTGGCCTTTTACCATTTCGAGCAGGAGACGCCAGGCACCACGGATGATGCACGAGGTCAGGAGACGCGCACCGCCCTGGAAGAGTTTGCCGACACCGGCCAGGGGATCGTCCTGCTCCACCACGCCCTCCTGGCCTACCCAGGGTGGGACACGTGGTCGCAGCTCTGCGGCATCGCCGATCGCCGCTTTACCTACCACCAGGGGCAGTCGGTACGCGTCGAGATCGCGGCCCCGGATCACCCCATCACCGCCGACCTTGCGCCGTGGGAGATGGAAGACGAGACCTATGTCATGGCCGAGCCCGGCGCCGACAGCCACGTCCTCCTGACCACCGAGCACCCGCAGAGCATGCGGTCCCTCGCCTGGACGCGGCAGTTCGGTAGCGCCCGTGTGTTCTGCTGCACCCTGGGCCACGACAGCAAGGCCTTTGGGAACCCGAACTTCCGCACCGTCCTCAGGCGCGGCATGCTCTGGGCGGCTGGGCGGCTCTAGCACCTCGTGGCTCGCGATCGCGGCGGGCCACGCCACACCATGGAGGCCAGATCGATGCACCCCATGACCGGTATCGAGCGCATCGGCAATATCCTCCGGCGCGAGCCTGTGGATCGCATCGGGCTGTACGAGAGCTTTTGGAGCGACACCCAGCGCACCTGGGCGGCGCAGGGCCACCTCCGTGAAGGGGAGGACCTGGGCGACCATTTCGGGTTTGATCTGCAAACCTTTTGGGCGTTCAACCTGACGGCAGACCTCGACATGGAGCCCGAGGTCGTGGAAGAGACCGAGGAGACGGTCCTCATCCGCGATGGCAACGGGGCCCTCCTGCGGCGCCACAAGCTCCACGACACGACGCCCGAGCACGTGGACTTTTTGGTGAAGGACCGCACGGGCTGGGAAGAGCACATCAAGCCCCGGTTGCAGCCCGACCGGCGGCGCATCGACTTTGAGGGGTATCGCCGGGCGAAGGAGCACGCCCGGCGGCAGGGGCGCTTCTTTGCCTGGTCGGGCATCAACGTGTTCGAGTGCATGCACCCCGTGTGTGGCCACGAGTACATGCTCATGGGGATGGCCCTCGACCCCGACTGGGTGCGCGACATGGTGGATACCTACGCGCGGCTCACCGTCGAGCTCCAAGGGATCCTCTTTGCCGAGGAGGGCTATCCCGACGGCATCTGGTTCTATGAGGACATGGGCTTCAAGGGGCGCCCCTTCATGTCCCCCGCCATGTACCGCGAGATCGTCAAGCCCGGCCACGACCGCACCTTTGGCTATGCCCATTCCTTGGGACTGCCGGTGATCGTACACTCGTGTGGCTACGTGGCGCCCCTCGTGCCGGGCCTTATCGAGGCGGGGATGGATTGCCTCCAGGTGATCGAGGCCAAGGCGGGGATGGACCTCCTCCAGCTCTACCGCGACTATGGCGATGTGCTGTCATTTATGGGCGGCATCGATGTGCGCGCCATCTACCCCAATGACCGCGCCCTCATCGACGCCGAGCTCGAGGCCAAGATACCGACCGTCAAGGGCAAGTACGGCTATGTCCTGCACAGCGACCACTCGATCCCCAACACCGTCGCCTACGAGACGTACCGCTACTTTATCGAGAAGGGATTGAGCCTGGGCACCTACTAGGCCGTGTTTCAACCATGCGCCCGCCGTAGAGACGATGTCGCCTCGAGCGTAAGCGATGGGCCGTGATACCCATCGCCAAGGCTTCTCGCCACGCGCAGAACGACGCTGTGGCCCTTTTCCCAAACACGACCAAGCGCCCGCCCTCCGCACACTGCCCAAACGAATGGGATCGGTGGAAGGCAGGTCACCGGCCAGGGCGAGCCCGTGCCCGGCTGATGCCCACCGACCACCGATCCCACCGTTTCGCGGTCACGGTAAGCCTATGGCGATTCCCAGCCTACTCGGGCACGAGGAGGCGGGCGTTCACCGCGATCTCGACGCCGGTCAGCGCCTTCGAGACGGGGCAGTTCTTCCGCGCCGTGTCGGCGAACTCGAGAAACGTCGTCTCGTCCAAGCCTGGCACGTCCGCCTCGCAGTCGAGCACGATCTGCGTGATCTTGGGGCCGTCAGCGCCCATCTCGAGGCGCACGCGACTCTTGGTGTGGATGCGCTGCGGGACATGCCCGGCTCGCGCCAGGTCACCCGCCAGGGCCATGGAAAAACACCCGGCGTGGGCGGCGCCAATGAGCTCTTCGGGGTTCGTGCCCACACCCTCCTCGAACCGTGAGGCGTAGGTATACGCTCCCTCGTAGGCGCCGCTGCCAAAGCGCATCATACCGCGCCCATCCCTCATGCTCCCAAGCCATTCCGCCTCTGCCGTTCTCTCTGGCATCGCAAACCTCCTACGATCCCACGTCGCCTACCCTAGTCTAGCGTAGGATGCCGCCCCCGTCTATACCCCGTGCGCGCGCTCGCCCGAGGGGCGGCGCCGCTCGGGCACGTCACCTACGGGTGCGGCACGCCGGGCCCTGGCGCATCCCCGATGCGCGGTGAGGCGGTCGCGATACCACGGCGTTCAGGCACCGCCCTCATCCATGCGACGGCCGGCACCCGCCAGCGTCACGTCGCGGCCGCAGTAGCGACAGATCCGTGCCTCGCGCCGGATCCGCTCCGCGCAGTACGGACAGCGTACCCGATCGCGGCTGATGAGCCACACGACGATGAGGCTCACGGTAGCCAGCGCAACCGGTGCCAAGTAGAGCATACCGAGTATTAACACTTCGCCGCGGCCGACGTGCGCCATAGTCGTCTCCTCTTTGCCAGGCTGATCGCGCTGGGCCTGCTCCTACGATCCTTCGTTTGCCTAAGGAATCTTTCGGGACTGGGCACGTCCCCAGCCGACGTCTCGACTGCCGGCACGTACCCCGTACTGGGGGTGCCTCCCCCCTACCGCGCTCCACAGGCCTGCAAGCAGGCTTGCATGTGCCCTCGCGCCTCCGCGGCAATGATGGCGCACCTGGTCACGTCATAGTCCCGAGCGCCAATGACCTCGAGGTTCAGTGGGCCCGTGTAGCCGTTCTCGTGCAGCACGCGCACGTACCCCACGAGGTCGATATCGCCTCGGCCGTTGGCCTGCATCTCGGGTTTGCCCGGCCCCTGTTGTCTCCCCTTGCAGTCGCGGATGTGCACGTGCTTTACCCGCCCGATCACGGCGGCGAGCGCCTCTACGGGGTTCTCGCCGGCCCGGTAGATATGCGAGGGATCCATATCGATGCCAAAGGCAGGCGAGGTGATCAGCTCCATGGCCCGCAGCGTCGTCGGCGTGTCATGGATACAGGCGCCCACATGGGCCTTGACGCACAGCGTCACCCCATAGCGCTCGGCCATCAGCGAAAGCTCACCCAGCGCATCGATCGTCCGGCAAAAGCTCTCCTCGTCACCCGTCTTGCCGCCAGGACCGCAGTTGATGATGGGAATGCCGATCTCGACCGCCGCCTGAAAGGCGGCTTCCATCCGTGCGGGGTCCTGCGAGGGTTGCTCCATGGCCAGCAGCTCGAGCCCGTACTCGCGCGAGAGCCGCCTTACCTCGGGCGCGATCTCGCGCCACGAATCCAACACCAGATGCTCGCTCATCCCATCAATGGCGGACACCTCGATCCCATCATAGCCGGCGGCAGCGATGTAGCGAAAGGCCGTCTCGAGATCATGCCCGCCAAAAAGCACCGAGTTGGCGCCGAGTCTCATGCCCTCATCTCCCCTCTCTTCTAGGCCGTGTTTCAACAATGCACCCGACGTAGAAACGATGTCGCCCTGAGCGTAAGTGAGAGGCCTTGACGCCCATAGACAGGGTTTCTCACCACGCTCAGAACGACGCTGTGGCCCTATTACAAACACTACCTACCGCACGTACTCCACCGTTCCGTTCTCGAGGGAGGTGATCGCCGCGGCGAGCACCTTCTGCGCCGCCAGACCGTCAGCGCCCGAGCCGTCGATCTCGTCCGGCGCCACACCCTCGCTGACCTGCTCGAGAAAGCGGTGGATGCGGTTCTTGAAAGTCTCCTCAAAGCTGCCCATGCCGCCAAAGATCGGGTTGGTGTAGACCGTCTTTTGCAGGTTGCCCGCCGGGTACAGCGTCAGCTCACGGAACATGTCCTCCAGCACAAAGCGCCCACCTGTGCCGGCCACCTCACAGCGCTCCATGGGGTGCCCGCGCTCGATGTCATAGCTGCCGGTCAACGAGCCCACGACACCGTTCGTAAAGCGCATGTTGAACTGGGCCGTCGACCAGATCTTGCGCCCGGGCGCCTTGGTGGCGAAACACTGCACCGCCTCGATGTCGCCACAGTAGTAGCGCATGATGTCCACCGTGTGGGGGTGCAGCGCCTTGATCTGAAAGTAAGGCGAGCTCTCCCGCGGGTTCATGATCCACATGCTCATGTTGATAAAGAGGAGATGCCCCAGGCGCCCCTCATCCACCCACTGCTTGGCCAGGCGCGCCGCGGGTGTAAAGCGATGGTTCAGGTTGATGCCGTAGCACACGCCCTTCTCGCGAGCCTTGGCCACCATCGCTTCGGCGTGGCAAATCTCGTTCGAGATCGGCTTCTCCCCCAGAACGTGACAACCCGCCTCCAGCGCCTGCATCGTCGGGAGATAGTGGTCACTGCCGTATTCATAACCGCCCGTAGCGACACTGCACACGTCGGGCTTGAGCCGGCGCAGCATGTCGGGGACATCGTAGAACGCCGGCACGCCGAGACGCGCCGCAGCTGCATCGGCCCGCGTCTTGCCAATGTCGCACACGCCCACCAGCTCGGCCAGCGGGTCCGCCTGGTACATGTCCGCGTGGCGATTGCCGATCACGCCCAATCCAATGACGCACACACGAAGCGCCACGTCGCTCCTCCTCATCGTTGGGGTATGGGTTGCGCTTGGCGGGTTCTGGGTTGCGCGGCACCGGCGCCGTGTCTGAGAACCTCGGTGCACCGTAGCCGTCGGCACCGCGCGCCCCACAGTCCGCCCCTGGCATCACACGCAGACGACGCTGTCCGTCTCCCACGATGTGATGATCGCCTCGATGATCGTCTGCACCTTGAGGGCATCTTCGCCCGAGGCGTCGATCTCTTCCGGCACGACGCCATCGAGGTTCTGGCGGATCCAGCGGTCGATACGGCTCCCAAAGGTCTCGTTAAAGCCCATCATCCCGCCGACATAGTCATAGGTGACCGTCTCCTGTGACGAGCGGGGGTAGAAGGTCAGGTGCTCGCAGGCATCGAGCAGCACGAACCGTGCCTCCGAGCCCACCACCTCGAGGCGCTCGAGGCCGTAGCTGCCCCCGGCATCATAGCTGCCGGTGAGGTGGCCAATGATGCCATTCCGGAACAGCAGGTTGACCTGCACATTCGACCAGATCTTGCGCCCTTTCCCCTTCTTGAAAAAGGCCTGCACCTTCTCGACGTCGCCGGCAAAGTAGCGCATGACGTCGAGCGAGTGGGGATGCAGCGCTCGAATGTGGAACCAGGGCGAGGTCTCGTTAGGGTTGTTGATCCACATGGTCATGTTGATGATGTTGATCTCGCCCAGCTTGCCCTGATCCACCCACTCCCGCGCCATGAGCGCCGCCGGCGTAAAGCGGTGGTTCAGGTTGATGCCATAGCGTAGGCCCTTGGCCTTGGCCAGGGCCACCATCTCTTGCGCCTCCTCCAGGTTGTTCGAGATCGGCTTTTCTCCCAGCACAGCGATCCCCGCGCGCAACAGCTCCATCGTCGGCGTATAGTGGTCGCCGCCGTTCTCCACCCCCCGGGTACACATGCTCGCCGCATCGATGGCTATGCCACTGGCCAGCATCTCCTGCACCGAGTAGAACGGCCGTGCCCCAAAGCGCTCCGCGGCCGCATCGGCCTTTTCCTTGACGATGTCGCACACCGCCACCAGCTCGGCATCGGGGTGCTCATGGTACACCTTGGCGTGGATGTTGCCGATATTCCCCACCCCTACGACGGCTACGCGCAACGGCATGGCGGGCCTCCTTCCAGCGGCTCGCACGGGGCCTCTTCATCCCGTGCCCTGTGGTGAGATGACTGTACGTATCATGCGTCCGAACCCTGAGCGGGTTCGGCGGGGCCGGCCTGCAGGCGCGCGGCCTGGTTCGGATCCCCGATGTGCAGCGTATCATAGGCCTGCTGCGACGACGTGAACGGCCCCAACCCCTCGTGGCCGTGCCAGTCCCCCTGGTGGTGGATGGGGTTGGGCAGGCCCGTCTCTTCCTCGCGCCGCGCGATCCAGGCGTCCATCTCCTGGCACAGATGCGCGACCACGTCTGGGCGGCTCTCTGCCAGGTTTACGTTCTCATCGGGGTCCTCCACGAGGTTGTAGAGCTCGACCTCTGGCTTGAAGTGAAAGTCGGGCTCGAGCGCCACGATGAGCTTCCACTCGGGCGTACGCCAGCCGTGCTTGCGCATCCAGGTGCACTCGGTGATGTAGAAAGAGCTCTCGTGCGAGGCCACCTCGCCGCGCACCATGGGCACGAGGCTACGCCCATCAAAGGTGATCTCGGGCTCGGGGCGGATGCCCGCCAGCTCGAGCAGCGTCGGCACCAGGTCCTTGTGCTGGTTGAACCCGCCGACGCGGACGCCCGCCGGCACTTTGGCGGGATAGCGAATGATGAGGGGCACGTGCAACGTCACGTCATAGAGACCATGGTGGTCAAAGTAGCATTCATGGTCGTACAGCGTCTCACCGTGGTCCGAGTTGACGACCACGATGGTGTTGTCCAGGATGCCGCGACTCTCCAACGCGATGAAAATCGCCTGGATAGAGGCATCCATGTAGGCGATGGCGCCATCGTACTGGGCGATAACATAGTCCTTGTCGGTGATGCCCGGCGGCATCCACGACGCAAAGTAGTCGCGGAACGGCTTGAACGCCATCACCGGCTCCATCGACGTGTTGCGAGGATTCGTCTCGTTACCGTGGTAGAACATGCGCTCGAACGGCGCCGGCGGCAGGTAGGGCGAGTGGGGGTCCATGTGCCGCAAGAAGAAGAAAAAGGGGTCCCGCGCCTTGGCGAGGCGCTCGAGCTCGGGGAGCGCCACCGCGTTGAGGTTCTCCGCCTTGGGGCTGCGCCCCTCGTTCCAGCTCCCCCAGCCGGGATACGTCAGGTAGGTGTCGAACCCGCGTGAGGCCGGGTTGCCGGAGAACCCCACACACGTGGTGGCATAGCCCGCCTCCCTGAGGATCTCGGGGAGCGTCTTGATCTCGGGGCGGAGCGGGCCCTGGTGACGCAGGGCCACTACCTGCGTGCTGAAGCAATCCATGCCGGTCAACATCGACCCATACCCGCTGGTCGTCGGGATGTGCGGGCTGTAGGTGCGCTCGAACAGCGCCCCTTCGCGCGCAAAGCGGTCGATGTGCGGCGTCGTGAGCCGCGAGTAGCCGTAGCAGCTCATGTGATCGGCCCGTAGCGAGTCGATCCCCAATAGCACGATGTTCGGTCTGCGTCTGCGTGGCACGGCAGCCTCCTTCCAGCGTTGGACTGAGGGCGACATCCGGCATCGCCCCACTCATGGTCTGGCGAACAGCCGATAGCAGATCACCTCGTCAGGCTCATACCCATCACCGCTCTGCATCAAGGCGCCATCCGCGACGCGCCAGCGCGCCGACGCGTCGTTGCGCCGTTAGCCTCGATCGTGCGCATCAACGATCCCTTCAGTTGTTCTGTATCGTGCCGAAATCTATCCTCGGAGAGCAATGACCGTCAAGACACCCTGGCGCGACGCGCCAAGAGGTCCACGTCGTTCTGCCCGACTCCCTAGCTCGCGGAGGCGGGCTTTGATAGCGCCGAGCTTGAGCGCGCGGCGTGGACTTGAGCTACAATAAGATGGACATCCGCTGACCGATAGTACGTGTGAGGAGTGTGCCATGTGTCGAGCAAGAGCGACGGCCCTGCGGTCCTGCAGCGCCTTGGCTCTCACCGTGTTGATCTGTTTGGTGGCGATCACGCCGGCGACGCGGGCTCAAGGGCCCTCGTGGGTGGAGCCGCGTGCCCTCAGTATCGTTGATATCGCCGGGCAGGTGCCCGACGAGGCCCTGCAGGGCGCGTTCGTGTCCTATAGCGGGCTGGCCGGCATCTCGCAGTTCACCGGCTCGCGCCGCGCGGCCGACGGGCTCGAGATCGATGTAGAGATGAGCGCGCGCGTCTTTACGGAAAACGGCCAGGTCTTGACTCGGCTACCACTGTTGGGGGTACGCCCATTCCAGGATCACATGAGCAGCGCCGCACCCGCATCCACGCTCTTTCTGTTCGAGGACGGGCAGCCGCTCACGGCCGACATCGTGCGCCTGAACTACCTCGAGCCCGCCCTGGCGCAGCCCGCCGTGGGCTCCGGCCCACCCGACCGCTACCCCGACCTCGAGCGCTCGATCGCAGCTCCCGAGCGCGATGGCCTCGGCATCCGCATCCCGGCCAACTGGGGTGGCGAGCTTGTGATCACCGGCGATCACCCGGTGATCACCGGCACCTTTCGCCTCGATCCGCTGAACATCCCCCGGGTCACCCTGCTCGGCACGCAGGAGGCAACCTTCCAGTCGTTCATTGGCGATTTCAGCCCAGGTGACGAGGGGATCTTGGGCGAGCTCGTCGCGCAGATCTATCGCCATTGCCAGCGCGATGAGGCCCACCCGCGCATCCCGCTGAACCCTCCGGCCGGGACGAACTATGTGCTGTTTATCTATCCCCCCACGCCGGTGGATCCGTACGACCTCGACCCCGACCGCCGCAACGTTGATCGGCCGACGACCGGCACGCTACGCTTGGCGCCCGATGAGGCCATGCTGTCGATTAACCTGGTGCACAGTGGCGGCTTCCCGCTACGCGTCGCCTGGCAGGATGCCGATCAGGTCCTGTGGGGCGATCAGGTCCCCGGGTTGCCCAACCCGCCGCCTTCGGAGCGCTTTTTGTCGCTCTTGCCGCCTATCGATCGCTTCACGCCCCCGAGGTCTTTGCGCCGGCGGGCGTGCCGTTCCACCCCTGTTTCCGCGGCGGAGAGTGTCCGACGGCGGTCCTCGAGGACATCTGCGCTGCCGACATGCCCATCCGCGTCCTCTACCTCTCGGTGCAAACGCCGACTGCTGGGCCGGGAATCACCGTGCTCCCCCTGCGCATGCCCGATGATGCGTGGGAGCCCGCCGTTCGCGCCACCAGCGCCGCGGCGCCGCCCCCGGTGCTGAGCCAGGGCGCGTCCACGGTGTACTTGCCCCTCGCCTTGAGGCCGCTCCCGACAGAGAATCGTCCCTTGGGCATCTTTGACACCGCCTCCGGCCGGATGATCGGCTACATCCCCTGATGCGCCCTCGGTGCTCTAGGCGTGTTTCAAACACGCCCCCGGCGCAGTGACGCTGTCACCCCGAGCGTAAGCGAGGGGCCCTGACACCCATCGACAAGGTTTCGCGCCACACTCAGAACGACGCTGAGGCCCTTTTTCCAGACACGTCCTAGGAAATACGACGAGGGCGGCCGTGACAGGCCGCCCTCGTCTCTCGCCAACGCATCATCGCTGCCCAGCACGACGTATCGTGGCCGCGCTCAGCCCGCCCGTGGCGCCTCACCACCCGGCCTCCACCACACTGGGCGCAAACTCGGCCAGGCTCCCCTCGGGCACATAGGTGAGCACGGAGGGGCGCGAGCCGCCTTCGGGCAGGAGAAGAACGACCTCCTCGGTCACCTCCAAGCCACCGCCGGTCACCCAGGCCCCGCCATCGCACGCGTGCCGCACCAACAAGCTGAAGCCCAGCGGATCGATGACGTCCACCACGCCCTGATGGCCATCGCTGCCCGCCGCCAGCAGGCTCCCCCCTGCGTAGGCGAGGTCGCTGTAGCGCACCCCACCCACAGCAGCGACCTCACGCACCGGCGTTCCATCCGGCAGCCACTCGAGCCAGGTAGCGCCATCGGCGCTTACGCCATAGATGCGGTCTCCCGCGCCAACGGCCAACGCCACCACCCCCAGCGGCGCCTCAAAGAGCTCCCGCACCTCCAGCGTGGCGGCGTCAACCCCGAGGATGAGCGTGCTGTCCCCGGCGCCGCGCACCAGGGGCGCCCACACGCGCCCGCCGCCGGCGTCGATGCCGCCCACCGCCGTCACCCCCTCTTCCGACAGCGCCCGCACCTGCGCGATGCTCTGGCTATCGCCCTCTACCTGGTAGAGCATCGGCGCCTCAGCACTCGCGTCCCACGCCGCCACATAGAGGTACGCGCCCTCCGCCGCCAGCCCTCCCAGGGCGCCGATATCGAACATCAGCGGGCGAGAGAGCTGCAACTGCAGCCCCTCGATCCCCGCCGGCGGCCGGGCGACCGTGGGGAGGGTGGTCGCCGCGAGGGCAGCCGCTACCCCATCGCCTCCGACGCCGGCTACCGAGGGAGGCGTCGTCACCTCCGCCTGCTGTCCCCCTTCCAGAGCGCCCTCTGGGGCGGGCACAATACCACAGCGCTGCATGGCGGCGACGATGACGTTCGCCAGGACGAACAGCGCCACGATGGTGACGAGAAACGACTTGAGGCGCATGGTATCCCCTCGAACCCGTGTAGAGACGACTGCCATAGCGGCAGTGGCAGTGACCGCAGTGTCGGTTCCTGACGCGGCATTCTACCATCGGGGAAGGACCATGTCCATGCGCGCGGCGCCCTCACTCCCCTCGCGTGGCCTACATCTCTTCGATGGTGTCCATCGCGATGGCGTCCAGCGGATCGATGGCGTCCACCGCAATAGCGGGCAGTAGCTCGAACAGATAGGCCCCGTGGCTGCCCAGCTCGGCGCCCAGGATAACGCGCCCGCTCCCATCCGCTGAGAGATCAAAGAGGTGCGTCCGGCGCAGTCGCGCGGCGTCGATTAGCGCCGTCCGCTGATCGGCGTCCGCGTGCGCCGGCGCCCCCATACGCTGCCAGGCGGTGTGGGCGTTGGCGGACTCGGCATCGACCGCCAGGCGGTAGACGGCATAGCGCCGACCCGGCGCGAGCCCCGTCACCGTCATGGTGATGGCCGTGGCAGCATTCACGTCCCAATCATCGTGGTGGCTCACCAGGAGAACGCGCAAGGCGCCACAGGCGTCCAGCGCTGCGATCCCCGACACGTCCGGCGCCACATCGGGCGTATCGGCGCCTTCCTGCGCCAGCGGATCGCGGGCGGCGTCGCTGCTGAGGGCCACCCGAGCGCCCCGCAGTGCGCCCAACAGCCGCAGCACGTTCAGCACCGGCTTGTCCACGCCGTTGGTGCTCAGGGTGCGCAGTCCCTCAAAGTACTCCCGGTCCTCGAACTGGAATGCCCAGGTCAGCATGGCATCCACGCGCGGCCCACGCTCGTCGGCCAAGTCGATGAGCTTGCAGGCCGTGGCCCCCACATAGCTGGCATAGTACTCGCTATTGCGATAGGCGAGGTTGGGGTTGTCACGCGTCGTGCCCGCTGCCCAGCCGTCGGGGTCGCACTCGGAGAGCACCACCTCGTGACCGCACAGCTCGGGGAACTCGGCAATGATCGCCAGCCCCGCGGCCACGTGCCTCGTCAGCGTATGGAGGCTGGGCGTCTTTTTGGGGGCGCAGGGCTCGGTGCCATAGCCGCCGCCCTTGGTATGAAAGCTCACATAGTCGAGTCGCGTGCCCCGCGCACCGGTTACGGCGTTGACGCCGCGCGTACAGTGCTCGAGAAAGGTTCGCAGGAAGGCGCCCGCCTCCGGCCGCCCGGGGCTGGTGGTTCCCGGTCCGCCCACCGTGGCCTGCGGGATCGCCGCGAGCAGCCCAGCCACGGTATAGTCGTAGAGGCGGCAGTACTCCTCCACCGTGCCGCGCCAGTAAAAGATGTCGGGCTCGTTCCACAGTTCCCAGTACCAGCGGCTCACCTCACGCAGGCCATGGCGCTCCACACAGTGCGCAGCCAAAGCCCGCACGAGGTCGAGCCAGCGACTGTAATCGCGCGGTGGATACCCCCACCCTTCGGCCCGAGCGCCCTCGTAGGCCGTGCCGGCCGGCGCGGAGGTGAGGGCACGGGGCATGAACCCCAGCTCGACGAATGGGATGCAGCCGCAGGCCACGATGGTGTCCAGGATGCGGTCGATGATATCCCACGAGTAGACGGGACGCCCCTGCGCATCTTCGGTGTACACGTTGGAGTAGCCCCACTTGGGCGCACCGGCGCCCTCACCGTTGCACAGCAAAAAGTGGCAGCGGATGTAGTAGGGCGCATCACCGAGCCTGCCCAGCTTGGCCAAGAGCTCGCGGCCGGCGGGCGTGTAGGTATAGTTCGGCTCATCGTAGCCTACGTAGGTCCAGATGTGACGCAGAGGCGTCTGCCGCGTAGCATCTACGCGCACCTCCGCGGCGTACGCGGGCCCCCTGACGGACATGGCCATGGTTACGTCTCCTTGAGCGTTGCGGGGAGCGGCGAAAGCCGCCGCCTTAGATCCATCGCCGTGATGGGCGCAGGGTAGCGCGACGCAGCACCTCCGGCAAGCGTCCCGCCGAGGGCGGCAGCGTCCCAGCCGTGCAGCTCTTGACAGGCCCTGCCTTCCGGCCTATCGTGAAACGGTAGCGGCCAGCCGGCAACCCCGCCGCTGACCGCCATCCGCGTCCGCGAGGAGGTTCCGTGCCAGAGAACACGTTTATCGATACCATCCTCTCACTGCCAGTGCTGCTGACGTTCATCGTTTGCGCCCTTGTGGCCAGCATCATCATCTGGTTCATCAACGGCGTGCACCGTCGGCAACGCGAGCGTCTCCTGGCAGACCAGCGCGTCCACCAGGAAGCCACCCTGCAGCGCCTGCTGGACACCGTCGTCAAGGACAAGGATGAGGTCGTCGCCGAGTACGAGCAGCGCCTGCGCGAGCGCGATGAACGGGTGGCGACGCTGGAGCGCGAGGTGGCCCGCCTGCGCGACCGCCTCAGCTCTTCCGGTCTGATGGGCCTCTTTGGCGGGCGGCAGCGCGATGTGGTGAGCGCCCTGCTGCTAGAGAACGAGCAGCTCCACGAACTGCTGGCCAAAAAGCAGGAGCAGATGCGCGACATGATGGCCGACATGACGACCAAGCTCATGGACCGCATCGACGAGCAGGCGCAAGAGAGCGCTCGCGCCGTACGCTATAAGCAGGCCCTGCTGTCGGCGTTCCTGCAGCACGAGGAGACGCGCCGCCTTTTGGATAGCATGATTGCCGAGGGCAAGCTCGCCGAACCCAAGCTGCCGGAGGGACCTGCGGAGGCGAGCCCACGCTAGGGCGCGTTGTCAACGCGCATTCCGCAGAAACGGTGTCGCCCCGCGCGGTGGCCAGGCGCCATGACACCTTGGTGCCGTCGCGACCGGCGCGCTATTCCCCCCGCAGTCGCACCCCCGGCGTCACCGCGCGCAGCTCCTCCACTGCGGCGCGCAGCGCATCCTCAGCGAGCGCCGCCCGCCCCGCCAGCCTCTCCGACACCTCGGCGGTGGCCATGTACGGCTGCAGGTACCAGCGCTCCTCCGGGAGCAGCTCGTGGGCGATGTCGCGCAGCGCGGCGCGGTCGAGGTCGGGGCCGACGGTGGTGCGCAGCTCGTAGGGACCACCCCACCCACGCAGCAGCGCCAGCGTGCAGCGGATGATCTGGGGCTCCATCGGGCGCCCCGTCACCACGGCGTAGCGCCCGTCGAGCGGGGCCTTGATGTCCATGGCCACATAGTCCGCCAGCCCCTCATCGAGCAACGCCCGTAGCACCTCGGGGCGGGTGCCGTTGGTGTCGAGCTTGACGGCGAACCCCAGCCCCTTGATGGCGCGCAGCAGGTCGGGGAGATCGGCGGCCAGCGTCGGCTCGCCGCCGCTGACGCACACGCCGTCCAGCTTGCTCACGCGGGTGCGCAGCCAATCGAGGAACGCCTCCACGGGCAACGCTTCGGGTGCCCGGGAGGCGTCGATCATCCAGCGGTTATAGCAGTAGCCGCAATCGAGGTTGCACCCGGCCAGGAACAACGTGGCCGCGATGCGGTCCGGATAGTCGATCAGGGTGAGACGTTGCAGCCCAGCGATCTTCATTGCCGTCGCGGCGCTTACGACGCCGCCATCTCGAGCGCGCGCGGTTGCTCGACGACAAACACCTTGCGATCGTCGTACTCGGCCTTTTTGCCCTTGTTCCACTGCTGCACCGGGCGCAGGTAGCCCACCACGCGGGAATAGACCTCACACTGCTGCTCGTCCACGCACTTGGGGCAGGTGTGGTGCTCGCCCGCGAGGTAGCCATGAACGGGGCAGACGCTGAACGTCGGCGTGAGCGTAAAGTAGGGCAGTCGGTACTGGTTCGCCACCCGCCGCACGAGGTCCTTGGTCGCCTTGACCGACGGCAGCCGTTCCCCGAGAAAGACGTGCAACACCGTGCCACCGGTGTACTTGGTCTGGATGTCATCCTGCCATTCCAGTGCCTGGAAGAGGTCATCGGTGGCGTCCACCGGCAGCTGTGTCGAGTTGGTATAGTACGGCTCACCATCGGCAGCCTGGTGATTCGCCGTGATGATGTCCGGATACCGCGCCTTGTCGAGCAGCGCAAAGCGATAGCTCGTGCCCTCGGCGGGTGTCGCCTCCAGGTTGAACATCTGCCCCGTCTGCTCCTGGTACAGGAGGAGGCGCTCCCGCATGAACTCGAGCACACGCTCACAGAAGGCGCGCCCCGCCTCGGTGGTGAGGTCGGCGCACATAAAGTTGAGCAACGCCTCGTTCATGCCGTTGAGGCCGATGGTGTTAAAGTGGTTGGCCCAGTACGATCCGAGCCGCCCCTTGATGGCGTCCAGGTAGTGGCGCGAGTAGGGGTACAGTCCACCCTCCGTAAAGCGCTCGATGACGCGCCGCTTGATGAGCAGGCTGTCGCGCGCCACGTCCATGAGGTCGGCCACCCGCGCCAGGAAATCCTCCTCGTTCTCGGCCAGATAGCCGATGCGGGCCATGTTGAGCGTCACCACGCCGATACTGCCCGTGAGGGGGTTGGCGCCAAAGAGCCCCCCGCCTCGGCTGCGCAGTTCCTTGTTGTTCAGCCGCAGGCGGCAGCACATGGAGCGCACGTCCTCTGGGTCCAGGTCCGAGTTGACAAAGTTCGCAAAGTACGGGATGCCGTACTTGGCCGTCATTTGCCAGACGGCATCGAGGTTGGGATTGTCCCAATCGAAATCGGCAGTGATGTTGTACGTCGGGATGGGGAAGGTGAACACCCGCCCGTGCGCGTCCCCCTCGAGCATCAGCTCGGCAAAGGTGCGGTTGAGCAGGTCCATCTCGGGCTGGAAATCCTTATAGGTATCAAGGGTGGGCACGCCGCCGATGATGACGTGCTCGTCCGCCAGCGTCTTGGGCACCACGAGGTCCATGGTCAGATTGGTGAACGGCGTCTGAAAGCCCACGCGGGTGGGGACGTTCATGTTATAGATGAACTCTTGCAGCGCCTGGCGCACCTCGCGGGGCGAGAGGCCGTCGTAACGGATAAAGGGGGCCAAAAAGGTGTCAAAGCTAGAAAAGGCCACCGCACCGGCCGACTCGCCCTGGATGGTGTAGAAAAAGTTGACGATCTGGCCCAGCGCCGAGCGAAAGTGCTTGGGCGGCCGACACTCGACCTTGCCCGGGACGCCGCCAAAGCCGCGGATGAGCAAGTCGCGCAGGTCCCACCCACAGCAGTACACGGCCAAAATGTAGAGGTCGTGGATGTGGATATCGCCATTGAGGTGCGCATCGCGCACTCGCTTGGGGTAGAGCCGGTTCAGCCAGTAGGCGCTATTGACGGCGGTAAAGATGTGGTTATTCAGCCCCTGGAGCGAAAAGCTCATGTTCGAGTTCTCGTTCACGCGCCAGTCCAGGTGCTGCAGATACCCCTCGACGAGCTCGTTGGCATCGATCAGGGCCCGAATGTCGCGCAGCTTGTTGTGGAGGTCGCGATAGAGAATGTAGGCTTTGGCCGTCTTGGCGTGGCCATGCTTGATGAGGGCGCGCTCCGCCAGGTCCTGAATGTCTTCCACCGTGGGCACCTGACTCGCGCCAAAGCGCTCTTCCAGCATCTCAACGACGGCATTAGAGATGAACAGAGCCCGCTCCCTGTCGTCCCCCCCCACGGACTGGGCAGCCTTGAAAATCGCGTTGGTGATCTTGTCCTGGTCAAAAGGCACGATCCGGCCATCGCGCTTCTGCACCAGTCTGACACTGCACTCTGACATGTCGCCTCCAAGGGAAATGCCATAGAAAAACAAGGCCCCGCGCTCTGGCACAGCTAAGGGCTCGTTGCAACGCATATGTGGCTGTCGAGCGGGCTAACGATGAACGCGTGAAGTGTCTGCGGAAGGCAGACGGCACTGAGCGGGTGGAACGATCGTCGCCAAGGAGTGGACCGCCGGGAGATACGACAGGATCGGCGGCGACGGGCTCGACTCATCTGTGGGCATTATAGCGCATATCTCTGGATCTGGCAAGAGTTCTTGCGTAAATTTCCTTTGCCAATTGTCGACCTACTATCCCTAGTGTTTATACCGACCTATTCCACTACCCGCTGTATTATGACGAGTGTCTTGTTGACACAATACATCGAACGTACGTTCTTTGACCTTTAGTATGCAAGAATATCTGCACGTTGTGGCGGTCTGGCCCCGCTCGGGTGCAGCAACCCATGCACGTGGCGCCACCGCTCGAAGGCGTTTGACCCTTCTTCTCCGCCACCCTATAATCGTCGGAACGCTACGATGAGAGGCGCAGAGTTGAAGAGACTGAGGCTAGAACCGTGGCAGCGCAACCTGTGGGCGATCGTGGCCGCCGAGGTCATGGCGCTGTTGAGCTTCCAGGCGAGCTTTATCCTCATCCCCTACTACATCCAAGAGCTCGGCATCACCGATGTCGCCCAAGTCGCTGCATGGACCGGGGCCTTCCAGTCCATCGGCGCCATCGGCTTTACCATCGCCACACCCATCTGGGGCGCCCTGGGGGATCGCTACGGTCGCAAGCCGATGCTCGTCCGCGCCATGATCGCCACCAGCCTCGTCCTCACCGGGCTCGGCCTGATCCGCACGCCCATCCAGCTCATGATCCTGCGTGCCATTCAGGGGTTCTTTACCGGCACGCCGGCCGCCGCCACCGCACTGGTGGCCACCGGCTCGCCCAAGCACCGCCTCGCCTATGCGCTTGGCCTGGTGCAGACGGCGGTCTTTGTCGGTAACACCCTCGGCCCCATGGCCGGTGGGTTCATCGCCGATAGCTTTGGCTACCGCGCCACGTTCTTTGGCGGCGGGGCCCTCGTGCTGTTGGCCACGGTGCTGGTCGTCGTCGCGGTGCGCGAGCCGGAGGAGAGCGCCGCCATCGCCGCCCAGGCGCGCAACGAGAACCCCCTGGCGGGGTTCCGCTCGATCCTCAGTTCGCCCGGCCTGCTCGCGCTGACGACTATGGTGTTCGCCGTGGGCCTTACCTACGGCTTGCTCGGCCCCGCGTTGCCCATCTTTATTCAGCAACTCGTCGGCCCAAGCGACCGCCTCGCGTCGATTGCCGGCACCATCACCGGCGTCGGCGCCTTTAGCGCCGCCGTCTCCGCCCTGGTGGTTGGCCGCCTCAGTGACCACATCGGCCACCGGCGGGCGCTCCTCATGTGCTCCACGGGGATGAGCGCACTCTACTTCCCCCAGGCGCTGGTGCGCTCGGCCACTGCTCTCGGCGTCGTCCGCGGCGCGCAGGGGTTCTTCCAGGGAGGCATCTCGCCCAGCCTGAACGCCCTGGTGGTGAGCCTCTCACCGAAAGACAAGGTCGGCGCCGCGCTGGGGCTCTCGAGTAGCGCCAACTCGGCGGGGTTTGCCATCGGGCCGATGCTGGGCGCGCTCATCGTGGCGAACACCCCCACCACCACAGTGTTCTATGTCGCCGGTATCGCCTTTGCCCTCGTGACCATACTGAATCTCCGTGTCGGCGTCCGGGTGCCGGCACCTGAGGTGCCCAGCCCTGCCGCGGCACCACAGAGCGCGCCGCCTGCTTCCACGCCCCGCGACCGGGCCTGACATGCGGGGCAAGGGGACATCCAGCGATGTGTGAGCTCTTGCGCGATCTGGTCCCCTGGGGGGTAGACGTCATCCTCGCCGTCCAGGCGGCCTCTGGCAATGCCCTGGACCCGCTCTTTATCGTCATCACGTGGCTCGGCGACGCCTACGTCTACCTCGCCCTCTTGCCGCTCGCCCTCTGGATCGGCAGTGGCCACCGCGGGATACGGCTCGCTCTGCTGCTCCTCACCTCCATGTACGTCAACCTGCTCGTCAAGGACCTGTGCGCCATCCCGAGGCCCTTCGACATGTCGGCGGCCATCCAGGCGAAGGACACCGCCTCCACCTATGCCTTCCCCAGCGGCCACGCGCAGGGGGTGACCACGCTGTGGCTGGGTCTCGCCGCCATCTACCGCAGGCGCTACCCCCTGCTCGCCGGCGCCGTCCTCATTCCCCTCGTGTCGTTCTCCCGCGTGTACCTCGGCGTACACTACCCGCAGGACGTCATCGGCGGCGCCATCCTTGGCCTGGCGTGCGTCGCTGCCTATCGACTCGTCGAGCCGCCCATGTCCCGCTGGTGGCACCGCCGATCCCTGACGAGCCGCATCGTCGTTGGTATCCTCGTGGTGTTGCCCCTGGCGGCGCTAGCGCGCGATGCGAACGCGCTGGCTATTGCCGGCGCGATCATCGGCCTCCTGGTGGGACGATCCATCGCCCTCGCCTGGCCTCTCGACCGCCAGGCACCGCGGGGTCTGCTCCCCTTCCTGGACATCGTATCGGGGTTGATGATCGTCGGCGCCGCCGTGGTGAGCGCCTCCTTTGCCTATGCCGCCGTCTTTGTGGGCGAGATCACGACGCCGGCCCTCGCCACGCTGGGGCAGACGGTCCTGCTCGGGCTCGCCATCACCTCTGGCATGCCGTGGCTTCTGGCGCGCCTCCGCCGAGGGCGGGCCTCACCCCCCACCTGCTGACGGGTACCCTTTGGCGGCCCCGCCCCGACCAACGCCGTGGCCGGCATCAGGTGCCGCCAGCCGTCGGACGATGAGCGGCCCGACGCTGGCCAGAATATCGCCACTCCAGTTGACACGCCCACACCAACGCGGCTAGAATGGCGCCGTCATCGGTTCCCTGCCATCACGTGGGGTGCGGCATCGATCCCCCGCGTCCTTCTACCGTCCCCACTCGTCCTCCTCCGCCGTCCACTCCCAAAGCCTTAGGGGGTCCACGTGGTGGCCTGGTCGTCGCCCACTGGGCTGGGCATTTCCGGACGGCCGATGCCGTCCTGAGCCATCACTAGGAGGTCGAGGAATGCCAGAGTTCACCAACCCCTTCATCGGCAAGGTTCCCGAGCGCAAGCTGACCCACGAGGAGCTGATACGCGCCATACGGCTGGATATTGCGGCAGAGCACGAGGCCGTGCACATCTATATGGCCCATGCCGAGGCTACCGACAACCCGGTGGCACGCCAGATCCTCATCGATGTGGCCAACGAGGAGCGCGAGCACATCGGCGAGTTCGAGCGGCTTCTCGAGATCCTCACCGATGGAGAAGAACGCCGCTGGCGGGACTCCGGACGCCGAGAGGTGAACGAGATGATCGCGGGCATTTCGTCGGACGAGGACGAGACGACGGCCGACGGCCGCGAGAGGACGGTCGGCTCGCTCAAGGACTCGTAGTGTTCGGAAAGAGGGCCACAGCGTCGTTCCGAGCGTGGCGAGGAACCTTGTCAATGGGCGTCAAGGCCCCTCGCGTACGCTCGGGGCGACATCGCTTCCACGTCGGGTGCGTTTTCAACACACAGCCTAGGGCCAGCGCCCGGTAGGCGACGAACGGCGTGGGAGGGCTCCCACGCCGTTCGCACACGTCGTCCACCGGCCTGCCGCGGTTCGGGGCAGCCTCTCCCCGGCGACGTCAGGCCCTCTTGAGGGCCTGCACCGCCTCGCCGAACGTCAGCCGCTTGCCATACATCAGCAGCCCCATCCGGAACACCTTGGCTCCTGCCCACAGCACCAGTGGGATGGTGGCCAGCAGCACGACGATGCTGATGACGATATCAATCGGCGGAACGCGCGTCATGCCGATACGCATGAGCATGGCGATCGGTGCGGTGATCGGGAACCAGGACAGGATCCGTGCCACGATCATGTTGGGGTTCGAGATCATGAACCCACCCATCATCAGCGGCAGCGCCGCCATGAAGGAGAACAGGCCTGCCACCTGCTGCGATTCCTGCGCTGAGGTCCCCATGGCGCCGGCGGCACCCATGAGCACGGCAAACACCATGTACCCCAGGAGGTAGTACGTCACCGCCAGCGCCAGCGTGGCCGGCTCGGTGAGGAGCAGACCGGCGACGCCCAGTTCGGTGGCAAAGCCGCCGCTCAGCGCCATGGCGGAGGCCAGCCAGATGAACACCTGGAGTAGCCCCACCGCGCCCAAGCCGAGCACCTTGCCCGCCAGGAGCTGCTGTGTCGTCACCGATGAGAGAATGATCTCGATGATGCGACTGGTCTTTTCCTCTGCCACGCTGCGCAGCAGGTACCCGGACGAGGTCAGCAGCGTCATGATGAGCAGAAGCCCGAGAAAGTAGGGCACCAAGACGCTGGCCACGGCGCCAGCGACGCCGCCCCGCGGCGCGGCCTCTGCGTCAAGGGGCACGAATACTGGGACGATCGGCTCCACGAGGCGGCGCCGGAGATCCTCGTCAACCACCTCTCGCAACAGGTGGTCGACCAAGAACGCGCGGCCACCATCCGAATCTCCCGACATGACCGCTGATGCTCCCCCTTCAGCGCTCATGAGCGTCACCTCTCCACTGGCGAGGTAATCCTCGGAGATCACCATGAGAAGGGTGACCTTGCCCGCGCGCACCGCCTCGCGTCCCACGTTGTCATCGGGATAGAGGATGTAGCGCCCCTCGTACTCGGGCAGCAGGGGGGTGAACGCCCCATACTGGTCCACCACGCCGGTAGCGCCGCCATCACGGTTGAACTGCGCCTCAAAGAACGCGCCCGCCTGCCCGCCAAAGACCGACGCCACCAGCAGAATCACCACCATGATCAGGGGCACGATGGCCGTCATGATGACAAACCCCTTGCGGCGCACGTTGGTCAGAAACTCGTGGCGCGCGATGCTCAGAATGGGATGCACGCGCCGGCTCGCACTGTGATCCGCGTTACTCACCCTTCTCTCCTCTCACGACGCGCACAAAGACCTCTTGCAGCGGCATGCTCGCCACCTCGAACGCCTGTACACTCACCCCTTGCGCCACGAGCGTGGCCAAAAAGCCCTGCGGCGTACACCCGTTCAGCGTGACGATCTGTACTCCCTCTCGTTCCTCCACTGCCTGCACGCCGGGCAGCCCCCTCAATGAGCGATCCGCGCGCACACGGACGGCGTCCTTGGCGTAGCGACGCTTGATCTCGGCCAGCGAGCCGTACAGCACACCGCGCCCGTGGTTGATCAGCACGATGCGGTCACAGAGGGCCTCGACCAGGCTCATCTCGTGGGCGCTGAGGACAATCGTCTTGCCCTGGGCCTGCAGCTCACGAATCTGGATGCTGATCGCCTCCACGTTCACCGGGTCCAGCCCCTGGAACGGCTCATCGAGGATCAGCAGCTCGGGATCGTGGACGAGACTGGCGGCGAACTGGACCTTCTGCTGCATCCCCCGGCTCAAGTCTCGCACCGGTCGGTGAGCCCACTCGGCCAGTGCGAACCGCTCCAACAGGGTCATGGAGCGCTCCGCCGCCATGCCGCGGGACATCCCCTTGAGCTCACCCAGGTAGGTGAGCACGTCAAGCACCTGGAGGTCACGATACAGCCCGCGCTCCTCAGGCAGATAGCCGACGCGATGCCGCACGGCGTCGGGGCGTCCCCCCAGGATACGCACGGTGCCCTCATCGGCCTCATAGATGCCCATGACGATGCGGATCGTGGTTGTTTTCCCGGCGCCGTTCGGCCCCAGCAGGCCAAACACCTCCCCTGGGTGCACCTCGAAGGAGAGGCCATCCACGGCCGTCACCACGTCATAGCGTTTGGTGAGCTGATGGACAACGAGTGGTAGGTTCATAGAGACTCCTCGCCTAGGATGAGCCGCAGCGGGACAGACGCCCCCCTGTGCCCTAACGCACCTCGACTTGTACTGTACGCACAACACGCGGGCGATGCCAAACGATCAAGCTCCACTCACCGCCTGGTGCACAGCCACTGCGCCCCGCCGGGCGCTCACACCCCGCCTGAGATCACGCGGCGCGATGCGGATGGCGACTCGGAAGGCAGTCCACGACGAGCGCGGCTGCGCCCCTCAACCCCGCCGCCGCACCACCAGCATGACGCCGATGGCAATAAGCCCTGACGGCACCGTGACCGCGCCTAACGTGGCCACGCCGGCGCGTCCGCCGCTGAGCAGGGCAACGCCTAGTGCGCCCAGCACCGTCGCTGGAATGAACGGCCACCACGCGCGGCGCTTGACCACCCCGATGGCGAATATGGCTACCGTCGCCCACCCCAGGGCCACCGCGATGAGGATCACCCCCCCCTGGGCATCGGGCCCCGCGAGCCCAAAGGGGCCCTGGATCGCGAGGACGCCGAGGCCAAGGCCGCCCAGAACACCGCCGAGGACGAGCAGGCCCATCTTGCGCACGGCGAGGCCCCAGGCAAGAAAGACGCCGCCCAACGCGGGGAGGAACAACAGGTCCCAAGCGTAGAAACCGAGCGCAGCGATGGAAAAGGGGAGGCTCCCAAGAACGTGGGCGCGCGACGTACTGTGCAGCAGCGCCCCCACCCCCGCCGCCAACAGCACGAGACCTCCGATCGGGGCGGCGTTCCGCTTCGCACGGGCGACCGACGCAGGGTGCTTGCCCGTATGGGTCTCATCGATCGCCTTGGGTCCCTCGTTCGCATTCATCGCTATCATGCCATCCCTCGTCTCGCGCCGACCGCGGGCGCCCTCCACTGTTCGCTTCCCTGCCCCGGCACGCCGCCATCGGTGCGCAATCTCGTTTGCTCACAATCCCATCCTAGCGCAGCACCTGCCCTTCCACACCGGTCAACCGGACGGACCTCGTCTCCGGCATTCGGTGTGTATGCGTCCTGGCCATCTGGCCCCATCGCGCCGAACGGACACCGCCACACACAGAGCGCCAACTATGGATTACGTCAAGGGCCGGCGGTGGCATTCGCCCCTGCACCGGCCCATGTCCATCATAGCACGTGCCCACCGCGCATTGCCCGGCCCGCGGTCCAGACACTCACCTGGCCATCTGGCCAGATGCGACCCTATATCCGCGCCAACACCTGGCCGCGCTGAAAGCTGCGCCCGCCTACCCACAGGAGCACGGCATCCACCGCCCACAGCACCGCGCCCATGACAGCCACCAGCCCTGGGCTGAACACGAGCACGCCGGCGAGCTGCCCGATCATCAGCGCCACCACGAGCACCACCACGATGGCACCCATCTGGTAGGCCTCCTGAAAGCTGCTCACCCGAACGGATACCAGCACCGACACGCCGAGACTGAAGGCGGCGATAGCTGGAGAGACCCACACAGCGAGGAGCACCCAGGTCAGGTTGGGGAAAAAGACCCTCCGCATGACGGGCCACCCGCCGATGTTGACTACCAGTCCATAGATGACGAACCCGATCCAGGCGATGGCCACCGCCGGCAGCCAGGCCGAGAGGAGCTTGGCCAGGTACAGCTCGAGGTCGGTCGTTGGGGTGTACAGCAGCGCTTCCAGCGTCTTGCGCTCCTTCTCGCCGGCAAAGCTATCCGCCGCGATGACGCTGGCCACCATCAGGGGGGCAATGAGGTACATCGGCGCCAGGAGATACAGCACCGTCACCACGATCCACTGCTGCTCGGGCGTGTAGGAGGCCAGGCTCTGTCGCAGCCCCTCCGGGAGGGAGCCAATCATCGCTCCGAGCTCATCGAGCTCACTGGCGATGCCGAGTTCCACGGCAGGGATCACCAGGATGATCGTCGGCACGACGACGAGCATCACCAGCGGAACGATGATCATTGGCCACAGCACGCCTTTCGTCTTGGTGATGATCCTCAGGTCGCGCTGAATGATGGCCTTGATCGCGCGAGTATTCATACCGTCACCTCGCTCTCGGGCTGGAGGTCAAAATAGGCGTCCTCGAGGGTCGGCTCATGGGGGCTCACACGATAGACGCGCACGCCGGCCTGGGCCAGCACTGCGACGAGCTTGGGCACGCGCTCGCGATCGATGCCCGTAACGACCATCGCACCGGGGGTCGTCGCCTCCATCTGCGCCCCGCCGAGGTCCTCAATGGCGGCACGCGCGATAGCCTCATCCTCAGGCGCTACCTCGAGGGTGAGCCGTGAGCTCTGCGCGAGGCGGCGGGCCAACTCGCGCGGCGTCCCCATGGCCACAATGGCCCCACGGGCGAGCACCGCCACCCGCGAGCAGAGACGTTGCGCCTCGAGGAGGTTGTGCGTACAGAGCACGATGGTGCGCCGCTCCTCCTGTGTCAGCCGAGCGATGAGCTCGTGCACCTGACGCGAGGCCACCGGATCGAGGCCCGCCGTCGGCTCGTCCAGGAAGACGATCTCGGGGTCGTGGAGGAGTGCTCGCGCAATCGCCAAGCGCTGGCGCATGCCGCGGCTATAGCCGCCGACGGGCTCGTCAGCGCGTTCCTCGAGGCCAAAGAGCGCAAGCAGGTCTCCTACGCGCCGCGTTAGGCGATCCCTGGGAACCTCGTACATCTCGGCGAACAGCGTGAGGTTCTCTCGCGCCGTCAGCTTGTCCGTCAGCCCCGGCGTTTCCGTTAGCACGCCGGTGCGCCGGCGCAGGCGAGGGCCCTCGGTGGATGGGTCCATGCCCAACACCCGGGCGCTCCCCATGCTCGGCGTCAGCACGCCGTTGAGGAGCCGCACGGTGGTGGTCTTCCCGGCGCCGTTGTGACCCAGCAGGCCGAACACCTCCCCTTTCGCCACCTGGAGGTCGATTCCGGCCACGGCAACGGTGGCGCCAAAACGTCGCCCCAAGCCCTGTGTTACGATGACGTACGCGTTGCTATCCATCGTTCGTCCCTTCTGTGCACGTCCCCTAGCGAGTCGCCGCCCCTTGCATTCGCCCAGTCGCCCTAAGGTACCCGGCGGACCTCCCCGACGCAACCGGCGGATCTATCCCCCCCCGATCCCTCGAGCACAGCGCACCCGTACGCACTACAGTATGGGCGTCGCCGTGCGCGTCCGCACCGGGCAGATCGTGAGAGTACGAGGGAGCACCGGGCCAGTCTCTACCCTGGTCCAGTGGCCAAGGGAGCGCCCACAGCACGCAGCAGGTCCCCAAGGGGGGCCCAGAGGGGCTTCCTTGGGGACCGCAAACAGTCATCCGCCCCGCTGCGGGCACGTCTCGGCCTAGCGGGGGCGATCGCTAGGGCACGATCTTGTGCTGCAGAGCCATCGCCACCGCCTCGGTGCGGCTCGACACGCCAAGCTTGGAGAGCACGCTGCTCACGTGGAACTTGACCGTCGAGCGACTGACGATGAGCCTGTCGGCGATATCCGGGTTGCTCAGCCCCTCCACCACGAGGGCCAGTACCTCACGCTCACGCGCCGTGAGATCGTGCCCCGGCGGCGGGGGCTGGGTGGCCGAGCGGATGAGCGCCTGGGCCGCCTCAGGCGCCAGAGTGGCCCTGCCGGCATGCGCCTTGCGAATGGCATCCGCCAGCTCATCGGCTGACACGTTCTTGAGCAGGTAGCCGATGGCCCCCGCCTGGAGCGCCCCCTGCACCAGGTCCTCCTCGCGAAAGCTCGTCAAGGCAATCACCTGCACGTCGGGGCACTCGGCACGGATGGCGCGGGTTGCCGCAGCGCCATCCATCTCGGGCATCACCAGATCCATGAGCACCACGTCCGGTCGCAGCTGTCGACAGATGCGCACCGCCTCCTCGCCGCCCGAAGCCTCGCCGACCAGTTCGAGGTCGTCAAAGGCCAAGAGGAACGCCGCCAGCCCGCTGCGGACGACGGCGTGGTCATCGACCACCAGCACGCGAATGGGTTGTGACTCGGGCATGTCCACTCTTGCTCCTTCGGTCTTACCAGCGGTGGCACCCCATTGCCATTCCGACGTCACCCCACGGCGCCGGGGCATCATTGTAGCATTGCCGTTTGCCACTGTCTATCGCTATGCGTCCGCTCCAGTCGCCCCACGCCACCAGCACCACAGATATCCTCTTCTTGGAAGGCGCGCCACGGCGATTGCACCATCGAGTACTTTGGTGGTATACTAACGTTCATGCTATGTTGTGGGTTATGTCAGTTGGGCGGGCCGGTTCGGCCCCCAGGTGATGAGGGTACCGTCTTGGCAGAGGCAGATCTCAGTGAACAGGAATTGGCCGACGCACAGGCAGCGGCGCGGCTCCGCATGCACGATGGAGCCCTGCTCCGTGAAGCGTTGACCCATCCATCCTACCCCAACGAAACCCCTCATATCGATATACCCGACAACCAGCGGCTCGAGTTCCTTGGCGATGCGCTGATCGACCTCCTGGTGGCCGAGTGGCTGTACGCCCGGTATCCCGATGCCTCGGAGGGCGAGCTGACCGGCCTACGCGCCCAGATCGTGCGCACCGAAGGTCTGGCCTCCTTTGCCCTGGAGATCGACCTCGGCCGCCATCTCCTCCTCGGCCGAGGGGAGGCAGCCAGCGGCGGCCGCGAGCGCGCCGCCAATCTCTGTGCGGCGTTTGAGGCCCTCGCCGGGGCCCTCTACCTCGATCAGGGGATCGATGCCGCGCGTCGTTGGCTGCTCACCTTCCTCGAGCAGCACGCGACCGAGATCGACGGGCTCCGCGCCAGCAAGGACGCCAAGAGCCTGCTGCAGGAATATACCCAGTCCACCGTGCACATCACCCCCACGTACCGCATCGTGCGGGACGAGGGGCCCGACCATGCCAAGGTGTTCACCGCCCAGGTACTGGTCGGCGATGAGGTGTGGGGTGAGGGCACCGGCAGCTCCAAGCAGGCGGCCGAGCAATTGGCGGCCGAGGAAGCCCTGCGCACGCGCCGTGCGCAGCGATAGCGCCGCTGTGCGCTTCTCCCTGGGCTCGTGGCGGCAGCACGCGCTCGGTGCACTCCCACGACTCGCAGCGCACCGCCCGCCGCGTGCGGCCCACAACCGATGGCCGAACGCCGGCTGTTGATCATCATCGCCTATCGCGACAGTCCACCTCCCCCCCAACGAGGTCGCCATGCGCCTGAAACGCCTGGAACTCTACGGCTACAAGAGCTTTGCCGCGCGCGCCCAGTTCGAGTTTTCCGAAGGGATCACCGCCATCGTCGGCCCCAACGGCAGCGGCAAGAGCAACATCGCTGACGCCATCCGCTGGGTTCTCGGTGAGCAGAGCTTTGGCACGTTACGCGCCAAGACGAGCGAGGACATGATCTTTGCCGGCACACGCCAGCGCTCCCGCATGGGCGTCGCCGAGGTGCTGCTGGTCCTCGACAACAGCGATGGTTGGCTGCCCCTCGAGTACTCCGAGGTCGTGCTCGGGCGCCGCGCTTTCCGCTCCGGTGAAAACGAGTACCTCCTGAACGGCAACCGCGTGCGCTATCGGGACATCGTCGACATCGTCGAGGGCAGCCTGCTCCGCAGCGGCTACACCGTCATCGGCCAGGGCCTGGTCGACGCCGTCCTCTCGCTGCGCCCCGAGGCCCGGCGTACCCTCTTTGAGGAGGCCGCCGGCGTCGCGCCCCACCTGCGCAAGCGCGCCGAGGCGCTGCGCCGCATCGAGGAGACAGAGCGCAACCTCCAACGCGTCAATGACATCATCGGCGAGCTAGGGCCGCGCGCGCAGACGCTGCGACGCCAGGCCGAGCGCGCCGAGGAGCACCTCCTCCTGACGCAGGACCTGCAAGAGTTGCAGCGCGTCTGGTTCGGGCACCAATGGCAGCATCGCCAGCAGGTGCTCGATCGCGCCGAGGCCGTGCTGAAAGAGCTCGCCGGCCGCGTCGATGCCCAACGTGCCTATGCGCAGAGCTTTCAGGAGAAGCAGGACCGCCTCACCGAGGCCCAGGCGACCCAGCGCCGCGCGCTGGAGGCGATCACCAAGGAACAGGCTCAGCTCCGCGACGCGACCGAGTCGCTCCGCCGCGAGCAGGCCGTCGCTCTCGAGCGCGAGCGCCTCCTCCACGCGCAGCACGAAGCACTCGGCGCCGAGTTGGCGACGCTGGCTTCGCGCAGCGAGATCGTGCAGGGCGAGGTAGAGCATACCCGCGCCGAACTCGCGACGCATGATGCCGCACTCGCGTCGGATCGCGCCGCCCTCGAGGCGGCCCGTGGCGACCTACACAAGCTCCAGTCGGCACGTCAGGCTGTGGAGCAACACGCCGCGGCCGAGCAGAATCGGCTCAACAAGATCCAGTCGGCCATTGCCGAGACCAACGCCCGGCTCGAGCAGCTCGCCGAGCGTCGCGATAGCTTGATCTCAGAGCGCGATGACGCCCGGGCAGCGATGGCGCTGCTCGAGGCCGGCGTGGAGAGCATGCGTGAGCAGGGCGAGCAGCTCGCCGGGCGGGAGCGTGCTCTCGTCCAGTACCAGCAGCGCTGGCAAGAACAGCTCACCGCCCTCGAGGCCGAGGTGACGGCCACTCGCGAGCAACTCGCCGCCTCGGAGGAGACGGCCCGCCGCATCCACCACGAGCGTGACCGCCTGACCGAACGCCTTGACCTCCTCTCGCGCCTGCGCCAGGAGCTCACCGGCTACCACCCCGGCGTCCGCGAGGTGTTGGGCGCCAGCGAGGGCCGAGGGCACCGCCAGGGCGAGGGCGGCGGCTCTGCAGGGCTCCCCGGCCTGTTGGGAACGGTGGCCAGCCTGATGGCCGTGCCCAAAGAGTTTGAGCAGGCCATCGAGTCCGCCCTGGGGGCGCGGCTACAGAACATTGTCACCGAGCGGTGGGAGCACGCCGAAGCCGCCATCGAGCACCTCAAGCGGACCCGGGCGGGCTGGGCCACCTTTCTGCCCCTCGACACGGTGCGCTCGCGGTCGCCGCTCTCGCTGCGCCCCGAGCCGGGCGTCCTTGGCGTCGCATCAAGCCTTGTACACTATGAGGAGCGCCTGCGGCCCGTCTTTGAGCTTCTCCTCGGCAGCATCGTCATCGTGCGTGACCTGGCCACGGCGCGACGCCTCTTGAGCCGCAGGCTGGGAGCATCCCAGTTCGTCACCCTCGCCGGTGAGACGGTACAACCCAGTGGCGCCCTGAGCGGTGGTACGCGTCGTGACCGGGGCAACCTGCTGGCGCAGGAACGCGAGTGGCGCGACCTCCCCGATCGCATCACCGAGGTCGAGGCCCAGCTCGCCGAAGCGCTGCAGCACTGTGAGGCGCAACGCGAGGCGCTGCAGAATGCGCAGCGCCAGGTCAAGGAGCAGACGCGGCTCCTCGCCCGCCTCCGCGTCGAGATCGACTCGGCCCACAGCGCCGTCGGCAACCACGCCCAGGAGATCCGCGAGCGAGAGCGCGAGCTCCGCTGGCGAGAGCGCCGCATCGCCCAGATCGGGGAAGAGCTCGACGAGCTGGCTGACCGGGAACGCGCCCTCACGGAGCGCCTAGCGGAGGCCCAGCGCGAGCAGGAGGAGGCCAGCGCGCGCCTCAGCGCGCTGCGACGGCAGCTCTCCGGCGAAGGGTACGAGGGGCTGGCACAGCAGGTGGCAGAGCTGGAGACGCGCGTCGCCGTCGCCCAGCGCACGGTCCGCAGTGGACAGACACTCCTGGAGAGTCACCAGGCGAACCTCGCACAGATTCAGTCACAGATTGAGGCCAAACAACAACAGCGTGCCGCCATCGAGCAGGACCTGGCGCGCCTGGCGTCGTCCATCGAGACGGCCCGAGCACGCCTCGAGGAGCTTGAGCAGAGCGCGGCCTCGGTGGAGGCGCGGCTGCAGCCGGCTCGCGAAGAGATCGCCCAGCTCGAACGCCAGCGGCGTGATCTCGATCGCCAGCGCACCCAAGCCCTCGAGCTTCTGAACCGCGCCGAAGCGGAGTACAACCGGGGCGTCCTGGAGCGTGACCGCGCCCGCGACGAGTTGCAGGCCCTCGCCCGCGATATCGAAGAGGATCTCGGCCCCATCGAGCTGCCCGCCACCGCATCGCCGCAGCTGCGCCTGAGCCTAGGCGACGATGTCATCGAGTTGCCCGTCGTCACCTCGGTGCCCGCCTCGCTGGACGAGGACATTCGCCAGCTTCGGGCGCGTATTCGGCGGCTCGGTAGCATCAACCCCAACGCACCGCAGGAGTACGAGCAGCTCATGGAACGCCAGACGTTCCTCCACAGCCAGGCTGCGGACCTCCGTGGCGCCATCGCCGGCCTCCACGAGGTCATCGAGGAGCTCGACGGCGTCATCGAGCGCGATCTCGGGACGACGATCCGCACCGTGAACCGCTCTTTCCGGGAGTACTTTGCCACCCTCTTCAAGGGGGGCTCCGCCGAGCTGGTCGTCACCGATCCGGACAGCATCACCACGACCGGCATCGACATCATCGCCCACCCACCAGGAAAGCGTGCCCAGAGCCTCTCCCTGCTCTCGGGCGGCGAGCGCGCCCTCACCGCTGTGGCGCTGCTCTTTGCCCTCTTGCGTGCCAACCCGGTGCCCTTCTGCTTCCTCGACGAGGTGGATGCCGCCCTCGACGAGGCCAACGTGGGGCGCTTTCGAGACATGCTGCGCGAGCACGCCCGCCACACCCAGTTCGTCGTCATCACCCATAACCGCAGGACGATCGAGGCGGCCTCGACCGTCTATGGGATCTCGATGGGCGAGCAGGGTATCTCGCAGTGCATCTCCCTCCGGCTGGACGAGGCCGTGCAGGCGGCCGGCAAAGACGATCACGAGCTCGCCGCGGCGGGCAGCTAGCCGGCCGCAGAAACGAAAACGCCCCTCCCACGCGTGGGAGGGGTCGGATCCGCGGGTCACGCCGTAAGTTGGAGAAGGGTTCAGCCGACCCGCCCGTTGCCGTCGTGCCCGTTCGAGCCGGCGTCCACTCTCGCCGATGCCAGCGCTCCCGCCCGCTCGGAAGGGGTGGCGAGCTCGGGGAGCTCGGGCAGATCGTCCAGCGATTGCACGCCAAAGTACTGCAGGAACTCGATGGTTGTGCCCAAGACCACCGGCCTCCCCACTTGCTCCAGCCGACCCACCGGCGCCACCAGCGACTTGGCGATCAGCGAGCGGATGACGCCGTCCGAGTTCACCCCGCGGATGGCGTCGATCTCGGCACGCGTGATCGGCTGGAGGTAGGCGACGATGGCCAGGGTCTCCAGCGCCGCCGCGGAGAGCTTGCTGGAGAGGTTCAGGCCCAGGAATTGCTCGACGTAGGGAGCCGCGTCGGCTGCCGTGACCATCTGCACGCGCTCGCCGGCATAGACGATCTGCGTGCCCCGATCCGCTGAGGAGCGCAGGAGCCGCTCCACCGACTGCTCCACCTCGTCCCGCTCGACCTTGAGGGCCCGGGCCAGGTCCTCCAAACCCACCGGCCCTTCTGAGACAAAGAGCAACGCCTCAATGTACCGATCAATGCTTGCGCTATCCAAGGCTCTGCTCCCGTGCGAATGATACATCGACGTAGGATCAGTGGTACCCGTTGTGAGGGAGTAGCCCTCATTCTAGCGTGTTGCCTGCTCCTCGGCATCGCGGGGTGCCAGGGCCGTCTCTGCGTCGTGGACCCCCCCGATCGTGCGGTGGAGGCCGCCGCACCGCTCGCCGCCGACCTCCAGCAGCGCGTAGCGGACGCCCTCAGCGAGCCCGGCGCGGCTACCCTTCAGGTCCACGAAGGGGCCCTTACCGCCCTCCTGCGCCAAGTGCTGCCCGCATCAGCAGCGCACTCCCTAACGCTCCACATCACCGAGGAAGCCGTCTACCTCCAGGCTGCCGTCGCACGTGAAAGGGTGCCCATCCGCATGCGTTTCATACCGACGGCTGTTGATGGATACCTCGCGGTGCGCATCACTTGCCTGACGGTGGACCGGCACACGATGCCGCGCATCGTGTGCGCCGCCATCGAGTCTGCGGTGATGGCGCTGGTCGCGGATGCAGCGCGGTCGCTGCACATCGACGGGATCACCCTCCGTGATGAGAGCCTCACCGTCACCGTCTCATCCGTGGCCTCGGCGGGCGGCTGACCTACCAGCGCGACTTGGGCTCGTCGCCATCCCCATCGCCCTGCCCGTCCTGCGATGTGCTCACGTCCTTTGCCGGCGCGTCACCCCCCACAGGCACCACCACGGGCTTGCTCTCCGACGTTCGCGCATTGGATCCGACGCGCTCGGCGCGTGGCAACACCGGCTCCACGAGGGCCGCTCGGGCGCTCGCGTCGCGCTCCTGGGGGGTAGAGACGGGCATCGTGCCGCGCGGGTAGGGCTCGTGCTTGATGTTCACCCGCACCTGACCGTGGATCGCGAGGCCCAGTTGCTCCTCAACGATATCCTGGGCCAGGTTGACGACCTGCTCCGTCAGCACCGGAATGTTCACCGAGGGGCTCGTGTCGAGGTCCAGGGCCACATCGACGCTCTTGCCCCGGCTCTTGATCCGCGTTCGCACCTGGCGCACACCCGCCAGCTCATCGACACGGTACTCCAGGCTCTGGGTGATCGATTCGACGTCCAGCTGCGCGTTGCCACGCCCCTGCGTCTTGATACGCACGAAACGGCGCCGTGGCCGGCGCAGCTCCAGGACAAGTGCCACCAGCAGGAGGAAGAGGGTCCCGCCGGCGGCGGCCAAGAACATCGTGTAGGAGCCGCCATCGTACAGCATGCGCTCGAACTCGTCGAGGCTGACCCGCGCCACTTTCACCGCGTCGAGTGGCAGCAGCACGACCAGGCTCACGGCGGCGAGACAGATGAGCGTACCGAGCACCATTACGATGCGGTTGAACGTGTTCACGTTGTTCCTCCATGCCACCCTTTAGGGAGCCCGGTGTCGGCGCCCGAAAATCTGCGCCCATTATACATGCGAGGGGATGATCCGTCTACCCCCTATTCTCCTCCTGTATGCGTCCCTGTGTCGGTTAACGCATGCCCAGCAGCGTCGGGCGATAGACCATACGCACCGTATGCGCGCCCGGCTCGAGCGCCACCCCGCGGAACACACCGTCCACCACGAGGATCGGCGCCGGGTCGCCATCGATAGTGGCGCTCCAACCTGGGTACGCGAGATCGGCGAGGACGAGGAGCGACGGGCCATCCACCGTGGCCTCTAGGACGACCTCCTGGGCCTCATAGCGCACCACATGCACCGGCCCTACGTCCCGCGCCGTCACCCGCTCGGGCAGCGTCATCCCATCGCCAGTCGCGCTCACGGCACTCCTGGGGAGGGTGTAGGCCCTGGGCAGCGCGTCCTCGTTGCGATAGACGAGCACGTCCTCACTGCGATAGACGATGGCGTGATCCCCCTGCCCCGCCAGGTGCGACAGCAGGTGCTCATTGCCATCGGCATCGTGCAACCGCACGCGCTCCACCCGCACATAGGCCGGCGACAGCACCGGCCGAATGGCCACGGCCGTCACCTCCAGGGGCGCGTCCCATTGCCAGTTGGCGCCATAGGTGTGACCGAGGTGATCGCGCGGCGGGAACCCCGACCGTGCCGGCCAGCTCGTCGCTACCGTCGGCATGGTGTGCTCCACGACCTCCGCCACGTCGTCGCGCGCGTAGGCCCACTCGGCCGTCTCTATCCCGGCACGCAGCGGCAGCGCGATCTCTTGCCCGGCAGTGGTCCGCAGCACGATCTCGGCCGCCAGGGCGCCATCGGTAAGATCCGTCGCGTGGCTTAGGAACGACTCGACGTCGAGCGCCCTCAGGCGCAGCCCAGGCGTCGCGACCCACTGATCGGTCGGCAGCGCCGCCAGCGGGTTGTGCACGTCGTACAGCTCGCTGGCCTCATCGACCGGCAACAGCTGGGGCACGAGGTAGTAGCGCACGTTGAGCCGGTTCAGCCGCTCGGGTGTCAGCCCCTGGAGATAGTCCCCATAGGCGCGCGGCACCAGTGGAAGATAGAGGTTGGCGCTTGCCAGCCCATGCGTCAACGCCATATTGGGGTAGAAGGACTCGCGCATCACCGACTGTGCCGGCGTGATCTCTTCTTTGGTATAGAGGCGATAGAGGTCGTGCGCGGCCTCGCCCTCGATGGTGCCGAGGAGGGCTAGCGACACCGGCTCGCTCTCGGCCTGTGCCCGGGGCGTCGTGGCGCTGTAGGTCGCGCCGAGTACGGCGTTATAGGCGTACAGATCCACTACCAGCAGCGCCAGTGCGGCCACGAGCCAACGCGTGGGCGCCGTGCGTCGCGCCAGGAGCACCAGCGCGCCAGAAGCCGCCACCCATAGGACCGGCAGCCAAGCCCACAGCCGCACGAGCGCATCGGCATCGTCGCCCAGGATGGCCACCCAGCTGCCTATGCCCAGGGCGCCAGCCAGCGCCAGCGCCGGCATCGCGCCGCTCACCCCCCGGAGCGGTGCGCGCCGTGGCAGGCGCAGGGCATCATCGAGCCCCATCGCCGAGAGTATGGCCAGGGCGAGGCTGGTCCAGTAAAGGTAGCGAGCCGGTACGCGAAAGAGGTTGAGCACCGGCACGTGGTGCAGCAGCCCATAGAGGGGATTCCAGCGGCCAAACGCCAGCACCACGCCGATGGCGCCCAGCACGCCCCAGAACCAGCGATCGCGCCACCCGCGCGAGACCGCCCACCCCGCCAGAGCGAGGGGCAGCACTCCGAGGTACGGCATCAGCTCGACCGATCCCTCGGGGTAGGGGTTCCCGAGCACAAAGGGCGCGAGATAGGTGACCAGCAGCAAGGGGTGAAACGAAAAGCTCGTGAAAAAGGCGGTATCCACCCCACCGGACCGCTGCGATAGCGCCGCCAGTTGCGCACCGGCCAACCACTGGGGCGCGCTCACGGCCAGGCCAGCGATCACCGCGCTAGCCCAGAGGCCCAAGCGGGCCTCGACGCGGTCGCTCCGACGGCCCGCCCAGAGGAGGTAGGCGGCCTGCGCCGCCACGACCAGCAGCCCGAGGAGCGCCATCTGCGCGTGGCCGGCGACGAGTTGCAGGGCTACCGTCACCGCCAGCCCCACGGCGGCGCCCCAGCGGGATCGGGCCGGGCCCCCCGACCACGCCAGCACGCGATGACTACAGGCGAGGGACCAGGGAAGCCAGGCCACCACGCTGAGGATGCTCAGGTGGCTCAGGTGTGCCGTGTAAAAGCCTCCTAGCGCCAACACCGTCCCTGCCCAGAACGCCGCCGGGCGCGCCAACCCCAGCGCACGCGCGTAGGCATAGGCTCCCCCGCCCGTCACCAAGTAATGGAGGACGATGGCCGCCGTGACGCCCGTCACGGGCGAGAGCAAGAGCGAGAGCAGCCAGTTGACGGGGTAGAGCGCGCCCGCCTGCCCCTCCGCCAACAGCGGGTACCCGATGCCCAACTCGGGCGTCCACCAGGGGAGCATGCCATCGCGCAGGGCCCGGGCGAGCGCCGCCCGCTGTGGTAGGTACACGCGGGCCATATCGCCCCCGTAGTAGCCCTCACCGCCTAGGAGCACCGCCCCAAAGAACAGCACCAGCAGCGCCACCGCCCCCACGATCAGCCACACCGGTGCAGCCACCCGGGCGAGCGCCGATCCCACGCCGCCAGTCGGCAACCAAAAAGAGTCCTCCCTTTGGGGGGGACTCTTGGGCGATGAAGGGACTCGTGCGCTCACGTGGCCGGCCGGATGCCCATATAGGTGGGGCCAGCCGTCAGCATGCGGAGCAACACCTCCGGCGGTCGGCGGTCTAGCAGCTCGTACAGCTCACGGACGGTGAGCGGTTTGTTGCCGTTGGCCAGGAACGTGCGAAACACGGCATCAATGATCGGGGTACTGGGGGTGATATAGCTTGGCTTGGTGCTGCAGCAGGTGCGTAGGGCGTGCACGAGGCCGTCCACACGGGTCACTTCCCCCGTCTCCTCGTCGACCCAGTCGATCTCGTCCGTATCGATCCCCGCATAGTCGTTGCGACACTCGTCACACAGCATCTCGCGGATGTACACGCGGATGTTGCGATTGTTTTCTTTCCACCAGTTCATGTCGATGTGGAACTTGGTGTCCACGGTGGGTCGATGCCATCTGGCGACCATGGATCTCCTCCTACCTTCCCAGGTACTGGATCGCCTGATCTCGGACGGTGTCCTCACGATTCGAGAGCGGACGCTCACGCATCTCGTCTGGATCGCGATACACCGTGCCTTCCAGGTCTGGACTGTAGACCCACAGGCCATCGCCCACGGGATTGTAGCAGGCGCGACGGGTCAACTCGGCGAACACGGGCACCGCACCGGTGCGCCGCAGCATGTTACAGGCGGAATACAGACTCTTGGCGTGCACCGTGCCGCCCAATTTGGCGAGCTCCAAGAACGTCGACCGTACCATAGCGCTGAGTGAAAGCTGGGCTTCGGCCGCCTGGCGCATCAGCCCGACAATCGCCTCCTCGTCCGGCACCAGCATGAGCATGTGCTGATCCGCTCGCACCGGAGGTGGGGCCTGCTGCTGTAGCTGGATACTAAAGTCGCCCTCCGCAACCGTTGCCACGCGGATCCAGTCCCTCCTGCGACTACGCACTGGCGCCACCGAGATGGTGAACGTCAGCGGCTCATCCGCAGAGGCAAGCGTCACCTCGGCTCCCACCGTCAGCCCAGTCTCGGTATACCACTCCTTGAGGCCACACACATAGCGTTCCTCGGGCACGACCCAGGCGTCGAACCGTTTCTTGCCGCGCGCATCCACCAGGGTAATCGGGTAGTAGCGCTGGGTGCTCGGAGGCATCATGCGCAGCAGGCTCTGCGTGGCCGGCATCGTCCCGGCATAGAGGTGTGGAAAGCTCAGCTCAAAGCGGACGCTGCCGCTATCGCGTAGCACCGCGGCTGCATCGACGTCATCCAGCTCGTCGCCGATCTCCTCCACCATGTCCAGCATGGTCAGGCCGATGTACTCCCCGCCCTGGGCCCTGAACGCCGGCTCGAGGACCGCCGGGCGCTCGTACACCGCTTCGGGCACGAGGGCGCGCAGGAACCAGACGCGATCATCCGCCGTACTGACGTTGTCAAAGCGGCTGTCCTCGCCGAGGGCGCGGTTCAAGGCAAAGAGCTGCGCCTCCCGTGACCCCGTCACCGGCAGCTCGAGCTCAGCGATCATCTCGCGCGCCGGGAGGGGGTGGCCTGCCTCGTCGATCATGGCTTCGGCAAGGTTCAGGTGGCCGACGTGGATCTCTGGCAGCAGGTCGCGGAGGAACCACTGCCCATCAAAGCGCACGAACTCGGGCGCCTCCTCGAGCACCGGCTCGAGCTTGACGGCCACATAGTGCTCAAATGCGCGCACCAGGTCGGCCTCGCTCACCGCGCTATCGGTGCTGACCACCAACTCCTCAACGGGGACGTTCAGAGGATGCGGCACATCGAGGTCCGCGGCAAATTCGCGCTCAACGGGAGGGTCATCGAACGCCACGCGGATCACGTTAAAGGGGCCATACTTGGGGTTCTCGCCGGCGCGCAGCCCGACCACACGCCCCGATTGGAAATCCAGCGCCGAAAAGACGACCGTCTGCCCGACCTCATAGTGCCCCTTGGGCTGGTAGAGATCGCCCTGTTTGGCCTGGCGTGTCACCGCTTCGCGCTCGGCCTGCATGCGGCGCAGGATGATCGTCGAGGCCAGTGCCCCCAGGCGCTGCGGCCTCGCCGCCTCGAGAATCTGGCCCGTCACCAGGTCAAGATCGGCAGCAGAGACGACGTACTCGTCGCGCCAGAATGACTCTGTCAGGGTCTGCAATGTGCGAACACCCGCCATGAACCCCTCCTCGGGAAGAATGCGCACAAGGCGGCCAGCAATCAGCGCCGCCACATCGCCCGCCACGGTCTGCTGGCGCTGTGGGCGATCATGCGAGATGCCAGCCCGTGTCGAACGCCTATCGCCGACTGCCAACCGCCGGATCGCGAGGCGCACGCTCTCGCGCTACAGTGTTGTGGGCGAAACAGGGATCGAACCTGTGACCTCTTCCTTGTAAGGGAAGCGCTCTTCCAGCTGAGCTATTCGCCCGAGGTAGCCGATTAACGGCATACCCATCAAGTGTACCACACACAACGATAAGCGTCAAAGGGCCCGGATCGCGGGTGCCGGCGCCACCGCCCCCCGTCGGCGCTACATCACCTCGGGCGCCGACATGCCCATCAGCTTGAGTGTCCGCGCGAGGACGATGCGGCAGGCCGACACCAGCTTGAGCCGCGCCTTGGTGATGGCCTCATCACCGGGCTCGGAGCTCACCACCCGGCAATCACGGTAAAAGCCGTGGAAGGCTGCCGCCAGCTCTTGCGCATAATACGTCAGGTAATGGGGTGACTCGTGCTCCGCCGAGAGACGCACCACCTCGCTCAGGCGTACCATCCGCCGGATCAGAGCCAACTCGGGCTCTGACGTGAGCAGCGACACGTCGCCGTCACCATAGTCGAGATCTCCCGCGTGACGCAGGATGGAACAGATGCGCGCGTGCGCGTACTGCACATAGTACACGGGGTTCTCATCGGACTGCTCTTTGGCCAGCTCAAGATCAAAGTCCATCTGGCTGTCGGCCGACCGTGCCAGGAGGAAGAAGCGCACAGCGTCGGCCCCCACCTCCTCCAGCACCTCGCGCAGCGTGATCATGTCGCCCGTGCGCTTGGAGAGCCGCACCACCTCGCCACCGCGCTTGAGCGTCACGAGCTGGTAGATGACGAGCGAGAGGCGGTTTGGATCCAGCCCCAACGCCTTCATCATGGCCACCATGCGAGGCACGTGCCCCTGATGGTCGGCACCCCATACGTCGATCACGCGGTCGAACCCGCGTTCGATGAACTTGTTATAGTGGTAGGCAATGTCCGAGGCAAAGTACCCCGGCGTACCGTCCGAGCGCACGACGACCTCGTCCTTGGGGGCACCAAACGCCGTGGCCTTGAACCACACGGCGCCGTCGTGCAGGTCGAGGTAGCCCCCCTCACGCAGGATGGCCATGATCTTGTCGTACTGGCCCTCGCGGTAGAGCTTGCGCTCCGAGAACCAGCAATCGTACTCGATACCCATCATCGCCAGGTCAGCCTTGGCGCCGGCAATCACCTCGGCCAACCCAAGATCCACGAAGGCGGCAATCGCCTCCTCCCGCGGCATCGCCAGGTACTTGTCTCCGTGCTCGGCGGCCAGCTTGGCGCCCAGGTCCACCATGTACTGCCCCTGGTAGCCGTTCTCGGGCACCGGCTCGTCACGACCCAACGCCTGGGCATAGCGCGCATAGAGCGTGCTACCGAACAGGCGCATCTGGCTGCCAGCGTCGTTCACATAGTACTCACGCTGGACGTCGTATCCCGCCGCCGTCAGCACCGACGCGATGGCATCGCCGAGCACGGCGTTGCGCGCCGAGCCCATGTGCAACGGCCCGGTGGGGTTGGCGCTCACGAACTCGACCTGTACCCGCTTGCCCTGGCCAATATTGACGTTGCCATAGGTATCGGGCGCCGCAAGGATCAGCGGCACCTGTTCTGTCAACCAGGACGCCGCCAGGCGAAAGTTGATGAACCCCGGATGCACCACCTCGACGGCGGCGATGGCAGGATGCTTGGGCAAGTAGCGGACCACCTGCTCGGCGATCTTGACCGGCGCCATGCGCGCCAAGCGCGCCAACTGCATGCACACCGGCGTGGCGAAATCGCCCATCGACTCTTGCTTGGGGCGCTCGACGACGATATCCACCGGGATGTCGAACGCGGGGAGATCGCCCTTACGCTGGGCGGACTTGATGGCCTTGGCGATGTTGCGCGCAAGGACGCGATCGAGGGCTGCATCGAGGTTGCTCACGCTATTTCATCTCCATCCAGTTCTTGCCCGTGGCGGCCTCCACCTTGAGGGGCACATCCAGCGAATAGGCGCTCTCCATCGTCTCCACCACCAGGGCCTGGGTCCGCTCGAGCTCGGCTTCGGGCACCTCTAGCACGAGCTCGTCGTGCACCTGCAGCACCATGCGTGATGCTAGGCCCTCCTCGCGTAGCCGGCGGTCGAGGACGATCATGGCCAGCTTGATGATGTCAGCGGCGCTCCCCTGAATCGGCATGTTGATGGCCGCACGTTCGGCGGCGCGGACGTTGTTGGCCGCGCTGCGCGAACGCAGCTCGGGGAAGTAGCGCCGACGCCCGAGGAGCGTCTCCACATAGCCATCACGGCGCGCCCGCTCCACCGTTCCCTCCAGGTACTCCTTCACCCCGTGAAAGCGGGTAAAGTAGGCATCGATGAACTCGCGCGCCTCGGGCACACTCAGGGCTGTGCGCGCCGCCAGGCCATAGTCGGACATGCCATACATCAGGCCAAAGTTGATCGTCTTGGCCATGGCGCGCTGATCGGAGGTGACCTCTGCCAGCGGCACGCCAAAGATCGCCGCGGCCGTCGAGGCATGCACGTCCTCGTTCCGATGAAAGGCCCCCATCAGCTCGGGATCCTTGGACAGGTGAGCCAGTAGGCGCAGCTCCACCTGCGAATAGTCGCAGCCCAGCAAGACGTGTCCCTCGGGAGCGATGAACGCCGCACGCACGGCGCGCCCGAGCTCGGTGCGCACCGGGATGTTCTGCAGATTCGGATCGCTGGACGAGAGGCGACCCGTATTCGTGCCCGTCTGGTTAAACGACGTGTGCACCCGCCCCGTTCTGGGGTGGATCAGAGCCGGCAAGGCATCGAGGTAGGTGCTCTTGAGCTTGTCGATCTGCCGATACTCTAACAACAACTCGGCGATGGGGTGCTGATCCCTCAGCCCCTCGATGACACTGGCATCCGTCGAGAACCCTGTCTTGGTGCGACGGCCACCGGGCAGTCCGAGCTCCTCGAACAGCACCGTGCCGAGTTGCTTGGGCGAGTTGATGTTAAAGGCGTGGCCGGCCTCCCGGTATATGTCCGCCTCGAGCTCGGCGAGACGCTGCGACAGCCGGCGGGACATCGCCTCGAGATAGTCGCGGTCCACCACCATGCCGTGCTCTTCCATGGACGCGAGCACCGGTACGAGGGGCAACTCGATCTCGGTGTAGAGCGACCACTGGTCGCGCTCCTTGAGCTCACGCTCCAGCACCTCGCAGAGGCGGAGCGTCACATCGGCGTCGGCACAGGCATAGGGCGCCACCCTGGCGACGCTGATCTGATCCATGCGTAGCTGGTTCCTGCCCTTGCCGATCAGCTCGTCGATGGTCGTCATCTCGAGGTCCAGCCGCAGCCAGGCCTGGTTCTTCAGGCCGATACCGCGTCCGTCCGGCTCGAGCAGCCACGCGGCAAGCATGGTGTCGCCACATGGGCCGCCCAGCGGCATGCCATGCTGTGAGAGCACCATCATGTCATACTTGGCGTTGTGGCACACCTTGGGGAGCGATGTGTCGGCCAGCACAGGCCCCAGCTTGGCGCGCACGACGTCCAGATCGAGCTGGGGCCCGGGGCGTAGGCGCACGTCGTGCCCTACCGGCAGGTAGTACGCAGCACCGGGCTCTATGGCCAGCGAGATGCCCACCAGCTCGGCCCGCATGGCATCGGTGCCGGTGGTCTCGGTGTCCACGGCCAGCGCCTTGGCCTCCCGCAGGCGCGCCACGAGGTCATCGAGTGCCTCTTCGCTATCGATGGTCACGTAATCGCCCACCGGCGCGTTGCCATTGCCAGTGACAGCGGTCGCCTCGCTCTCGCCAAAGAGGCCAAGCTGCGTGACTGGTCCCTCTGCCCTCTCCTGGGGAATGCGCCCCACCAGGCTACGGAAACCGAGCTCGCGCAGCAGATCCATCACGCGCTGGCGGTCAAACTCGCCCCACCGACTCTTCTCCAGGTCCATCGGCACATCGAGATCGCGGACGATGGACGCCAAGCGCTTGCTGAGCCACGCGTCCTCGCGCCCCTCCTCCAGCGCTTTGCGAAAGCGTGCCGGGGTGACATCATCAAGGTGAGCATAGATCGCTTCCAGCGAACCATGCTCCTGCAGCAGCTTGGTGGCTGTCTTGGCGCCCACCCCCGCCACGCCGGGGATGTTGTCCGACGAGTCGCCCATGAGCGCCTTGAGGTCGATGAGCTGCTCGGGCAAGAGCCCATAGCGCTCCTTGATCGCCTCCACGTCGTACAGCGCCACATCGCCAAAGGTGCGTTGTGGGACGAGCACACGCACCCCTTCGCCAACGAGTTGAAAAACGTCGCTATCGCCGGTCACGATGATCGTGTCGAGGCCCTCCCTCTGCGCCTTGGCAGAGAGAGAACCGAGCACGTCATCGGCCTCGTAACCCTCCATCGTACAGATGGGAATACCCAGAGCGTCCACCAGCTCGTAGATGCGACCGATCTGTGGCTTGAGGTCATCCGGAGTCTCCAGGCGATGGGCTTTGTACGCCTCGTATTCCTCGTGGCGAAACGTGCGGCCCACATCGAAACTCGTGATGACATAGTCCGGCTGATAGTCGGCCAGCGCCTTGAGGAGCATGTTGACAAAGCCAAAGGCCGCGTTGGTCGGCTCGCCAGTCGGACTGGTCAGCGGCGGGATGGCATGGTACGCCCGGTACGCCAGCGCATGGCCATCGATCAGCATCAGCCGCTTCTTTTCGCTCATGGTAGTACCTCCCATCGGCACATTATACCACAGTTGGCAGCATCGAACGAACGTTCGCGGGGCCTGGGCGGCGTGCTGAGGCACCGAACATGCCGCCTGGCTCCACGGGCATGGCGCGCCTCCGCTGGGCGGCTGACGCCAAGGCACCCTCCGCCCCGCTTGCCAAAACCGCCCCTCCCGTGGTATCCTCTTGAGCCGGGCCGATCACACCCTTGTTGATCGGTCCATTGTATGGAAATCCAGTGTCTTGATGGGAGTGAATCGCTTGTTGAGACAGCTCGTACATAACGGCATTGTCATCCCAGAGCCGCCCGCACCGATTGGTCTGACCATCATCGTGCGTGGCCGGCCCATCGCGCTGACCCCCAAACAAGAGGAGATGGCTATCGCCTGGGCGCGCAAGAAGGATACCCCCTACGTCCAGGACAAGGTCTTTGCTGCGAACTTTTTCGCCGATTTCAGCGCTGCTCTGGGGATTGACCCGCCGCTCAAGCCCGGTGAGGTCGACATGACCGCCGCGTACGAGTGGGTGGATGCCGAGCGGGCCGCCAAGGAAGCCCTGACGCGCGAGGAGCGCAAGGCCGCCGCCGCCGAGCGCAAGGCCGCCCGCGAGGCGCTCAAGGCCCAATATGGCTATGCCATCGTCAACGGCCAGCGCGTCGAGCTGGGCAACTATATGACCGAGCCCTCGGGCATCTTTATGGGGCGCGGTGAACACCCCCTGCGCGGGCGCTGGAAGGAAGGGGCCCGTCAGGAGGACGTGACGCTCAACCTCAGCCCCGATGCCCCGCGCGTCGAGGGGAACTGGCAAGATATCGTCTGGCAGCCCGAGTCGCTGTGGGTCGCGCGCTGGAAGGACAAGCTGTCCGACAAGATGAAGTACATCTGGCTCAGCGACACCGCGCCCGTGAAACAGCGGCGTGAGGCGCAAAAGTTTGACCAGGCCGTAGAGCTGGAGGCCGAGATCGACCGCGTGCGGGCCTACATCGAGCAGGACCTGTCGCACGAGAACCCACGCCGGCGCATGATCGCCACCGCCTGCTACCTCATCGACGCCCTCTGCCTCCGTGTGGGCGACGAGAAGGATCCCGACGAAGCGGATACCGTCGGCGCCACAACCCTGCGCCCCGAGCACGTCACCCTGCGCGACGACGGCGAGGTGACCTTTTGCTTCCTGGGCAAGGACTCGGTCGAATGGAACAAGTCGCTCCGGCCTCCCCAAGTGGTGCTCGACAATCTGGCCGAGCTGATACGCAATGCCCGGCCGTCGAGTGCGCCGGGCAACGGCGATCGGAACCGCCTCACCCATGACAAGCCGCAGCTGTTCCCAGACGTGTCCAGCCGCGATGTGAACGTGTACCTGTCGAGCATCCTGCCCGGCCTGACGGCCAAAGTCTTTCGTACGCACCACGCCACGGCAGCGGTGGAAAAGAGCCTTGCCTCGTCCGGCGTCAAGGCCCGCCACCCAGAGTACGTCAAGTGGCAGGCGGCGAACATGGCCAATCTCGAAGCGGCCATGCTCTGCAACCACACCAAGAAAGAGACGGGCAATTGGCCGGCGACGCGGGAGCGCTACCAGGAGCGACGCATAAAGGCCGAGGAGCGAGTGGCACGCTACCAGGCGCAGGTGAAGGAGTACAACGCCGCCTATGCCGCCCTCAGGGAGGAGGCGCGCATCAAGGAGGCTGAGGCTCCCAGCGACGAGCGCCGCCAAAAGGTGCGCCAGCGCTACCTGAAGCGCCTGGCCACCGCCCGCCGCCGCGTCAAGACGGCGCGCGAGCGGGTGAGCAAGGCCCAGGTCGCGCTGGGCAAGATCAAGGCGCAGGCCACCATCGCCTCCAAGAAGCGCACCTGGAACCTGGGCACCAGCCTCCGCTCGTACATCGATCCGCGGGTCTACTATCGTTGGGGCCAGGAGGTCGATTATGACGTCCTGGAGCGCTACTACCCCACCATTCTGCGCCGCAAGTTCGCCTGGGTGCGAACCTATAGCGAAGCAGAGGCGCGCGAGAGCGATGGGCGCGATGCTGCGCACCTGACGGTGCGCACTTGCATGGGCGACGATCTCCATGCCGTCGCCGCGATGTTCCGTGGCCTCAACACCGTGTATCCCCAGGCCGCGTTGCCCGTAGATGTCGAAGCCATCGATGCCCAGTTCCTGCCGCACCTCGGCGAGCCGTGGCGCGAGGCGATGGTCGTGCTGGGCGAGGAAAACGAGGTCGTGGCGTTCGCCGCGTTGGGCCCCGCCTGGACCAACGGGAACGACGAGCGCGTCCTGGACATCTTTGCGGCGGTGCGCCCCGAGGCAGCAACCCCAGCTGTGAACCGTCTCCTGGCCCGCGAACTGGTCCGGCGCCAGGAGGATTACCGCCTGCACAACCCCAAGGAGCAGGCAACCCTCGTGCCTCAGGACGCGACCTGGATCACCTATGCCCCCGAGCTGGCTGAGGCCCTCGGCCTCATCGAGGAGGAAGAGGATACCGCGGGCCAAGGAGAAGAGTAGCGGGGCCGC
>DUUT01000147.1 GCA_012841405.1 Chloroflexota bacterium
CGGGCGTGACGGCGCTGGGCGGTGTCCGCGGGGATGGGCACCCGCATGGCGGTGGTGAGGGCGCGTTGGAGGTGGACGCTCAGATCAAAGGTCACGGTGGTTCCTTTCGTGGTATGGTCTGTCGTTCGTAGCCATCGCAATCACATGTCGGCTCAACACCAACGGCACGAGCGAATAAGCCGAAGGAACCAACGCCAGCGTTTGCCCTCACGGCTTGCACACCTTGCACGGCACATACCCCGCCGCGACCGCCTCTTCCCGGGTGGCAAAGCACACCTTGTTCCCCTCGTACATCTCTTGCACCCAGCGGCAATCGGCGCGATGGAACTTCATGGACGTGGGGTTGCGGTTGCCGATGTAGTTGCAGGCGGCCGGCTCCGCGGGCGGTAGCTCCACCGCCGGGCCGCGGGCGGCCAACGCCGAACGGCTGACGATCTGTAGCGTCACCGCCCCGCCAAAGCACCCCTCGGCCCGACAGAGGCGCCAGGCCGCGCTGTGCTCGCCGAGCGCCGCGGGTGCCACCATGGGCACCGAGACGTCGGCCGTCTCGCCGGGCGCCGTGGCGGGCACCGGCACCGCCTCGGGCGCGCCCATCGCCTCCCCGACGGCGAGCTCCAGGGTTATGTCGTCCTCCCAAGGCGCGCTGCCGGTGTTGCGCAGGCGCCACGTCTTGGTGAACGGGGTTCCCGGCTCGATGACCGTGCCGTCGGGGACGGTCACGTCGGCCACGTAGGCGGCGTCATAGACGGGCAGCGTGGGAGTGGGGGCAGGCTCGGCAGTGGCCGTGCCTGTCGCGGTGGGCGTAGCGGTAGGGAGCGTCGGTGTGGCGCTGGCGGCAGGCGTGGGGGTGAGGCTCGGTTCGGGTGAGGCGGTTGGGCTGGCAGTCGGGGTAAGGGTGGCAGAGGGCGCGACCGCGACTGTGTCGGTTACCGACGGGGTGGTGCTGGGCGCCGGGAGGGCGGATTCGGCGGTCGCGGCCGCAAGCGACTCAGCTACCTCCGGGGGAGCTTTCGCGTCGCCGCAACCGGACAGCATGGCCGCAAGCACGATCAGGCCCAGGAGCGCCGCGACGGACTGACACCGCGGAAACAAAGGCCGGCGGCGATGCGCGCGATGAGTGGGCATGGCGAGCCCTCCGCGTCTGGCACGGTGAACGACGATGTCAGACCAATGCGCTATCGACGCGACGCGGCCCCCAGCCCCCCAAGGCTCACTATCGACAGGACGTGCGATAAGGAGAGAAGCTAGCGGACAGACTTGACTGACGAGGCACATCAGAGGACGAACCCTCGCGGGGGACGAGACCCCCGCGAGACAAAGCGATGGCGGAGAGGGCGGGATTTGAACCCGCGACGGGTTGCCCCGTACACGATTTCCAATCGTGCGCACTCGACCGGACTATGCGACCTCTCCGCGACAGTAAGCGACTGCACCTACATGGTAGCACACTGCAAAAGAACGTACCGATTTCGGCTTACCAAGTCGTGTGCACTCTGGCAATGGCTCTAATCACGCCTCGACAAGCCGCATGACGTGCGCATGATATACGTCGTGTTGCGACTTGGCAAGCGACCTAGTTTCTGGCCTGCCGATGCTTCTGCACCAGGTTGGTGAACCACGTGCGTAGCATCGCCTCGTCGGGGATGGCCACCTTGCGCGTCACGGTGGCCCAGTAGTACTCGTCGACCAGCTTGGCGGGAGTGGCCTCGTCCCGCCCGAGTACGTTTGGCAAGTCTGCCAGCCGAATGCCGTACCGGGAACAGGCAGCTGACAAAGCGCGCAGTATGTCCTGTGCATGTCGCAGATAGGCGGCGTAGCCCGCTCCGGATTCGCCAAAGCGAAGAGCGGCACGCTCGGGATTGTCCCATGGTAGCGCAGCCTGTGGACGTGTAGCGAAGAGGGTCTTCGACGCACCAGTGTGCCCAAAAGACACGCTGAGTCCTCTGCCGCGCTGCACTCTCGTACACGCCTGCTTCTCCTTCAGCGCGGCATAAGCCTCACCGATACTGGCAACCTCATCTGCCGTGAGCTCCACGAGTGGCTTGCCCACCTCTGGTAGGAGGTGTTCGCATTCCGTCCACCATGCCATCAACTCCGACGATGCGAGTGGATGGTCTGCCTTCTTGAACTGCCGGCAGCCGGAGCGATTGAGCCAGGTGAGTACTGCACCGCGATGAGCGCTGTTGGCCAGGTCGACGTGGCCACCTGTCTCGGCAACGAGTCGCCTGTAGGAGCTGTCGCCAGACGTAATCTGGTCGTACCAGTGACAGGCGTAGGCCAGAGCCTCGAGGGTGGGCTTCTCGTTCGCCGCAGCCGTCGCAGTCGGGGATACCATGAGACTCCTCCGCCGTGTGTCTCTAGCAGGTCGCGAGGTCATTAGGCGGCGATGCGGTGCAGGTCTGGCAGCATGGAAGCGGAGGCAACCGCCCTACTGCCCCTCCCCACTCAGGTAACTCTTGACCAAGGCGTTGAACAGCTTGCCATGGTTCGGAACTCTGAGGTGCACCAACTCGTGCACGACCGTCCTGGCACGAAAGTCCGCGGGCTGGGACAGCAGCTCGGTGCTGAACGTCAGGTTCCCCTTGGACGAGCAACTTGCCCACTTGTGCTTCATGGGTCGGACGGTGAGAGTGCCATACTCCACGCCGATGCGCTTGGCCCAGGCGTGTACCTCCGCCTTGAACACCTCCAAGGGCACCGTCTCCTCCAGCGGGCGCCAGCCATCCGTTGCCGATTGGCTCACGTAGTCGCCCTCCGTAACACGTCCAACACGCGGTCAACGAGGCCGACCATGGTGTCAACCTCCCCTCTCCCGCCCATCGCCTTGTAGAAGGCGATACGCAGTCCTCGCTCCTGGCGTTGGCTCTGCATCCAGTGGGGATAGCTGGCAAAGGCCGGCTCGATGGCCCGCGCCAGGTCCTCGGCGTCGGAGATGCCCTCGTTCCGTAGCAGCCAGTAGACGCCAAAGCCCTCTTTGGAGAGGTTGGACGCCTCGCGCTGCGCCATGGCCAGCTCATAGTCGGCAACCAGCTGACGCATCGCCTCCAGCGCCTGCCGCGCCGAGAGGAGACGCTGTTCATACTGCTCGATGATATGGGCGGCGCGCTCGCCGATAGGTATCAGGTGCGGCGCCTCGGCAGCCTGCTGCGCGACCAGCGTCTCCACTGTCTTGACGAGGTTGAACACCTTGACCGCGTCAGGCTTGTCGTCGTTGGCCAACTCGTGCAGGACTGCGCCGTCGAGGCGGTAGAGGCGGTCCGGGTCGATGATGGGCGATGACGAGGTGCTCTCCTGCACCAGACGCGCCGTCTTGCGCAGCAACGCCCCGTCCACCGACACGTGGCGCTCGTAGGCCGCCCGCACCAAGCGATGCATCTCGCTCAGTGCCAGATAGTCGTCGAGGTAAGGCCGCAGGAACGGGTCCGGCGACAGCACCTCGTACAGGTCCTGGAGTTCAGTGTAGAACCCATAGAGGTCGTGCCGGCACGACTCGTCACGAAAGTGCTCCAGCACCGCCTCGGCGGCCTTGTCGCCATAGAGGCCAGCCCATAGGACGAGATAGGTCTCGCACCCCTCACGCATGAGGGTAACGAAGCGTTCCTTGAGGACGTCGAGTCCCTCCACCACCCCCTCGACGTCCTGGGAGTCAAAGGCCAGCGCCTTCTCCAAGTTCTCGAACACGCCCACAAAGTCGTAGATGAGGCCGTTCGTCTTGCGCCGGTTCTGGTCATCCTCGTAGGGGCGGTTCACCCGGGCGATGGCCTGGAGGAGCACGTGGTCGCGCATCGGCTTGTCCAGGTACATGCAGTAGAGAATGGGGGCGTCAAAGCCGGTGAGCAGCTTGTCCGTAACGATGAGGATGCGCGGCTCCTCGTCGGGGCGGGTGAACCGCTTGCGCACCTCCTTCTCGGCGTCTGCCGAGAGGTGCCAGCGGGTCAGTTCCGGCGGGTCGTTGTGGGCGGCGCTGTATACGACCGTCGACCAGGAGGCCGGCAGATGCTCGTCCAGCGCCTCCTTGTACAGGGCACACGCCTCACGGTCGACGGCGACGAGGAACGCCTTGTAACCCATCGGCTCCACATACTGCCGATAGTGCTCCGCCAGATGCTCGGCCACCTGCCGCACCCTCTGGCGGTTCTTGAGCATGTTCTTGAGGGTCACGGCGCGGTCGAGGATGGCGTTGAGCTTCTCCGGGTCACTGACGCCCTCCGCCTCGGCAAGGTCGAGGAACTCGCGGTTCAGCGTCTCGCGGTCGACGCGCAGCGTGCTGGGCGCCAGGGCATAGTGCAGCGGCACGGTGGTGCCATCGCCGATGGACTCGGCAATGGAGTACTTGTCGATGTAGCCGCGTTCATCGTCGCGGCCAAACACCTTGAAGGTGCCCTGGCCGTAGGTCGTCCGGTCGATGGGCGTGCCGGTGAACCCGATGTAGGTGGCGTTCGGCAGGGCGCCCATGAGATAGTTGCCCAGGTCGCCGCCGGTGGTGCGGTGCGCCTCGTCGACCAGGACATAGATATTACTGCGGGGGTTCAGGTCGGCGGGGACGTCGTCGAACTTGTGTATCATCGAGACGATGAGGCCGCGCCGGTCCTGCCGCAACATATCGCGCAGGTGGCGCTTGCTCTCGGCCACGGCAACGCTGCTCACGCCGGCGGACTCGAGGTTGCCGAAGAGTTGCGCCTCCAGCTCGTTGCGGTCGACCAGCATCAATACGGTGGGGTTCTGAAAGTGGGCGTCTTCGATGAGACGCTTGGCCACCGTCATCATCGTATAGGTCTTGCCGGAACCCTGGGTGTGCCACACCAGGCCTCGCGTCTTGCTGCCGTCGCGGCAACGCCCCAGCACCCGCTCGACCGCCCGCATCTGGTGCGGCCTGAGGACGACCTTGGAGAGGACGTCGTCCTTGCGGGTAAAGAGGATGAACTCGGTAAGCATGCGCAGCACGCGGCTGGGACTGGCAAAGTGCTTTACCAGCGTCTCGAAATCGCCCACCTGCTCGCCGCGCCAGTCAAACAGGTACTTGCCCGAGAGCACCCAGGTGGCGCCATAGCGGAACTGCAGGAGGTTGGTCAGCACCTGCACCTGCAGGAGGGCCATCAGCTCCGGACCCTCGCGGTGGTAGCGGCACAGTTGCTTGAGGGCCTCGGCGATGCCCTCCTCCTTTTGGGCGGCTTTGGCCTCGACCACCAGGACCGGCAGCCCGTTGACAAAGAACACCACATCAGGCCGGATGCGATGGGTGCCGTTGTCGTAGGAGAGTTCCTCGGTGACGTGAAAGGCATTGGCGCCGACGTTCACCGTGTCGAGGAGGCGCAGGTCGCGCTCGCGGCGTTCCTCGGGCACATATACGGTGCGCAGGCCGCGCAGGTACTCCCACACCTGGAGATTGCCCTCGATGGAGGGCGGCACCTGGGAGATGCGCCGGGCGAGGTCCTCGGCGCGGTGACCGTCGACGGCGCCGGGGTTGAGGCGCTGGAGGGCCTGGACAAAGACCTCTCGCAGCAGCAGCCCGCCCTCCCCGCAGCGCATGGCGACGGCATCGTACGGGCTGATGCGCGTCCAACCCGCCTCCTCCGCATAGCGCAACAGGGGCTCTTGTACCGTCTTGCCCTCGCTTAGCTTCACTGGCATGATGCGAACCTCTCTGCACGGGCCGCCATCGCCGACCGCTATGGCGCAGCAACCACCGAGTAGTTCGCGACCCGTCCTGCGATGCGCAAATCGCGGTGACCACCAAGGTGACCCAACTCGCTAGCCAATGGTGGGGCGAGGCGCCAAAATACGAGACACTGCCCAGTCTAGCTTCCTGGGCATAGCTCCAGCGGGTGTCCGTACTCGCGTTCGTACTGGTTGACTAGTTTGGCGCGGAGTTCCTTGCAGGCTGCCTCGTTGGCACGCAACGCCCAGGCAAGCTCTAGGTCGTCTTCCTGCTCCAGTGCGGCCCGAATCCGGAGATTCGTCGACTGCGTTCGCCCCGGATGGAGCATCTGGCGCACACGCATCTGCACCCCGCCAGAGTGGTTCGCCCCAACGGCAACGCAGACCATTTCTGGCTCTCTGTCTCCCTCGAAGGTGCGCCGTATTGCCACGACACCCGTGCTTCTCGGCAGCGCATCCAGCAGTGCCCTCTCGTTTTCCTCAGTGAAGGGTAACCACTCGCCAAAGGCATAGTCAGTCAGGTCATTGGCAGCCATCTGCAATCCTCCCCTCGGCGTGCGTCACATATGACCCTCTGCATGGCCATCAAGAGCGTGTGCCTACTCCTCCGGCACGAGCGTCCAGATGCGCTTCAGCGGCAGCTCGGCCTGCACCGTCTCGGACAGCCGGTCGTATCGATGGTCAGCCCCTCGCTCCCCTCGCCGTCGGGTTCGGAGGTTGGCGTAGGCCGGAATCGACTCCGGGGTCCTTGCCGGTCTGCAGGATGGCGCGCACCCGCGCCTCGGCGTTGTTCCGGCGAATCTGGCAGATGGTGAGCTGCGAGCCTAGCGATAATAGGAGGTCCTCGCCAAAGGCGGAGCGCGGCAGGTCGGGGTTCAGCCACTCCACCGGCCGGGTATGCCGCCACTCGGAGAAGTCGGGACGATGTCGATAGGGGCCGGTGATGCGGCCTACGGCGATGGCCGCCCGCCCTTTGAGCGGCGTGCAGACGAGGTCACCGACGTGCATTCGCTTCACGAATGCCCAGAGCTGGTTGACCCAGTTCCGCAGCGTGTTGCGCTTCTTGTCGGGGTAGACTTCCAGACACAAGGAGAGGAGTTGCTCGCGCGTGTGCACCTGCGACAGGTCATCCAGTCTGGACCACCCGGCGGTCGACCCGACGGCTACGATGCTCCTGCCAAAAGCCAGGTCCTCCACCTCACCGTGTCTACCGGCGCGAACCATCCAGAGCGTCATTCTGCCACCTCCATGCTGTCCACGTTAACCCGGAGCTTGCCAGTCATCAGGTTGTGCAGCAGGGACTGGAAGAGAGCCTCCAGAGCCTGCTTGCGGTTCTTCTCGGCTTCTAGCTTTTCGTCCACTGTGCGAAGGGCGTGAGCGACGGCCTGCTGCACGTCGAGCGGGAGCACCGGTAGGGGCAGCGATTTCATGACGCCTTGGTTCAGCTTCCCACGAGTGGTTCCACTGATGTACCGGCTAATATCCATGTAGTTCAGCACTTGAACAACATAGGCGTTTAGCGTCACTCCTTCTAGAGCCTGTATGATATGAGCGTGGTTGTTGACCCAGAATCTCCCCTTCATGACATAGGCAGACTCTTCGTACCCGCCCCAGCGCCCCCCGTCTTCAGCAAGCAGCACGTACTCGCCTTCGAAAAGGAAATCATCCACAAAGTCGACAATCCCATTGGCCCCACAGTACGGATAAGGTCCTCTCATCCGACTTCTTTTCTCTGCGCTCACAGGTATACGTTTCTTGTCGTGCACTGAGACGAGTTCTCCCAGAGGCAAGACCTCCCACTCCTCCGGCACCATCCCAATCTCCGTCTCCTTGAGTGGCACCTTGTCCGCCTCATGGATGGGCACCGGCCCGTAGGTGAACAGGTGGCGCATGAGGCTGCGCTTCAACTCGCGCGTGGCGGCGATGACGCGCTCGGTTGCCTCTCGGGCGCGCTGCACGGTGTCCAGCACGTGGGCAATGGCGCGCTGCTCGGGGAGGGGAGGGCAGCTGAAAGTGTACTCCTCCACATCCGACCGCGATAGACTCGGCAACGTGGTTCTGGCGTGTTCGCCAGACAAGGGTGTGTGACACAGACAGTAGTACACGTACCTAAGGTCCACAGCCCCAGACAGGCCAAGGTAAAAAGCTGTATCTGACGGCCAACTGGGCATCTCTATTAGCCACGCTCTCCCGGCAGTGCCCTTCCTGCCAATCACCAGAGTCGGGCGGTCGAAATACGCGTGACTCGTCCACGCGTAGATGCCTCCAGAACCGACAACCGGTACAGGCCCATTGTCGCTGCTGGGTCGTGCCCTTCCATAGTGCACAACTGCCACATCACCTAGGCGGACGGTGTTCCAGGAACGACTCAATCCGTCACACTCACCAGAGTCAGTCATCTCATGCATCGTGCGAGCCTTCGAGGCCTGGTGCCATGCGAATCCCTAGGCTGTGTAACACCTGCGCCAGTTGCGAGTCGGCCTCTTTCCTTTCCTCCTCCGCCTCCCGCAGAAGAACCACCGCCTCCTCCAGCGGCAGCACCTCATCCTCTCCATTCTGGGTCACGTAGCGGCTGGGGCTCAGGTTGTAGTCGTTCCGCGCCGCCTCGGCAGTGGTGATGACGGCGCTCAGCCCCTCCTCGGCGCGCCAGTCGGCGTACAGCGCGTGCACCTGCGCCACGTGCTCGTCCGACAGGGCGTTCTTGGGCCGGCCCTTGGTGAAGAGACGCGAGGCGTTCACCAGCAGCACCTCGCCGGGGTGACGCTTGGCGCGGTTGAGCACCATGACGATGCCCGGCGCGGTGGTGTTGACAAACAGGTTCTCCGGCAGGAGGATGACGCACTCTACCAGGTCGGCGTCCACGAACGCCTTGCGGATGTCGCGCTCCTTGTTGGAGCCCTGGTTGCCGCTGCCCCGAGCAACGGCGCCTGTGTCGAGCACCACCGCCATGCGCCCGGTATCGTGGAGTGAGGCGAGCATGTGCTGCACCCAGCCCCAATCGGCGCTGGAGGACGGCGGCGCGCCCTTGGTGAATCGGCCAAAGGGGTCCTCCTCGTACTGCGAGGCGGGAAAGGTCTGGTTCCACATCGGGTTGGCCGTGACGAGGTCGAACCGCGCCAGGCCGCCGTCATCGGCCAGGAAGGCGGGCCGGGCCATGGTGTCGCCCGGGCGGATGTCGGCGTCCAAGTCGTGGATGAGGGTGTTCATCCGGGCGATGGTAAAGGTGGCGGCGTTGATTTCCTGGCCATACAGGCTCAAGGGAGCGAGCGCGTGAGGCAGGGTGAGACGGCCGTTCTGTCTCTCTCCGTGGGCCTCCAGCAGGCGCAGGGCGCACTTGATGAGCAGGCCACCCGAGCCACAGCAGGGGTCGTAGACGCGCATGCCGGGCTGGGGGTCGAGGATGCGGGCCATCAGCACGCCCACCGCGCGCGGGGTGTAGAACTCGCCGGCGCTTTGCCCCTGGCCCTCGGCGAACTTTTGCAGGAGGTACTCGTAGGCACGCCCCAGGATATCCGGCTCCACATCGTCCAGGCCCAGCCGGTGCCGGCTGAGGACGTCGACGAGTTGGGCGAGACGGTCGTCGCCGACGATGCGCTGTCCGGCGGCGGTGGCGTTAAAGTCCACGGCGTCGAGAACGCCCTGCAGCTTGGCGGCGTTCTCGCGCCCCACCGTCCGGACCACATCGGTGAGGTATTGACCCAGGCCGGTGGTGACCCGGCGGATGGCGGGCCACCGCACCTTGGGCGGCAGGTAGAAGCGCACCAGGGTGCGGTCGCGGGCGACGAGGTCCTCGGCGGCGTCGAGGCTGTAGCCCAGGTCGGCGGCCACGCGCTGCACCTCGTCCTCGTACACGTCGGAGAGGCGCTTGATAAAGATGAGCGGCAGGATGTAATCCTTGAACTTGGGTGCGTCCACGGGGCCGCGGATGACGCAGGCCGCGTCCCACAACCAGCCGGAGAGGGTAGAGTAGTCCAGGGGCTTGCCGTTGGTTGCCATGCGGAAAGGGTTCCTCGGTTGGATGATGCGTCAGGGTGACAGGTTTGGTAGAAAGCCGGTCGATGGCGCCGGCAGGGTGACGGTCGGAGGAAACGCCGACAGCACGGCCCGGGGCGGTCCGCTGTCTTGGCCAGCGCGCCCTTGCCATCCGTTGGTGCATACAGCCGTTGCAGGGCTATTCTAGCGGGTGCGGGAGGGGTGTCAAGGGGGAGAGGCGGCCGGCAAGAGACGCGGGCGCCAATCCCACGCGTTCGTCGCGGCGTCCCGTCCGGCGTTGCGGCGGGTCGGCGCGTCCCTGTGCTGGCGGCATTTCCTACTGACGTACTAGGATACTGCCTCCAGCAGGGCCGGGCCGTCAGGTCGCTGGGGCGTACGCGGACGGTCGGCCAGCCCTCGGCAAGAGTGCCGTCGTCGGCGACCCGTCGCCTACAATCACTAACGTAGTTGTAGGTAACATCTTTGGGTGCATCTCCTGCACACTAGGATGCATCTTTTTCCGGCCCATGGGAATCTCGTTCCCCTAGGTCGGCAGGTTTTTTCCCCCTAGGCCGGCAGTTTTTTCCCCTAGGTCGGCAGCTTTCTCCCCCTAGGGGGGCAGTTTCTGCCGACAATATAGATCCATATAGAAAGAATAAGATAGAACTACTAAACACCGGCCTGGCTATCGCCAGGCGTAGGCGCCCCCCCCCTTGCAGGGGTACGCCTACCCACTGCTGCGATGGTTTCCCTTCCGTGGCGACGCGAGAGTCATGCCATGCACGCCAGGCCATACGTGGCGGGAGACCAAAGGCCGGCAGGCGGAGGAGATGGGCGACACGTCAAAGCGACTTCTTCCCCTTGCCGGTCCTTCCCTCGTCAAAGCCATGGGGGACGGTGTGTCGCTACGCCAAGAGACCTCGCACCATCACGCGTGGGGACCTCATGCCGAGAGAGAGCCAGGACGGCCCCGCCGCGCGCGTTATGTCAATGTGCGTATCACAGCGCACTACTCCCCTTGACCCGCCTTGGCGTCCACCTTATCGGCCAGGTTGAGTCGCTTGTCCTTGAGTTCGAGCGTCATTCGATGATTGGCTCCAGTGTGCTATCCGGCATAAGACGCCAACGCTGCTTGCGGCGCGGGGCCGGTTTGTCTCTGACGACCTCCATGAATCCTTGCTCATTGACACGCCAACGCTCCTTACGGCGCGGCTTACCGTCCGGGCCTCGCTCCTTGCGTGCTGTCGTGCAGATGGCGGGAACCCCCTTGATGTTGTTGGCCGCAGCCCATAGCACGGCATCCAGCATCCGCTTGCTGCCGACCTCCGCCTCGCACTCCTCGAACATGCGCTTCTGCTCGGGCGTGGCCCAACGCTTGCGGCGGAATTGCCGGAAGTACTCACGGCTCGCAGGGGTGGTTGGGCCATCGCCGTTGTCGTGGGGTGCTGGTATCGCCTGACCATCCGCCGCCTCGAGGGCACCCGTCTCCGCCTGGACGAAGGCTTCCGAGGCTGATTCCAGCGTGTCCTCCTTCTGCCGACATAGGGTAGCGTACAGAGCCCGCAGGGTAGCGTCGTTCACGATGTAGTGGTGTGGCCTTCGTTTCTCCTGGGGCGTCAGGTCGATTATGATGTCATCGCTGCAGAGTTCCCTCAGAAGCGTGCGCGTCTGGCGTTCCGAAAGACCTATCCGCTCACCAAGGTTGCGCACAGAGGCATAGCAGGTGCCCCTACCAACCTTCTTCAGGAGGGTGAGGCTTCGTATCTCGGAAACCAGAACGGCCTTGGTAGGGCCTACCGCCAACACCAACGCCTTGGGTACCTGCAGGTATGGCCCCCACTCTCGTGGATAGTGGCGTCGTCCATCGGTCACCTCGACGCTCCGGCTATCGTCCATGGCGCCGCTACACCTCCGCGCCGTTGGACAGCCAGTACAGCACGAGGCCGCCGGGGGTGCGCGATACCTCGCGGATGGCGAGCCACTCCTTCAGCAGCAGGGCCAGCTGTGGCCCACGCCCCCGGTCGATGAGAACGCCCTTGGACCGGATGCGGTCCAGGTCGGCCTGGTACGTGGTGGCCGTCTCGGTGTCGTACACCTCCACCCTGCCGGCCCCCAGGCGTTCCGCCTCGTCGAGGCTGTCGAGGCCAAAGGCCCAGGCGCGCGGTGCGCGCAGCATGTGACGGCTGCCCCGCACCCTCTTGCGGAAGACGCCCCCTTGCACGTAGCCCACCACCTGTCCGCCGGCGTGGATTGGACGGGCGCGTCGGGCCATGATACACTGCGCTAGTGAACGGGTTCGGTCGTTCGGACGTGTGCCCCTCGCGTTAGCGGCGCGGGGGGCACTGCTGTTGTGGCGCATGGTTACCTCCTTTCCCCTGCCGGGGTGAGCACGATGTTGCCCGCATCATCGACTTGGGCCAGGGCCAGCAGGTGCCGCAGGACGCTGCCCTTGCTGCGGTGGGCGTGCCGCGCGAGGTGCTCCAGCTTCCTGCTCTCCTCCTCGGATAGGCGTGTGCCGGCAAAGACGGTCAGCTTCTTCATGTCGCCTCCTCCTCTGGATACGTAAAAGCCCCGACAAACCGGCGACTGCCTTCCTGCAGCGCCACCGATTCTCGGGGCGGGATACCCGATATCCGGGGTATGCGGCCCGCACCTATTCAGTTGATGGCCCCATTATACACGCTGCGTGCACAACGTGCAACCACATTGCTCCTCCCCTACCTCGCCTCCCTTCGAGCCGTGAACGGTACATAGAGCGCTTTTGCCGCCCTCTTTTTTGCCGCCTCCCCCCGCCGGTCGTACCGCGCCGTCGTCTGGATGTTGGCGTGCCCCGCCATGGCTGACACGGTGGCGATGTCCACCCCGCTGTCCAGGAGGTCCGACACAAAGGTGCGGCGCAGGTCGTGGGGGCTGACGTCCCTCACCCCGGCCTGCTCGGCCCGGCGCACCACGACATCGCGGATGGCCTGGGGCGTCATCCCCTGCCCTGCCGCCAGGTGTCCACCGCGGCGCCCGGCGTAGAAGAGTGGACCGGGCTCTGCACCGCGCACGTCCAGCCACGCGCCGAGGGCATCGGCGGCGCCGTTGTCGAGGTACAGCATGCGCTCCTTCTGCCGCTTGCCGGTCAGTCGGATGGTGTACTGGTCCTCATCCTGGGCGATGCAGTCCATCGTCAGGGCGGACAACTCGGCCCGGCGAAGACCCGCGCCATAGGCCAGGGCGATGATGGCCGCATCGCGCGCCCCTGCCGGCGTCTCGTCCTCGATGCAGGCCCGCATGATGGCGGCCAGCTCCCCCTGGGTGACGGCCCTTCCTGCTGGCAGCCGACTACCGGCGACGCTGGGAACGTCGGCGGCCCGCTGGTAGTGCTCGGCGTCTATCTGGCCCATGCGCCATGCGGCGCGGAGGACGCCCCGGATGGCGGCCAGGGTCTTGTTTACCGTTGCCGGCTTGGCCCCCTCCTCCAGCAGTTTGCTGCGGATGGCCTGCACGTGCTCAAAGCGCATCGCGGTCCATGGAGTCTGCTGCCAGTCGGCGTAACCGCACAGTTGGGCCACCCTGCGAAGGGCAGCCGCCATACTGCGTCGCCCCGTGGGGGCCAGTCCCGCCAGGTACACCGCCGCCGGGTTGGTCGATGCCTCCGCGTCATCCGGCATGACGACGTGGCGTGATGCTGGCTGGGTAGCCACCGGTACGCCGTCTCCCTCGCGTCTTGTGACCGTTGCCCTATCGTCGCCCATGGTACCCTCCTCCGTGAAAAGTACCCAGAATGGCTATTCTCATAATCTGTAATAGCAGCAAGATGAGGCGCTGTCAACGCGTGTTCGGGCCTGGTGGGCGTCACATGGCGCATAGGTTGGCAGCGACCCCTTGCGCCCTACTGGGGCGGGACGTCGCGCCCCGCCCCGCTTTCACGGAATGGCGTGCCGCGCACTTGGCCATCAGCACGCCATACCAGTATCCCAACGCCTACGCCCCTTGCTGGCACCCGCTACTCACCTGCCGGGCCAGGGCCAGCAAGTCGTCGTCGGTCGTGTCCTCTGGCAGGGAGCCCCCTAGGGTGTGCGCCGCGTGCAGCGTAGCATCGACCGTCGCGTCGCGCAGGTACATCAGGCCCCCCTGGAGACGCGACAATAGGCGCGACTCCATCGAGAAGGGCGCTACCCTACTTCTCAGGGCGTCCAGGGCGGCATCGCAGAACGCCATCGCGCGGGCCGTCTCTGCCTCTACCGCCGTCATGACCACGGCGTGATAGCGTTCCTCGGCGCTATGCCACGCACGGCCCTGGCAGTAGGGTTCGATGTCCTGCCACCATTCCGTAAGCGTCTCCACCTGGGGAGGCCACGTGTCGGGGTCTTGCGGGTCCGCCATCGCCATGCTGCACAGCGCTTCGGGTGGCCACGGTCGCATCGTCTGCGGGTCGAGGGATGACTGGTATGCGGTGTCGTTTTGGGTATACTCTGTGGTAGGCATCGTGCTAGTCTCCGTAGTGCGATGCTAGGCCCGTTGAGGTGGTCGCAACACCTTGGCGGGCCGCTTCTGTTACTGACGCTCTTTCTTGGGGCGTCCTGGCTTAGGCGGCTCAAACCCTTGTAAGGCGCCCTCAGGGATAACCCAGGTGGCCCGTTGCTTGACTCCCACCCGCTCAGCACCGGGCAGCAGGCCCAACTCACACCACCGGCGAACGGTAGTAGTCGAGACGCCAAACCGTCGGGCCACGTCCGCAGTTGTGAGCATTGCACCCCCTTCTGAAAAAGATATTTTCTTACGCTCGCATTATAGCAGATGCTACGCAGTTGTCAATACCCCTGGGGGATGAATTCCAGAACTCGAGACGGACAATGCGCTACGCCCCTGGCGCGCGTTCGCCGCTCGCGGCGATGGCCTGGCTTGGTGCGGGCATCCGCGTCATCGGATGAGGGACGGCACGCGCCCCAACTTGTCTTAGGATAGCGCAGCGTCAGCGCTAGGTTATGACAAGCAATGCCCCCCCTACTGGGGGGGGACCCCGCCAAGAGACGCACTAGTCTTTGGGAGTAGGGCCTTCCGGCTTTTTGAGGGCTGGCAAATCCTGGCGGTAACCCGACATAATCCGGGGCGCACGCCCTTCCCCGCGCTGTCTCCTGCCGGGAAGGATGCGTGAGCGAGTGGACGTCCGTTGACGCCCTGCCGCTCCTATGATAGCATGGCGGCAAAGGAAAGGGCCGCGACGCGGCGTTGAGTACAACGCGCTGTACCCAACGCAACGTCTGGCCCTGAGACGTGAGTGAGCAGGCATCCAACAGCAAGGGGAAGCGCAGTACGGACCCCGTCTGCGCGCGAGACGCTGGCGGCGTCTTCTGTCTGGCGCTGAACCCATCATCGACGGCGGCGGGATTCTACCCCGATGGACGACAACCGGAACTGCGAGGTGACTCCAGCGAGTCCAGTGGCGCGCTTCGTCAAGTGGTTAGCCCTGGAGATACGCGACTATGCTGTGTTCCTGCCCCTGGGCATGGCCGTGTGGGCCGCCGTCGGTATAGTGCTCCAGCTAATCCCAGCCCTGTTCCTGTGGTTCCCCCTCCTCGTGCTCGTCGGGCTGGTAACAAAGCTGATAGGGCAGCCCATCATTGGAGACGACGCCTTGGCCATCCTTGCAGGTGTGGTCGTGGCCTTCTACACACTGGTCTTCGTAAGTGACCGGCTACGTGGCAAGGCGCGAGGGTCCTCCCCGCACTGACCGGCCTGGCACGTCCTCCACGGGCTTCGTGAGAAAGGGTGCGCCGTCCTTGCGCCTAGCGACGCGACGGGGCTTGCCGGTGGGGCTTGAGGGACAGTCGGCTATCTAGTGGTTGGTACCGCCGACACCACAACCCTTTGGACCAACTGCTGCTGTTTGACGCTTTATAGACCAGCACCACAACATGTAGGGTATGGGTCGAGGCAACACCACAAGATATTGTCAGGCGCCCCAGGTAGGACTCGAACCTACGGCCGACTGCTTAGAAGGCAGTTGCTCTATCCGCTGAGCTACTGGGGCGCGGTGGGGGCATCTGGATCGATTATAGACGGCGGGCAGGCGGTGTCAAAGCACGATTCACCAGCGTTGCGACACCTCCCCCGCTGATGCGCTTGCACAGTCCGTGGCGACGCGTATAATGCGGGCACAATCGCACAGCCGGTTCTCCGAATCGCATGGCCTGTGGCGGTGCTGGCACCGCTATGGCGTGCGATCGCGGGCTAATGCCACCAGGGCTTAGCTCAAAGGCGTCGTCCGAGGACTGACACCACCCTCGGAACTGCGGAAACGCCCTCGCCCCCCGTGTTTGGAAAGGAGAACAAGGGCGACGACTCGACCCGAGCCGGCGCTTCCTTTCCGACGTGGGGGGCGCCGGCTCGTTTTCACGCCCGCGGAGGGCCGGCGTACCATCGCTTGGAGGAGGCCCACACACTATGAAACGTCACGTCTCATTGCTCGTCCTCGTCACCGTACTGCTATCGCTGGCCCTGGCCGCCTGCGGCGGCGCGGCGCCCAAGGTGGATTGGGATGTCACGATCACCGGCGCCGTATCCAGCCCGATGACCCTTTCGTACGCCGATCTCGCCAAGCGCGACATGGTCAAGCTCGAGAACGTGCTCATGCGCAAGTCGCAGGGCGAGGATCAGACGAATACCTGGGAGGGGCCGGCGCTCGCGGCCATCCTGGAGGAGGCGGGAATGTCGGCCAATGCCACGGGGCTGGTGTGCACCGCCGCCGACGGCTACGCCCGTGAGATGACCATGGAGGACCTGAAGGACGGCATCATCGCCCTCAAGATGGATGGCGAATGGATCGCCGCCGAGGACGCCAGCAACCCGCTACGCATCGTGCTGCCCGACAAGCCAGCCAACTTTTGGATCTCGCAGCTCGCAGAGATCAGCGTGGTAGAGTAGAACCACCCTGCTCCCAGGAAAGGGAGGTCGGCGGGTTCTCCACGGTGTGGAGAACC
>DUUT01000148.1 GCA_012841405.1 Chloroflexota bacterium
CCGCGGGTGGTGAAGCGCAAGCTGTCGAACTACAAGCGCAAGCGGCCGGAGCATGCCCATTTGCCTCAGCCCCGTGGGCCGTATCGCGAGGCGCTGAGGCTTATTTGAAAGGTATTGGACCTTGATGCCCATCGGACAAGGTTTCTCGTCTCGCTCAAAACGACACTGTGCCCCTCCTTCCAAACACTACCTAACGCCCCGACCTGCAGGCGAAATCGACGGTGTAATAGTGGTAGTAGCCGTGGGAGGTGCGCGCATAGCCCACGCCCATTTCTTGATACACCTCGCTGAGGATCGCCGCCCGGTGGCCGTCACTGCCCATCCAGGCAGCCACGACGTCCTCCGGAGTCCGGTACCCGGCGGCAACGTTCTCGCCGCAGGCATACCAGGAATAGCCGGTGGCCTCGATCCGGTCACCCGGCGTCGACCCGTCGCTGCCGATATGGCCACACTGCACGTGGGCGGCCATGTCGGCGCTGTGGCGGCGAGCCGCCTGGGCGAGCTCGGGCGACACCGCCAAGGGCGGGAGGCCCTCGGCCGCCCGGGCCTCGTTGATGAGCGCACCGATGCGCGCTTCCACCCCAGCGATGGGGTCGGGTGTAGGCGTCGGTAAGGGTTCCGAGACGACGATGGGCAGACGGACGATGGTGTCGCCGCTGCCATGGACCTGCGGAGTAACGGTAACACACAGAACGATGAGCAGTAGGGCGATGACGCCGTGCGGCGTGCGGTCAGCGATCATGGCAATCCCCGTGGTGGATCGAGCCCGATGGGGCATGCCGACGATGCTCCGTGGCATAACCGCTGACGTACGGACGGCGGGGGGGACCCGTCACGTGTCACATGGACCCGATCAAGCCATCCCTGGGCAGGATGCGTGCAGGTAGCTGCCGCGGTGGATGGCATTATCTATGATGCGAACGACGCGAGAATGCGCTCGGCGTCAGCGACGTGCAGCCCTGTATGGGCCATGAGCCGCCGATAGACCCAACGCATGGCCTGCTCCTGACGCCGCAACGTTGCGAGGACGTTGCCTCGGAGGCCCATCCTGCCGGGGCCCTGGTGTACGACGATGGCGATGATCAGGAGGCGTTTCAGACAGGCAAAGACGTCAAAGTAGTCGAGCTCCTCGACCGGGGCTCCCGCCAGGCGCTCATACTCGGCCAAGAAGCGAGCGCGCCAGGCGTCGCCCATGGCACAGCCGATCACCATCAGCGTCCAAGCCAGGTCAAAGCGGGCATCGGAGACGGTGACCTGCGTCCAGTCAATGACGGCCGCCGTACCATCGGCGCGCAGCAGCACATTCTCGGGGTGCAGGTCTCCATGGATGGCCGATGGATGCGGGCAGGCGGCGCGATCCCTCCGCGCCACGAGCCAGTCCCTCACGGGGGCATAGCTGGACAGACCGGGCGTGCGGAGCCAGTCGTCCAGCTGGGCCAGCTCCCAGTCTACCACGGTGTAGGCGTCGGCGTCGTACCGCGCCGGATCGGGCACCAGGGGGCGCCAGTCCAGGCGGTGGAGTGTGATCTGCAGCTGACAGAACTGGGTGATGAGCGCCTGCACGCGGTGGGGATCGGGATCACGCAGCTGGCGCCACATGGGCGTCCCATCGACGCGATCCATGATCACAAACGGCTGACCAAAGGGCGACGCCTCGCGCTCGAGGAGGTGCACGGCTGGCACCGGATAACCCGCTCGGTAGAGGAGGCTCATACCGCCGAACTCGCGCGCCGCCTTGTCCGCGGCGACCTCGCCCGGGTAGATCCGCAGGATCAGGGGGAGGCGTTGGCGCGCCCCCATGGTACCGTGCTCCAGGTCAAAGGCATAGACATCGCTCTCCCAGCCGACGCTGATCGAGCGCAGGTCGTGAACCACTGGCGAGGACCACTGCGACTCCCGCGTGACGAGATACGCCTGTAGCTTTGCTTCCATCTCGTCGGACATCGCACTCCTTGTCTGCCAATGCCCTCCGGCATCCCGGCGCAAGCGAGAGATCTGGCGCATCGAGCCGTCAGGCGCATCTCTCGGACAGGCTTGTTGCGCTCGAGAGGCTTGGGCGCTGACGACGCTGCGCATGGCGGCATGACGCCGCAGGCTAAAGCCTGGCGCTGAGGCGACAAAGCCCGCCTTCGCGGGCTGGAAGGCGGGGGCGGCCTTGCTCTTTCAGAAGGCATCGTCCTGCACCAGCGCCAGGCGGTCGGCAGCGCGGTCGCTTTCGCGCGCCACAGTGTACGACGCGACCCTGATGGCTCGCGACGGCATCTGCTAAGTAGTGTTTGGAAAAAGGGCCACAGCGTCGTTCTGAGCGTGGCGAGAAACCTTGGCGATGGGCGTCAAGGCCCCTCGCTGACGCTCGGGGCAACGTCGTTTCTGCGTCGGCTGCATTGTTGAAACGCGGCCTAGGAGAGCTCGCTCACCTGGCGATCCGCCGCGGCAAGCCACTCGGGGGTGATCTCGACACCCCACCCGGGGCCATCGGGCACGGCGACCTGGCCGTCGCGCACCTCAAGCGCCGGTGTATAGAGGCCATCCGTCCATGGTGTGCGCTCGATAGAGAACTCGAAATGGGGGCCCGCATTCTGGATGGCGGCCAGCATGTGCAGGGTAAAGATGGTTACCATGGATAGGTTGGCCGAGTGGGGCACCACGGGCATTCCTGCCTCGGCAGCCCAGCGCGCCACGCGTAGGCAGCGGGTGAGGCCGCCGATGTAGCAGATATCGGGCTGGGCGATGTCGACGACGCGACCATCGACGATACGGCGCCACTGCTCCAGGTCATAGTCTTGCTCTCCGCCGGCGACGGGAAGATCGAGGGCGCGGGTCACCTCGGCCGTCCACTCGAGCTTCCAGTAGGGGCAGGGTTCCTCAAAGTGGGTAACGTTATAGGCCTCGAGGAATCGCCCCACCTCGATGGCCTTCATGGGGGTATAGCAGCTGTTGCCATCAACCTTGAGCGCCACATCGTCACCGATGGCTTGGCGTACCGTCGGTACGAGCGCCTCGGTGCGGCCCGGCCACTGGTCACGATCGTGCCCGTTGACGCTGCCGATGCGAATCTTGAAGGCGCGGAACCCAAAGCGGTCGCGCAGGTCTGACAGGCGCGCAGCCTCGTCCTCGGGAGTGATGGTGCGGCTCATCGAGGAGCCGTAAGGCGTTAGCTTGACTCCGGGCTCGGCGCCCAAGAGCTCGGCGACGCTCTTGCCCTCCAGGCGACCGTAGAGATCCCAGAGGGCGGTATCGAGGCCGCACAGCGCGCGGCACACGTAGCTACCGGGGAACTTGTACGTCGCCTCAATGATGCTATCGGCGAGACGGTCGCGCTGCATGGGGTCTTTGCCCAGGGCATGGGGCGCCACCTGTCGATGAAACACCATCGCCGAGATGTCCGCGTTGAGTGGAGAGATCTGGCCAAAGCCCTCGGCGCCGTCGTCCGTGCACACCTTGACGATGCTCAGGTTTTCGCGGGTATAGGTCTCGAGACGCTGGATCTTCATGGTTTCCTCCTGCTGCCGGGCGTGGTGTGCCTAGGGAACCGCCGTGAGATGGGCATGGTACCACGAACGTGCTCGCCGCGCCAGCGCAGCAGCCCGTCGGCTTGGGGAGGGTGGATGCGCCGGAAATTGCAGAGTTTGTTTGGAAAACTACTTGACAATGTGCGCAACCTATGCTAGATTAGGGATGCAAGGCGGTTAGGAGCCTTGCCGGTGGATACACCAAGGCGCGACGGTGAGAGCACGCTGGACCTCTCATCTGGGGTATTCACTGGAGAGCCGATATGGATCGCATGGCACGAGCGTGAGATCCAAGGAGGCACGCTTACAATCGAGGGTCCGACCAACCACCGTCATTCCCCACCTCTGGCGGTGCGTCGACGGACCATAACCGACCGACGTCGCCATCCTCGGGGCGCTCGGTCCGGATCGCCGAGTGGGTGCAGAGTCGGTTACTGTGTTCCACGGTAAGCCGCAGAAGTACCGCGGCCAGTCGGTAGAGGGTGTTTACTGATAGTCGTTGTGGGCACCCATTCGGGTACGCGCGAGGGGCCTTCGGAAGTGTCGAAGAAGGCCCCTCGTGTTTTTTTTGCGGACCGACGCCGTCACACGGCCCGCTCTCAGCCCGTCCGCACCAGCAGCTTGAACGGGCCCCCGCGCGTGTAGCCCAGGTTTTCGGCCAGGTGCGCCGAGATGGGGTTGCTGGTACACCAATGGGGGTCGAGCCCCCGCTCGAGGCAGTAGAGCAGCAGATGGGCGGCGACGACTGTCGCCAGCCCTCGCCCCCGGTGCTCCGGCAGGGTGTTGATCTGTACCTCGATCCCCGCGTTGTGGAATGCCCCCGACGATGCCGCACTCACGATGCGCCCCTCATGCAGGATGCAAAAGCCGATCCCCCGCTCACAAAAGTACTCGGGCGACCCAAAGAAATGGACGTGGTCTTCGGTGCCAAGCTCTGCCTCCACGCGGCGTGCGAGATCGAGGTTCATACGCTCGACGACGTATCCCGCCGGCGCGCGGACTGCGAGCCGCTCGAGGTGCGCCCGGTCCAGGGAGCGGGCGTCATAGTCGGTCGCGGGCAGGGCCAGGAGGCGCGGGCCGTAGGTGGCGTCCAGCAGGGCGCGCCACGGCGGCGTGCACGCGGCGACTACCTGGTCTATAGGCAACCGTCTGACGATGGCGCTCGCCAGCGGATGGCCGGCATCGCCTCCATAAAAGTGCACGCCGGCGAAGCTCAGCTCGGCGACGCGGGGCCTCTCAGCGTGGTCGGCATAGGCCTCGCCGAGGTGCCCCTCGAGGACGGAGCGCATGATGCCGCGCAGCCCACACAGGGGATGAGAAGCGAACAGGGGGGTGAGGCGGTGGCGATGTCGAGGCGAGACAGGACTCAGGCTGGACATGGGTCACAACCTCCGGTTGTCTCGAACCACCGACGTCCGTAGGGTGCGTGTCCCTTGGCAGGAGCCTAGGCAGCGCCCGGCAGAGCGCCTACGGCACCCGGTGGCACGCAGAGTACGTCACAAGCGAGCCACACACGACGGTCATCTGCACGTACAGTATAGCGTGGAGCAGGGCGCCATCCAAGCGGCGCTGACGACGCGAGGTGTCGCTGCGTGGGGAGGCACGGGTGATTATTGTTGGGCGCGTTCGATTCGGGTGCGCAGGCAGCGCAGTGCCGCATCCACGCGACAGCTGCCGCTCAGGAGCGACAGCGCTTCGGCGAGGGGCTCCCATTTGAGCGGGTCGTGCTCCTCGTCTGCCAGCGCGATGAGCGCCGGCAGGAGGGTCACGTGGCGTCGGGCGACGATAAGGGTGCACAGGTAGCGGTAGGCCCCGTACAGCTGGGTGTCTCTGAGAAAGGTTGCCAGCCGACCGGCGTGCGCCTCGCCGTCGGGATGCTCAAGGATCAGGTCAAACAGACCCACGAGGGCCAACTCGTCATTACCGTCGGCATAGCGGTCGACCAGATCGGCCAGGAGCGGGGCGGGAAGGCGCACGAGGGCGCGCAGGCACTCGCTCAGCACCTCGGAGTGGCGCCGCCCAGCATCCACCGTATAGGCATACAGGGGCAGCCACCGATTCTGGGCCGCCAGCACGCGCGCCGCCGTGAGCGCTGGCTCCCCCGACATGGGGCTCGTGTAGGTGTCTCCGAGGAGGCGCACGGCATAGCTCGCCGCCAACGCCTCATCGATGGCGTGGAGGGCAGCCAATCCGCTGGCGCGGAGCATGGCAGCCACCTCCTCGGGGCCGGGAGGCTGGAACTCGAAGGTCATGGCCGCGCGTGCAAGGATATCTGTATCCGCGGGGCACGCCAGGCGCTGCAACAGGCGCACGATGGCGGCCCGCAGCGCGCCACCGGCGTCGGTGCGTGGGCCGTTGGCGTCCAGGCGGTCGTACAGGGCGCGTAACACGGGTCGAGCGGCCGGAACGAGGGCCTCTACGGGGGCGCGCTCGAGCGCGGCGAGGGCGGCTTCCAGCAGGCGCGTGCTCCACTCCGCGGAGAGCAGCTCGAGAGCGTAGGCAACCTGCGCCACACGATCCGCGTGGGCAACGAGATGGGCGTACTTGGCGGCGACGGTGGTGGGTCGGGCCATGGCCTCCTGCCTGTAGGTCGAGCGCGTCATGACGTGGAGGCATTATGCGAGCGGGACAAGGTGGCGTCAAGAAGCGTGGACGACGGGTGCAGCGGCGGGTGGGTTGCAGAACTGCGGGGGATGGCGTAGACTCGACCCGCGGTGGGCGGTATGAACGCTCCGGCCCGGCACCCTCGGGCAGAGCCCATGTTCTGATTCCTCTGCGGATAACGCCTGCACATCATCAACGATCACTTGTCGATTGGAGGAGAGCACGATGGAATTCCGGACGTTGGGGCGCACCGGGTGGCGGGTGAGCGCCATCAGTGTGGGCACCGAGTACTTGCTCGGTGTTCCGCAGGAGCAGGCGACGCGCGTCATCCATGAGGCGCTCGACCGGGGCGTCAACTACTTTGACGTGTTCTGGGCGCAGCCCGAGTTCCGTGATGCCATGGGCGCAGCCTTTCGCCGGCGCCGTCACGAGGCGATGCTGGCCGGGCACCTGGGCGCCACCGTCGACGCCAATGGACAGGGGAGCCGCACGCGCGACCCGGAAGAGGCGCGGCGCTACATCGAGGATTTCCTGCGGCGCTACCATACCGACTATATCGACGTGCTGCACCTGCACAACATCGACCCACAAGAGGACTATGACCGGGTGATGCAGGGTGGGCTCTTGGATCTCGCGCTCAAGTACAAGGAAGAGGGCGTCGCGCGCGCCATCGGACTCAGCGGGCACACGGTATCCACTGCGCTTCAGGCGGTGGAGAGCGGACACATCGACGTCCTCATGTTCCCCATCAACATGGCGGGGCACGCCATCCCTGGCAAGCGGCAGTTGCTGGAGGCCTGTGCGCGACATAATGTGGGGCTTGTGGCCATGAAGCCGTATGCCGGCGGCACGCTGCTCATGCGCGAGCGCACCATCACTGTGGAGAACTTTCGCGCCGGCGGCGGCGAGGTGACCCTCGAAAAGACGCTGCCGATCACTCCGGTCCAGTGCCTTGCCTACATCCTGGCGCAGCCGGGCGTATCGACCCTCGTTCCGGGGGTCAAGGATCTGGAGGAGCTGGCCGCGTCGCAGGCCTACTGGCAGGCGAGTGAGGCGGAGAAGGACTACTCGGAGGTGCTGGCCTCCTTCCAGAAGTACAACGAGGGGGAGTGCGTCTACTGCAACCACTGTCTCCCCTGTCCGTCCGTCATCGACATCGGCCAGGTGAACCGGCTGCTTGACCTGGCGGCGGACAGACTGGACGATGACGTGCGTGCGGCGTATGACGCCCTCGAGGCCAACGCGGAGGACTGCATCCAGTGCGGCTCGTGCGAGGAGCGCTGCCCGTTCGGCGTGGCGGTGATCGAGCGTATGGAGCGGGCGGCTGAGCTGTTCGCACGGTAATGTGCTCGGGGTCGTGTCGGGGGCGCGTCGGCTGTACACCGACGCGCCCCCGTTGCGTTCAGGGGGTTGGTGATGCCGCACCCGGCTCGACGCATTGACCCACCCTCACGCTTTCGGCTACACTGCGCGCGACCTTGGGACATGTGCCACGGAGCGGCTGGTACCATGGCGACCACATGAAGGAGGCAGCATGGCGGACTATCAGGTTGGCGCACAGCTCTATACCGTTCGCGAGTTCACCCAGACGGTGGAGGGGATGCGCGACGCGCTCCGCAAGGTGGCCGAGATCGGCTACAAGGCGGTGCAGGTTTCGGGCTTTGGCCCCATGGATGCCAAGGAGGTGGCGGCAGCGCTCCAAGAGTATGGCCTGGACTGCGTTTCTACCCACACGAGTTGGGATCGCTTCCTGAACGACCTGGACGCCGTCATCGAGGAGCACAAGCTGTGGGGGTGCCCACACCCTGCCATCGGCGGGCTGCCCAAGGAGTACTTTAGCCTCGATGGGCTCAAGCGCTTTGCCCGCGAGCTACCCCCCATCGCCGAGCGCCTGGCAGAGGAGGGGATGACCTTTTCATACCACAACCACAACCACGAGCTGGCATGGTACGATGGCAAGCCGTGGCTCGAGCTGCTCTATGACGCCATCGACCCGCGCCACCTCAAGGTCGAGATCGACACGTACTGGATCCAGGCGGGCGGTGGAGACCCGGCGGCCTGGGTGCGCCGGTACCCGGGGCGTCAGCCGCTGCTGCACCTTAAGGACATGGTGGTGACCCCAGAGCGCGAGCAGCGCTTTGCCAAGATCGGCGAGGGGAACCTCAACTGGCCCGCTATCTTGGAGGCGGCCAAAGAGGCCGGCGTTGAATGGTACCTGGTGGAGCAGGATCAGTGCTACGGCCGCGACCCCTTTGAATCGCTGGCTATCAGCTATCGCAATCTCCAGGGCATGGGGCTGAGGTAGGGCTCGCGTCGGCGAGGCATCGGCGTGCATCGGTTTGCCGTGGCGAGTTCATAGATAACGATATGGGCCCCACGCCAGACGTCTGGCGTGGGGCCCGGGTGCGATACGGTGGTGCGATCTGGTCGGCAGCAGCGCTATGCTGGCTCGGACTCTTCCTCGTTCGTGTCCTGCACGGCGGAGCGAAACTCTTTGATCCCCTTGCCCAGCGCCCCGCCCAAGGTCGAGAGCTTGCCTGCGCCGAATACCAGAAGCACGATGAAGAGGATCAAGACCAGTTCTGTGGGACCCAACGTTGGCATGTCAGCACCTCGAGCGTGGTGATCTCGCCCGCCGGCCGTCTGGGATCGGAGAGCGCTGTTGCTAGAGCTGTCCCACGGCCCGCACCCTCGCCCAGCGGGCGGCGGCATCGTCCGACATTCTTCGGCACTATGCTAACAGATGTCGTGCAGATTGACAAAAGTGTGCTGGGCAGCGTTGGCTGTCGCTTGACGTGATGCTGCAGAGTGAGTAGCTTGTAGGGAGAGCGAGTTTCGGCATCTCGTTGACCTGTTTGTCGCAGACGGACGTGCTGGTAGTGCATGGATGACCTGAAGCGGATCACGTTGGTGGCCGTCGCGAGTGTCGCTGTCGTGTTGGGCGTTGTTGGCATCGTGGTGCCCGTCCTGCCGACCACGCCATTCCTTCTCCTCGCGGCGGCGCTCTATGCCAAGAGCTCCCATCGGTTGTACCGGTGGTTGCTCGGACATCGGTATCTCGGGCCTCCGATCCGCGACTACCGCGAGGGACGCGGAATCCCCACTCGCATCAAAGTTATTGCCCTGTCGCTGCTCTGGGCCAGCATCGGCGCCTCGGCGATTTTCGTCGTCAGGGTCACAGCCTTGCGGTTGGCGCTGGTGGCCATTGCCGTCGGGGTGACGGTACATATCGTCCGAGTCGCACCGCGTGGTGCGCAGCAGAATGATGGTACGCCCGTCTTGAGGGCCGAATCGACCGCTGTGGACGAGGGCGACGCATAGCGCTACATCACACACTGAGGGGGAAAAGACGGTGGCTGTTGGTTTCGCGGAGTACATTGTTATCGGAGTTGCCGCTCTCATTCTGCTTGGGGTGCTCGCGAGCAAGATCTCGGATCGGATCGGCGTGCCGGCGCTACTGCTGTTCCTCGTTCTGGGCATGCTGGCCGGATCGGAGGGCATCGGTGGTATCGAGTTTAGCGACCCTGGGCTCATGCAGATTATCTCCGTTGTGGCGCTCGCGCTGATTCTGTTCTCCGGTGGGCTGGACACCGACTGGTCGATCGTGCGCGAGGTCGCTCCGGAGAGCTGGACCCTGGCGACGGTAGGTGTGTTCCTCACCGCCTTGGTGCTGGCCGTCATTGCCTCCTACGTCTTTAACATCTCGTTTCTGGAAGGGATGCTGATGGCCTCCATCATGTCGTCGACGGATGCGGCGGCAGTGTTTGCCATTCTGCGATCCAGGAACGTCAGTCTCAAGCACCCGCTCAAGCCGTTGCTCGAACTCGAATCTGGCAGCAATGACCCCATGGCGGTGCTGCTGACGGTGGGCTGCATCGAGTTGCTGCTCGAGCCCTCCGCCTCGGTGTGGGTGATGGTGCTGTCGTTGGTGCGGCAGATGGTATTGGGGGCAATCGTCGGGTACCTCATGGGTCGTGTCGTGGTCTGGCTCATCAATCACCTTGATCTCGGCTATGACGGGCTCTACCCCGTGCTCTCGACCGCGCTCGTGCTGATTACCTATAGTATCACGGCGTTCCTTGGCGGGAGCGGGTACCTGGCTGTGTACCTGGCGGGCATCGTGATTGCCAGCCGCCGCTTTGTGCACCGGCGTAGCCTGTTGAGCTTTCATGATGGCCTGGCGTGGCTCAGCCAGATCGTGCTGTTCGTCTCACTGGGGCTGCTGGTGTTCCCCTCGCAGTTGGTGCCCATCGCTGGGCGGGCAATGGTAGTGGCCCTCGCTTTGATCGTGGTGGCGCGGCCTGTGGTGGTATACGTCCTTCTGGCGCCTTCGCGGCTCAATCTGAAGGAAAAGACGCTCATTGCCTGGGTTGGGCTACGGGGGGCAGTGCCCGTCGTCTTGGGGATCTTTCCCCTCGTTGCCGGTGTTCCGAATGCCGCGCTGTACTTTAACGTTGTATTCTTTGTCGTAATCGTTTCTGCCTTGCTGCAGGGGGCGACAATCCCCATCGTAGCGCGCTGGCTGGGTGTCGATGCCCCGTTCAAGCCGCGACGCGAGCTCCCACTCGAGTACGTGCCCGTCAAAGGGCTCAAGAGCGAGTTGCACGAGTTGGTGGTTCCTGCTGGGACGCCCGCCGTTGGAAGCCCGGTGGTGTCCCTCGAGCTGCCGCCAGGATTCCAGATTGTGCTGGTGGGGCGGGGTGATGAGTACATCGTCTCCAACGGGCGGACGGTGATTCGAGAGGGTGATCGGCTGTTGGTGCTGGCTGAAGAGGACATGTTGCGCGACGTCCAACCGCGCCTGGGCTGGACCGAGGCGTAGAACTGTCCCGAAAAGGGGGGGGAACGATGCGTCGAACCAAGATCATTGCGACACTTGGGCCGGCCACGAGTTCCCGTGAGATGATTCGCAAGCTCATCAACGCCGGCATCGATGTGGCGCGGTTGAACTTTTCCCACGGCACGCACGCCGAGCAGGAAGCCATGCTCCGCGCGGTGCGCGCCGAGGCGGACGCTGCCGGCAAGCCGGTGGCCGTTCTGGCCGACCTTCAGGGGCCCAAGCTCCGCACCGGGCCCCTGGCGCGAGACGCGCCCATGGTCGAGCTCCAGGAGGGCCAACGATTCGTCCTAACGAACGAGCCGGTGGAGGGCACCGCCGAGCGCGTCAGCACGAACTATGAACCGATGCCGCGTGATGTGCGGCCTGGTGACCGCATCCTGGTCTCGGACGGGCAGATTCAGCTGCGCGTGGTGAGCACGACGGAGCACGATGTGATCACCGAGGTCATCCAGGGCGGCGTGCTGCGCTCTCGCCAGGGAATCAACCTCCCAGGGGTCGGACTGAGTCTGCGCATCCCAACCGCCAAGGATGTGGAGGACCTCAGCTTTGCCCTCGACCAGGGCGTGGACTATATCGGGGTGTCGTTCGTGCAGCGTGCGGGCGATATCCAGCGCATCAAGGACTTGATCGCGCAGGAAGGCTATGATACGCCCGTGGTGGCCAAGCTCGAAAAGCCGGAGGCGGTGGACAACCTCGACGAGATCCTGCGGGTGACCGATGCGGTGATGGTGGCGCGGGGTGACCTCGGCGTCGAGTTGCCGCCGGAGCGCGTGCCGGTGCTGCAAAAGACCATCATCGAACACGCCAACCGCGCGGCGGTGCCCGTCATCACGGCCACCCAGATGTTGGAATCGATGATGCACAACGCCCGCGCGACGCGCGCCGAAGTGAGCGACGTCGCCAACGCCATCCTCGACGGCAGCGACGCCGTGATGCTGAGCGGCGAGACGGCTATCGGCGAGTACCCCGTGGAGGCGGTAGCGATGATGGCGCGCATCGCCGAGGAGGCCGAGTCGACCGGCCGCCGGTGTGTTCCCGGCGAGCGCGACACGTGGGCGTTCACCGAGATCGAGTCGATGCCGCAGGCCATCGGAGCGGCCGTCAACGCCATCGTGCAGGCGTTGCCGGTGAGCGCTGTGTGGGTCTTTACGCGTTCGGGAAGCACGGCGCGCCTCGTGGCCCACTTTCGGCCGAACGTGCCGATCCACGCCTTTACCCCATACGAGCACGTCTGCAGGCGGTTGAGCCTTCTGTGGGGGGTGACGCCGCTGGCCACGGTGTATGCGCACGACGAGGAGGGGCTGAACAAGCAGATCCGCGACCTCGTCGATCTGCGCGGCTTGGCTAAGGACGGCGACATCGTCGTGCTGACGGGCGGCCATCCCATCGCCCGGGGCGGGCCAACGAACTTTCTCAAGATCATGGAGGTCACCCCGGACCGCTCACTGCTGGGGCTGTAGTGGCTGTCTCGCCATCGAACGCGGATCAAACCGGATAGATGGTAACAGGCTCCAGGTTGCCGGTTACAGGCTGAGGCGACGTCACGCATGTGAGGCTGTAACCGGCGACCTGGAGCCTGCGGCTGCCTTGGTCAGGCGCTATTCAGGCGCCACCCGCGCACCATCGGTGTCCGCGTTTAGGCTAGGCCGTGTTTCCAAAACGCACCCGACGTCGTAACGCTGTCGCCCCGAGCGTACGCGAGAGGCCTTGACGCCCATCGCCAAGGTTTCTCGCCACGCCCAGAACCACGCTGTGGCCCTGTCTTGCAGACACTACCTAGAGCGGAGCGAGAAAGGCGTCGGCTGCCCAGACGGTAAGGCCATCGATGACGATCTGTGCCCACGCATAGCCGTCGGCGGATTGCCGCACGCCAGTCGTGCGCAGGTGGGTGCCAAAGGGCACGATGCGGCGAATGGCAAACCCGAGACCCGGCCCGTCACGCAGTCGCAGGCCCGCGGGTGCGGTGACGCGTACGTTGGCCGTGGGCGGAGGTGGCGGCGGTGTGTCGACACCCGAGAGAAAGGCCGTCGCCGACCACCCGGTGAAGGTGCGCCCCGCACGGACGGCAACCACGCGCGCCCACTCGATGCCATCGGCAAAGGCACGCTCACCAGTGAGGGTTACCCGCTCACCGAACCGCAGGGCCAGGATACGCGGTTGTGCGAGGCCGGGCCCCTGGCGCATATTCAACCCAAGCCGTGCGGTAACGGTGGCTGTAGGCCCCGTCGGTGGGATCGGCGTCACCGGTGGGGATTGCGTAAATGGCGGTACGATGACGCCACAGGCGATGACGTCGCTCTCGGGGCTGGTGTCGGCGAACAACAAGAGCGCGCTGCCAAAGCGGCCGGTGAGCGACGCTACGTTGATGGCATGGGTGACTACGTGATAGGAGGCGCTGCCGTCCGCGGTGAACTGCACCTCCGGGAGAACGGCAATGGTCTGCCCGGCGCACTGACGAAAGTCAGGCGGGCAGCAAATGCCGGTGTTGGTGACCACAAAGCGGTGACTACCGGCAACGGGGTCAAACCCACTGATGTTCAGTGTCACGGCCGTGGCACCGGTGGCCGTGGGCGTAAAGGTGGCCGTGCCCTTGACATCGCCAGCGACGGCGAGCACCGGTGCGACGAACGTTGACTGTGCACCGGCCGGTGCGGCCGGGGCAAGGCCGATAAGGAGTAGCCCGAGGGTGAGGATCGCAGTGAGGAGGATCCTCTGTCTACCGAGGGATGACTCGCGCATGGCGGGCTCCTTTCGAGCGATTCGCGCCTGCGGTGGAGGGTTGTGAGGAGGCGTGTGAACGCGAGGCAGGATGCAGGGGTATCGCGACAGATGTGGGCGCGACGAGGCACTATCCTACCTCTATACTAGGGGATGGCAACAGCACCTGTCAAGCCGGAAGATCCACCGGGGTGTGTCCCGGGTTCTGGGAAAAGGGTGTGTCACCCGAGCGTCCGCCTCTGCCCCCCCCCCCCCCC
>DUUT01000149.1 GCA_012841405.1 Chloroflexota bacterium
GCCTGCGGCGCGTTACCGCCGAGGCCGGCGGGCCAGGCAACGGCGCGAGCGCCGGCGCAGCCCCGAGCACCTCGGTGTGGCGGCGGGGCGTCCCAGCGGCCTGCTCGTCATGGGGCTGGCCGTCGGCGTGATGGTGGCCACAATGGCCTGGGACTATATCACGAATCCCCTGGGGAACCCGAACCCCCTGGCCGTGATCGCTGTCTCGCTGACCACCATGGCGGCCAAGGGAAGGCCTGATCAGCTCAACCTGGGCATCCTCTGGTTGGGCCTGGGGACCGTCCTGGTGGCGACGCTCGTGGCGGTCGCCGAGATGGCGGCGGACGACGTGAAGGAGCGGGCCGCGGCCTGGTGGGCGCGCTCCCTCGGTGTCGTGGCCGGCGTGTCCCTGGGGACGGGTGGGGGCTATGCGTTGGTGCACGCTGCCCGACTGACGCCCGGAGTGAACACCGCCAGTCTCATCTATGGCTATGCCCTCGTGCTGTTGGCGTTCTGGAGCGCTCTGGCGTGGGCAATGTACCGTGCCGGTGACCAGCCGCAGCGAGCCTCCCGCGGGGCCTGGGCGTACGCCTATCCGCTGCTCATCGTGGTGGCGCTGCTCGCGGTGAACGCGGCCAACCTCCGCGTCGTGCATGCCGACGTGCTGTACAAGCACGGGCTCAAGTTCGACGAGCAGGGCGATTGGGACAGTGCCATCGGCTACTACCAGCGCGCCATCGACCTGACGCCGCGGGAGGATTTCTACTACCTCTTTCTCGGGCGGGCTCTCCTCGAGCGGGGCAAGCTGGAGGTCGATCCGGCGCCTCGGCAGATGCTTTTTGAGGAGGCCCTCTCGGCGCTGAACCGGGCGCGGGCGCTTAATCCGCTGAACACGGATCACACGGCGAACCTGGCGCGGCTGTACCGCACCTGGGCCGAGCTCGCCGCCGACACGGTGGAGCGTGAGGCCCATCTACGGCAAGCGCTGACCTATTACGAGGCGGCGACGACCCTCAGTCCGCACAACGCTCAGCTCTTTAACGAGTGGGGCTTGGTGTACTTCCATCTTGGCGAGCTCGATGCCGCCCTCGCCATCTATGACCGGTCGCTCGATCTCGATCGGGCCTTTCCGCAGACCTATATCCTGCGCAGCGATGCCTACATCGCCCGGGAGGACTGGCCCATGGTGATCGAGGAGTGCCGCCGCGCGGTGGAGCTTGAGCCCGGCCTCGTGCAAGGGTGGAGCGCCATGGGCTACTCGTACTCCAGGATGGAGGACTGGGAGAACGCCATCGCTGCCAACCTGCAGGTGCACGCGCTAGCGCCCGATGACTATAATACGCTCAAGAACCTCGCCATCCTCTACGATCGCGTGCAGCAACCGAGCGAGGCCATGGCCTATGCCGAGTTGGCGATCGCGGCGGCGCCCGAGCACGAGCGCGCCACGATGGAGACGTTCCTGCAGGACTTGCGGGAGCAGCATGGGGAGGCGAGTTCCTAGATGGCGCGCTATCTGCTGATCGTCGTCAGCGCGTTTGCCCTGGCGGCGATCGTCACGCCGTCGATGCGACGGCTGGCGATGCGGCTGGGCATCGTCGATCAACCCGCGGCCCGCAAGCTCCACACGCGCCCCATGCCGTTGATGGGCGGCGTGGCCATCTATCTCGCCTTTATTGCCGCGCTGCTCATCTGGGGTGACCGTTTCTACGTGCAGCAGGTGATTGGCATCGTCCTGGGGGCGAGCCTGTGCTCGTTCCTTGGCTTGTGGGATGATCGGCGCAGCATCGGTGCCGGGCTCAAGCTGCTGGGGCAGCTCGTGGCAGCGGCCATCCTCATCATCAGCGGCGTGCAGGTGCACGTGCTCCCCTATCCGGCGGTGAATGTGGCGCTGACGCTCCTGTGGGTAGTGGGAATCACCAACGCCATGAACCTTCTGGACAATATGGACGGGCTCTGCGGCGGCGTGGGCGCCATCGCGGCGGCCTTTTTCCTGCTGATGGCCGCCATGAGTGGGCAGTATCTCGTGGGCGCCCTGGCGGCGGCGCTGCTGGGGGCGTGTATCGGCTTTCTGGTGTACAATGTGAATCCGGCGTCGATTTTCATGGGGGACGCGGGCAGCCTTTTCCTAGGGTTCACCCTGGCGGCGGTGGGCATCAAGCTACGCTTTCCCGACAACGTGGTGTTTGTCACCTGGATGGCGCCCGTGCTCGTACTGGGCCTGCCGATCTTTGACACCACGCTCGTGTTCGTCTCGCGTTTGCGGCGGCAGCTGAACCCGCTGACGCACCCTGGCAAGGACCACGTCTCCCATCGCTTGGAGCGCCGTGGCATGACGCGCCGCGAAGCGGTGCTGACGCTCTACCTGGTGTGCTGTGCGCTGGGGGTGCTGGCGATGTACGTGACGCAGGCGTCCATGCTCGAGAGCTACCTCGTCGGGGGAGCGGTGTGCTTGCTGGCGCTCTGGCAGCTCTGGCGGCTGGAGTGGGGCACTGGCGTCGCGGCGCCAGCCGAGGCCGCAGCCACACCCGCGGCAGCCGCGGGCGCACGCGGCGGGGCGTCCGACTCTACGTTACGCCGGTAAGAAGCGATCTATGTGAGGGCAACAATGGCCAAGAAACGTGACAAGATCAGGCGACGGCGAGAGGTGACCCGAGCGCGCCAGGGCACCGAGCGTCCCGAGCGCAAACCTTCCCGGGTGCCCGTGGCCCGGAAGGAAGAGCAGACGACGATGAAGGACGTCTGGATCGCGTTGGGCATCGTGGTGGCGGTGGTGCTGCTGTTCGTGGCGCTGTACCAGTTTGCGGTGCGCCAACCGCCCTCGCGGGCCGAGCCGCAGGAGCCGGCGACGGAGGCCCCCGAGACCAGTCCTGGGATCAGCCGCCGGAGATGGTGATAGACACGGACAAGACGTACGAGGCGGTGCTCCACACCGAGAAGGGCGATGTGCGCATCGCGCTGTATGATGATCTCGCGCCGGTGACGGTGAACAATTTCGTCTTTCTGGCGCGAGAAGGGTTCTACGACGGCGTTACCTTCCATCGGGTGATCCCTGGCTTTATGGCGCAGACGGGCGACCCGACGGGTGCGGGAAGCGGTGGGCCGGGGTACCGGTTCGAGGACGAGTTCGATCCGTCGCTGCGGCACGCTGCCGCCGGCGTCGTCTCGATGGCGAATGCGGGGCCCAACACCAATGGCAGCCAGTTCTTCATCACCTACGGCCCAACGCCGCACTTGGATGACGCACACACGATCTTTGGGCGGGTCATCGAGGGGATGGATGTGGTTGAGGCGCTGACGCCGCGTGATCCGCAGGAGAACCCCGACGCGCCCGCCGGAGATCAGATCATTACCGTCGACATCATCGAGAGCTAGCCGATGGCCGTTGGCGAGGGAGCACACACCATCGCACACCTCTGGCAACGCTACCGGGGCCACCTCGTCGCCCTGTTGATATCGCTGACGATCACCATCCTGATCGTGGCTTTTCGGAACGAGCTGGCCAACCTCGCGAGCTATGGCTACGTGGGGGTGTTTCTCATCAGCCTGCTGGGGAACGCCACCGTAATCCTACCGGTGCCTAGCCTCGCGGTGGTCTTTGCCGGTGGGGGAGTGCTGAATCCTCTGCTGGTGGGGCTGGTGGCCGGCTTGGGCGAGCCCTTGGGCGAGCTCACGGGGTACATGGCCGGGTTCGGCGGCAGCGCCGTGGTCGCCGACCGGGAACGCTTTCAGCAGGTGAAGGAGTGGATGCAGCGGCGTGGCTTCCTCACCATCCTCGTGCTGTCCGCGATCCCCAACCCGCTCTTTGACCTGGCCGGCATCTCGGCCGGGATGCTGCACTATCCGGTGCACAAGTTTCTCCTCGCCTGTTGGATTGGCAAGACGATCAAGGCGGTAGCCATCGCCTATCTCGGCTCGGGCCTCCTGGGCATCGTCGTGCCCTAGGCCGCGCGACGCTGTCGCGGCGTCGGACGGCAAGGCCCCTGCCAGGTTGGACTCAACCTGGCAGGGGCCATTCTGCGACGTGTCGCGGGTAGGCTGTGTTTCAAAGACGCACCCTGCGTAGAAACGATGTCGCCCCGAGGGCGCGCGAGGGGCCTTGACGCCCATCGACAAGGTTTCTCGCCATGCTCAGCACGACGCTGTGGCCCTGTTTCCAAACACTACCTAGTGTCGGGGCTATGGCTATAGCCAGGGCTATAGCCCGAGCACCAGGCTGGCGACGGAGAAGTAAATCAAGAGACCGGTGGCGTCCACCAGGGTGCTCATCAGTGGGCCCGATACAAGGGCTGGATCCACCTTGAACCGGGCGGCCAGGAGCGGCAGGACCGACCCGACGCCGTTGGCCCACAGCACGATAGCAAAGATGCTGGCCGACACGACCAACGCCACCGCCGGCGAATCGACCCAGGTGATGGCGCGGATGTACGCCACGACCGTCAAGAGCGCGCCCAGGATCAGCGCGGTGCGAAACTCGTGCCACAGGACGCGCAGCGTGTCACGCAGGCTGATATCGCCCACGCTCAGCGCGCGGATGATGGTGGTGGTCGTCTGCGTGCCGGCGTTTCCGCCGGTGCCGATGAGCAGCGGGATGAACAGCGACAGGGCGACCACGCGGTCCAGCTCTTCTTGGAACAGGCTCATCACCGATCCGGTCAGGGTGCCGGTGACAAAGAGCAGCAACAGCCACCAGATGCGCTTCCGCGCCATGGCGCCCACGCTCGAATCGAGGTAGGGACGGTCGAGCGGCTCGGTGCCACCAATGCGCTGGATGTCTTCGGTGGCCTCGTCCTCGAGCACCTCGACGAGGTCGTCGACGGTGATGACGCCCACGAGGCGCTCCTCGTCATCCACCACTGGAACGACGAGCAGGTCGTAGCGCGACATAAGGTGTGCCGCGGCTTCCTGGTCGTCGCTCGTATGGACACGAAGGACGTCCGGGTCCATCAGCTCGCGCAGGCGCTGTGCTGGCTCGGCGCGGATCAGACGCATCAACCCCACCTGCCCGACGAGGCGGCGGCCACCATTGACGACAAAGATGCGCGGCGTCTCGGGGCCTCTGGGTTCCCACTCGCGGATGGCGGACAGCACCTGGCTGACGCGCATCGCCTGGGGGAACGCGAGGTACTCGGACGTCATCAGGCCCCCGGCGGTCCGGTCCTGGTGTAGCAGGAGCGGGCGGACGTCATCCGCCTCCTCGAGAAGCTCGAGGGTGGCCGTGCTGAGGATCGGGTCCAGATCGCCCAGCAGGTCGGCAGCCTCGTCCGGCTCCATCTCGGCCACGATCTGGGCGAGCGAGTCCTCGTCAATCCGGGCGGCGAGATTGGCGGCGTCCGCCTCGTCGAGCTCTTCCAGGATGTCGGCGGCATCCTCGACGGCGAGCTGGGGAAGGAGAATCTCCTGATGCTCCGGCTCGAGTTCCTCGAACACATCCGCCTGGTCGGCGGGCAGCAGCGTCTCGATGATGCGAATCGCTTCGGGCACATCGTTGCGCTCCAGCGACTCGCGGACATGCATCAGGATGGTGTCAACGGTTACGGCATCCATGGGGCACCTCCATCACACGGCTGTGGTGCATCGGTAGACGCTCGACCTCCTGGGGCCTACCCGCCCACAGACCGCGGGCAGAAGGTGCGTTAGCGCAGCATGCGGGGAGAGGATCCAGGGGGCTCGGGCACTATGTGGTTCTGCGGCCGACGGGCGTCGAGCGCGTAGCGTTCGACGGGGTCGGCGCTGGCTTGCGATCCGTCTTCCATCGCGAACAGATTACTCCTCGTGTGTGTGTTTCAGACAAAGAACGGGAGGGGCGGGAACCGATCCCGCCCCTCCCGAGCACGCCCCTAGGCATGATCGGCCGGTAACGGCTAATCGCTTCTCGTCTCAGGTACAGCGCTATACGTTTCTGATCCGAAGCACGTACTCAAGGGATCGTAATTCGGCTTCATAGCGGTGCATTCACCTCTCGCAACGGTGCATTTTACGCCCCGCGCCCCGCGCTGTCAAACGCCGCCTTCCGTGCTCACGCGCTGTGGTGGTGCGCCCGCAGCCGGGGCCATGCCGGCGATCTCGTCGATAGCCGTCAGCACCTCGGCCTCTGTCTGGTAGGTGACGAGGCGACGCCGCAGCGCCGCGGACCCCTGCAGGGCCTGCACATAGCGCACGGCTTGCTTGCGAAAGAGCACGATACCGAGCTCTTCGCCATAGAAGGCCACCATCTTGTGCACGTGACGGCGCATCACCACCGCACGCTCTTCGGGTGGCACCGTCTCGACGTCACGGCGGGCAAAGATCCAGGGGTTGCCGATGGCGCCGCGGCCGATCATCACCGCCGGGCAGCCGGTGACGGCCTTGATGGCCTCAATGTCCGCAACGGTACGCACGTCGCCATTCGCAATGACAGGGATGTCAACGGCAGCCCTGACCTCGGCGATGGCCTGCCAGTCGGCACGTCCACTGAAGGCTTGCTCGCGGGTGCGCCCATGCACGGCGATGGCCACGACGCCGCTATCCTCGAGCATGCGCGCCACCTGCACATGGTTGCGCGAGTTGTCATCCCAGCCGAGGCGTATCTTGACGGTGATGGGCACCGGTAGGGCGCGCGCGAGCGCCGAGGCGAGGCGCGCGAGGCGTTCGGGCTCTAGAAGGAGGGCCGCGCCGCGCCCCTTGCCCGACACCTTGCGCACCGGGCATCCGGCGTTCAGGTCGATGATGTCGGGTTGCTGCTCCATGAGCTTGTCGGCCGCAGCGAGCATGCGCGACTCTTCCTTGGCCAGCAGCTGCATCGCCACCGGGCGCTCCTCGGGGAAAAAGGCGGTGAAGCGCGCGGACTGCTGCGGGGCATGCACGATGGCATCGTCGGGCAGCAGGGGCGTATAGCTGATGGCCGAACCGAACGCGCGACAGATGGACCGAAATGGTGCATCAGAGTAGCCGGCCATGGGCGCGAGAATCAGATCACCGTGGATCGGGACGGAGCCGATCATCAGGGGAGGAGATGCGTCTATCACGGTGGGTATTGCCTTCCAGGCGCCTCAGACGCGACGGCATCGCGCCGGAGACACAACCAGGAGCGGGGAGGACGTCGTGACGCCCTCCCCGCCGAGAAACCGTACAGCACACTGCATCGATGCGATACACGCCAGCCAGACAAGGCGGCGTTCGGTGCTGCGGACGCCCTAGCGCACGGTGCGGCGCCCGCCACCCTCGGTGTACGTCCTGAGGAGCGACTGCACCTCATCCTTGGTCACGATGGGCAGGTCGAACATCAGCGTCTGCTTCAGGCAGGTGAACGCGTCGCCCACGAGCACGCCCTTGCGCAGCCCCTCACCGGAATCCTCGGCGGTCAGGAGGCCGTAGTAAAAGCCAGCGTTCCAGGTGTCACCACCGCCGAGGCGGTCCCATAGGACGATGGACCGAACCGCGGGCGACCGGAAAAAGTTCCCGGCGGTGTCCATGGCGGCAGACTCCCAGCGGTGCTGCTCAAAGCTATCGGGATAGCGGATCGTCACGGCGACGACCTTGGTCTTGAACCGCTCGTGGATGTCGTGCATGAACGCCTTGAGGTCGTCGTCCTCGATGTGGCCGAAATCGCCCTTGACGATCTGCTCGGCGCTGTACTGCCCCGCGCCCATGCCGTACAGCAGGGCCATGTCCTCGATGGTGGTGATCAAATAGTCCACGTGGTCGCGCAGGATGGGCGTCATCGCCTCCACGGCCTGATCCTTGGACCAGAGGGTGGAGCGGTAGTTGAAATCGAGGCCGATCATGCACCCCTCGGGCTTGGACTCCATAGCCTCGTAGAACGCCTCGAGGCAGTAGTTCCGCTCATAGCCGCTGTGGTTAAAGAGGCCAAAGGTGATGCCCGAGGTGTGGAACAGGCGGGCGTCCTTCAGGGCAGCGGCCCAGTCGACCATGCCCGTGCCAAACTTGCTGGCGGCCGAGTACATCCGCTGGTACCAGCCCGTGGTGGGACGTGGCGTGCGACCGAGCTCGTACAGGTAGCGGCCGATCGGCTCCGTCTTGGGCGCCCAGACGATGTGGTCGGTGTTGATCCCCTGCTCGCGAGCGATGTCCCGCACCGCCCAGCCGTAGGGGTTATCGGGCACACGGGTGATGAATGACGACGGGATGCCAAGACGGCTCAGGCCCATGGCGAGGGTGTACTCGCTCCCCGCCATGGAGAGGCGCACCAATCGCGTCCGCTCGATACGCTCGTCGTCGGCCGGCGTGTCGCGCACCATCACCTCGCCAAAGGTCACAAAGGCAGGGCCCTTGCCCTTGAACGACGACAGGTCGTCGGCCACTATGTTCAACGGTGTACTCGCCATGGAACATCCTCCTACATAGAGATGGTCACTCCAACGGTCAGTGTAGCCGGAGAGACTGGTCTGGTCAAGCGCGGTGTGCGCATTGTGCGCAAAAACCTCTCAGCGGCACGGGGCGCCGCTGAGAGGTGTCTGTTCGGAACCGATGCACAGGGCGTGCGCTGCCGAGGTTACTCCTCGGATGCGTCCTCCGTCTCGGGCTCTTGTGCCACGGCCGGCTCTTGGGCGCGCCCATCGGCCACCTTGCCCAGGTACTCGGGCAGCTCCAGCCCGGCGACCTTGGCGAGCTCGTGCATCGGTGGGATGATGCCCACAAAGCGTCGTCCGAGATCTGCCAAGCCACCGTGCCCATTGCCGCTGTCCCAGACGACCACCTTCTCGAGGGGCAGGTTCTTGATCGCCTCGGCCTGCACGTTGGCCATCTCGACCAATCGTTCGATCATCAGGAAGGAGGCGGCTTCCTGGGCGCCGCTCGTCGCCGCGACGAGCTCGCGGTAGCCCTGGGCCTTGGCCTCGAGGATGGTGCGGGTGCCCTCCGCCTCGGCCTGCATCCGGGCCAGGATGGCCTGTGCCTCACCCTGGGCGATGCGCACGCGGCGCTCGCGCTCGGCATCGGCATCGATGAGCATCTGCTCCTTGGCGGCGCCAGCCGGCACCACCACCTCCGCCTGGAGCCGCGCCTGCTCGCGCTCGGCGCGGGCGAGCTCGGCGTCGCGCTGGGCGCGCTCCTCGGCGGCGCGGATGGCGCCGTCCGCGATGCGGGCCGCCTCCTCTGCCTTCTGACGTGCGCTCTCCTGGGCGACCTGCATGTTGGCCCGGTACTCGGCGACCTTGGCCTCGTTCTGTGCCTCAGCCTCCACAGCCTCAGCGTTGAGTTGAGACACCACGCGTCGCTGGTCGCGCTCGGCTTCCTTCTCGCCGATGACGGCGGCGGCTTCGGCCGCAGCCACCGCCCGGCGCCGGTCGCGCTCGCGCTCGGCGACGCCCGTCTGGCCGATGCGTTCCTGCTCGGCCACGTCGACCAGGGCCTGGTTCACGGCCTCGGCGGCTGCCTTTTTCCCCAGGGCGGCAATGTAGCCGCTCTCATCTTCGATGTCGCGGATGTTGACGTTGATGACGGTGAGGCCGACCTTTTCCAGCTCGGTCGAGACGGCCTCGTTCACTTTGGCCATGAACATCTGCCGATCCCGGTTGATGTCCTCGATGGCCAGCGTAGCGATGACGGCGCGCATCTGCCCCAGGATGATGTCCTGTGACTGGCTCTGGATCTGCTCCGGTGTGAGGCCGAGCAGGCGGACGGCGGCATTCTGCATGAGCGCGGGGTCCGTCGAGATCGCCGCTGTGACGGTGGTGGGCACCGACACGCGGATGTTCTCCTGGGAGAGGGCGTTGCCCAGGTCGATGGGTACGACGAACGGCTCCAGGTCCAGGTACGCATAATCCTGCACCAGCGGCCACACGAACGCCGCGCCGCCGTGAATCGTCTTGGCGGCGCCAGATCCCGTCTTGCCATAGATGACGAGGATCTTGTTCGACGGGCAGCGCTTGTAGCGCCCGACGAGCGTCATGAACAGGCTGATGACGATCAGCGCCAGGATGAACGAGAGGATCAGGGATGGGGGCATAGGGTCATCTCCTCGGTCAGGCCTCGACGGGCTCGACGCCCAGCGTCGAGCTATCGGGCCTGCTAATGACGCGTACCGCCGTTCCAGCCGGCAGGTAGCGCCCGTCGTGCGAACGCGCCCGGACGAAACTAGTGGTGCCGCTCACGAGTACCTTGATCTGGCCGACGCCGCCCTCGGGGATATCCATGTAGACCGTGCCGATCTGACCGATGGCGGTGTCGAGGTTGGCGGTACCCTCCTCGGTAAGGCGTGGCAGCAGCCAGAAAAAGAGCGCCACCGTCACCATGCCTGCCAGTCCCCAGAGGAGAGCGCGGAGCAAGGCCAACCCGGGAAAGAGCGATCGCTGCAGGTAGAGCGCTCCGGCCCAGCTAAAGAGCGTGCCAAAGGCGAGGATGGAGCGGATGGACAACAGCCGAAAGGTCTCGAGGCTCTCCGAGTCTTGGTCAAAGGCGTCGCCATCGGTGTCATCCCATGTGGCGTCCCCGTCACCGTCCGCCAGGTCGACGTCATCGGCGCTGGCGTCCAAGTCGCCGTCGCCGAGGGCACTGAAGGAGGAGACGAGTTGCCAGCCGAACAGGGCGCTAAAGAACACCGCCAAGGCATAGAACATCTGGTTCAGCGGCGAGAGGCTCGACCACCAGGCAGACATGATGCTCCCCCTTTCAGCGGATGGGCCAGGTGCCTGTCATCACCAGTGTAGCAGACCCTCGGCTGCGGCGGCAGTGAGGCTGATGACGAAACACCCACAAAGTGCTGACACGCCCGCGCTGCTTCCACCGGCCGCATAGTCAGGCGCAGCTGTGGACCCACCTAGTGGTAGGTCGGCAAATACTCGCCATGGGCAGCGATGAGCTCGTCGCACAGAGAGACGATCTGGTCGATGGTCAGCTCGGCAGCGGTGTGCGGATCGAGCAGCGCGGCCTGATAGATAGCGTCCTTCTTGCGCGTGAGGGCCGCCTCGATGGTCAGCTCGTGCACGTTGACATTGGTGCGCGTCAATGCGGCGCACTGGACGGGCAGGTCGCCCACGTAGGTGGGGGTGATGCCGTTGCGATCGGCGACGCACATGACCTCGACGCAGCAGCCCGCCGGCAGGTTGGTGATCAGCCCCTCGTTGAGGACGTTACCGCCAAAGGTATAGGGCGTGCCGGTGAGCACGGCATCGAGGATGTATGAGGCGTACTCGTGGCCGCGGGCGTGGTGCAGGGGCTTGTCGGCCAGCAGATCCGCCTTCATGGCATCCCACCGCTCGATCTGGCGGATGCAGCGCCGCGGGTACTCGTCGAGGGGGATGTGGAAGCGGTCGATCAGCTCGGGGGCTGAGCGCTTGATGAACCAGGGCACGTACTCGGCGCTGTGCTCGCTGGATTCGGTGACATAATAGCCGAACCACTTCATGAGCTCAAAGCGCACGGCGTCCTTGGCCTTGTACTCGGGGCGCTCGGCCCGACGCTTGATCTCGGGGTAGAGGTCCTCGCCGCAGCGCGAGATCTCGAGGAGCCAACCCTGATGGTTGACACCGGCAATGCGCCACTGCAGGTTGTCGTCTGGGAGGTCGAGTTCGCGGCACAGGTGGGTGGCGCACACCTGGACGCTGTGGCACAGCCCCACCGTGCGGACGCCAGTGGCCTTGAGGATGGCGCCCGTGAGCATGGCCATCGGGTTGCTATAGTCAAGCAGCAGGGCGTTGGGCGCCACCTCTTCGATGATGCGGCAGTAGTCGAGCATCACGGGGATGGTGCGCAAGGCGCGAAAGATGCCGCCGATGCCCAGGGTATCACCGATGGTCTGGCGCAGGCCGTACTTTTTCGGTATCTCGAAATCAATGACGGTGCTCGGCTCGTATCCGCCGACCTGGATCGCGTTGATGACGAAATCCGCACCGGCCAGGGCCGTGGCGGCATCGTCCGCTAGGTAGGCATCGATACGAGCGTTCGCGCCCAGTGTCCGGTTGATATTCTCGAGCATGACCTGGGACACATGGAGACGTTCGGGGTCGATGTCGATGAGGCGGATATGAGCGTCGCGCAGGGAGGGCACATGCAGGCAGTCTCCGAGGACGTTGCGAGCGAAAATGGTGCTGCCAGCACCGAGGAAAGCGATGTTGGTCACGGTTACCTCGCGATGGGTGCAAATCGTCGATTTACGACAAACCGGGATCTCGGGGCCATTATAGCGACGAGACGGTCGATAGTCAAGAGCCCGCCGAACCAACAAGGGGTGCGCCGCAGGCTAGAGCCTGGCGCTGAGGTGACCAAGCCCGCCTGCGCGAGCTGCCGGGAACTGGCCCTCCTCCACCGGTGCGCTCGGATGCCCCGCCGCGCACTAGGTCGTGGCCCTTCGCGGCTATCACAAAGAGGGCTGCGATGCCCCAAGGCCAAAGGCAGTGCCGCCGCGACGGTGAGGGCCACGGTCTACACACTCCTTGGCGCAGGGGGGCCCGATCGCCCACAGCGAGGGCCAAACTCAGGGGACTTGGTCGACGGTTGCGGTGACGAGTTCGCGGGAGAGCTTGGCGGCGCGCTGCTCCCAGGCGACGGGACGGAAGCGCCATCCTAGCATGATGCAGCGCGACAGCCAGTCCAGCATCATGGAGGTCTGCACACCGACCAACCCTAGATTGAACACGGTGACGGAGAGCACCGCGAGGGGCACGCGGACGCACCAGGCGCTGATGCCCGTGATGGTCATGACCGAGCGGGTATCGCCGGCGCCGCGCAGCCCGCCAGCCAGACAAAAAGCGAGGGACATGAGCGGCTGGGCAAAGGCTACCACCCGCACGACGGGGATCCCTTGGGTGATCACCGCGGCATCATCGGTAAAGAGCGACAGCAGCACGTGCGGTATACCGAGAGACAGGGCCGAGCACACGGCAGCGAGGCCGAGGGCGAGGCGGATCGACGCGAACACGCTGCGGCGCGCTCGGGCCGGGTCTCCTGCCCCGAAGGACTGGCCACTGAGGGTCGTCGACGCGATGGCAAACCCCTGCGCCGGCATCGAGTTGAGCGACTCGATGCGCTGACCGATGAGATAGGCGGCATAGGCGACGGTCCCCAGGCTCGAGATAGAGCGCGCATAGGCGAGAAAGGCGCCGTGCATGAGGATGCTCTCACCTCCTGCTGGCAGCCCGACGCGCATCAGGTTGGCCAGGAGGGCACGATCCGGTCGGTTGAAGGGGCGACGCAGCCGCAGCGCGGCCTTGCCGCTGAGGAGTGTTGTCATCACCGCGAGGCCGCCCGCCGCCGTGGAGACTCCGGCGGCAATGCCGGCGCCGGTGACGCCAAGCTCGGGCAGCGGGCCGGTCCCGCGGATAAGCGTGTACGACAGGGCGGCGTTGAGGAGGTTCACTGCCGACATCACAACCATGGGCGAGCGCGTATCGCCGGCGCCGCGCAGCGCGGCGTTGCCGACGAACATCAGTACGGACAGGGGTAGGCTGGCGGCAACGAGTCGCAGATAGGTGACCCCCATATCGACGGTGGCGCCCTCGGCACCCATGAGGGCCAGCGTCACTGGCGCCAGCGGGATGAGTATCACGGCCACCAGAAAGCCGAGGGCGATGGCCAGCATCATCGCCTGCTCCATGGTGCGCGTCGCCAGGGCCGGCTTCTCCGCGCCCACGGCTTGCGCTACGAGGGCCGTGGTGCCGGTGCCTACGGCGGACACAAAGATGTGGGCCATGCCCGTAATGGTGCTGGACAAGCCGACGGCCGTCAGCGCCTCAGCGCTGAGGTGCCCGACGAGCATGGTGTTGACGATACCCACCATCAGAGACAGCACCTGCTCGCCGACAGCGGGGAGGGCTAGACGCACGACCTGTCGTCGGAGAGGCGCCTCCGATGGACCACCACTCAAGAACCGTAGCACGCTCACGTTCCTCCGGGATCAGAATGAAAACGCTTCCGAGGTGCCCCGCTGGGCCGCCTCGGTGATATGGATCGAGCGCAGC